>NZ_JARVSS010000008.1:0-293859 GCF_030209095.1 Pseudomonas sp. lyk4-R2A-8
GTTTGATCAACGGCAATTTCGATATTTGGCAGCGAGGCGTAACAGGTCAAGTTGGCAACCTGGCAGGCCCCCCTCAGGCGTTTTATGGACCGGATCGATGGATTGTCTACTTACCCGCAAACTCAACCGCAACATGGAGCCGAATTGCTTTTGAACCAGGCGCCGGATTCAACGAAGGGACGTATGCGTTAAGAGTTGCCCGTTCAGGCGCCAACGATGGCGTGAATATCAGCCAACGCATTGAGGGTGTGGAGGTGCTAGCGGGCAAGAGTGCAACGATTTCTTTTTATATGCGCTCATCCATCAGCCATAAGTGCGGGGTAATTTTACGCCAGTCATTTGGCCCAGGAGGTTCTGACGCAGGCGCGGGAGTTGGCGCGGAAATTACGGTAACTACCGAATTCAAAAGGTACGTCGTTACGCTGGATGTGCCGTCGATTAAGGGCAAAAATCGCGCTGTAACCGGCGACTATCTCGAACTGGTATTCGGCAGTCTGGGTAAAGGAAATTACACCCTGGACCTTGCCTCGGTGCAGATCGAGGGTGGAACGATCGCAACTGAAATGGAACTTCGTACCTTTGCGCAGGAGCTGGCGTTATGCCAACGCTATTACGAGAAAACCTTCTCTCACGAGGTCGCACCTTCGGATTCATCCGGCGGTAGCGGAGCCCTGATGAGCGTGGTGTACATGAACCAAACCGGTGCTGCCAGCCAGCCCGTGGTCATGTGGAGCTACAAGGTTGAAAAGCGAATGATACCCAGCGTACGTCTTTACAGCCCTAACGCATCAGGAAGACCTGGCCAGTTCCGATCCGGGAGCGATGACTTTTCGACCAGCAATGCGCGCTCGTCCATCGTCGGTACCCGTGGCGTCGCCATTGATAACGGCGACGTAGGTGTGCCTGCACAGTCCTATTACATCCATGCAACAGCTGACGCCGAGCTGTAGGAGCGAACATGAACTATCAACTCACCACCGACCCAGACACGGTTATTCAGCTCTCAGATGGTGCAACAGTTCCTCGAGGCCATCGCTTCTGGGACGACTATGAACAATGGTTGAAAGACGGCGGTAAGCCGAAACCCGCCTTTACGCTCGATCCGGCTGTTTCGGAACGGGCATGGCGCGACGCCGAAATTAAAAGCGTTAAATGGCTCAGGGAGCGGCACCGTGATGAGGTGGATTCAGACCGACCTACCACCCTGACCGTGCAGCAATCTGGTGAGCTGCTTGATTATGTTCAGGCATTGCGGGACTGGCCCCAAACAACGAAGTTTCCTGTTCAAAAATACCGACCCAAAAAACCTGGCTGGATCGCCGAACAAACCCAATAGCGCCCCACCCCATTGGGGCGTTTTGTATTCCGTTACACGCAACACATAAACCCTCCCGGCCTCGCTTTTGCGGGGCTTTTTCGTTTCTGGAGCATTTGCTTTATGAGTTTCTTCCACGGCGTTACTACGACTGACATCAAGACGGGCGCGCGCACCATATCCTTGCCGTCGTCTTCCATTATCGGACTTTGCGACACCTTCACCCCAGGCGCCCTTGGCGGTGGCACTGCCAAGGCCGGCGAGCTCAAGTTGATCACCTCCGAGCGCGAGGCTATTGCTGCCTTCGGCGCTGACTCAGCGATCACCAAGGCCTGCAAGGCGATCTATACCAAGGCCAAGGCGGTGATTGTCGCCATTGGGGTACCGAAGCTGGAAGACGCGGCACTGCAGGCCTCTGCGATCATTGGTGGCGTGCTCACCTCTGGTCAGCGTACCGGCTTACAGGCCTTGCTCGATGGGAAAAGCCTGTACAACGCGCAGCCCCGTCTGTTGATTGCGCCCGGCCACACCGCCACTCAGGCAGTCGCCACCGCGCTCGACAGCCTGGCGCAGAAACTGCGGGCAATCGGCATTCTCGATGGCCCTGGGACCACGGATGAGGCGGCGATGCTCTATGCCGGCAACTTCGGAAGTCGCAATCTGTTCATGGTGGATCCGGGTGTTCAGTACTGGGACACCGAGCTCAGCAAGACGGTCGATGCGCCGGGCTCCGCTTGGGCAGCGGGCTTGTTCGCCTGGACTGATGCCGAATATGGCTTCTGGGCATCGCCGTCTAACAAGGAATTCACTGGTATCACTGGCACGACCAGGGCTGTCGAGTATCTGGACGGTGACGAGACGTGCCGGGCCAACCTGCTGAACAACGCCAATATCGCAACGATCATCCGCGACGACGGCTATCGCCTGTGGGGTAACCGCACGCTGTCGAGCGACCCGAAATGGGCATTCGTCACGCGTGTTCGCACGCTGTTCATCCTCATGGATGCGGTGCAGGCCGGCCACAAGTGGGCCGTGGACCGCTCAATCACCAAGACCTACGTCAAGGACGTGACGGATGGACTGGACGCGTTCATGCGTGACCTGAAAGCCCAGGGCGCGATTATCAATTTTGAGGTGTACCCGGACACCGAGCTGAACACTGCCAGCCAGATCTCCCAGGGCAAAGTTTACTGGCGCATTCGCTTCACCGATGTGCCACCGGCAGAAAACCCGAATTTCCTTTTCGAAGTCACCGATCAGTGGATGACCGAAGTTCTTGAAGCAGCCTAAGGGGCCTAGTCAATGATTCCTCAAACCTTGTTTAACACGAACCTGTTTGTCGACGGTGTGAACTTCGCCGGCGACGTGCCGAGTCTGACCTTGCCCAAGTTGACGGTAAAGACCGATGAGTACCGCGCTGGCGGAATGGCCGGTGCCATCGAGATGGCCCAGGGCTTGGAAAAAATGGAAGCCTCCTTTGTCACTAAGGGCGTGCGTCGAGAGTCGTTGAAGTACTTCGGCCTGGCAGATGGCACGGCCTTCAACGCGACGTTCCGAGGTGCATTCAGGGGGCAAAAAGGGGCAGTGACGGCTGCGGTCGCCACTCTGCGTGGGTTGCTTAAAGAGGTCGACCTCGGGGACTGGAAAGCCGGCGACCCGGCGGAAATCAAACATGCCGTGGCGCCTTCCTACTACAAGCTCGAAATTGACGGCCGGGTCATCTACGAGATCGACATGGTCGCAGGTGTTCAGGTAATTGACGGTAAAGATCAACTCGCTGATGTTCGCGCGGCACTCGGCCTCTAAGGGAATAGATCCAAATGAATAAAGCAACTTTTAAAGAAGTACCGGCCTGGCTGTCGCTGACTGCGCTCGCTGCCGTCGTGACGCTCACGCGGCCGAGCAATGCCAACGGCGTACAGGTCGAGACCTTGACCCTGCGTGCCCCGATGGTTCGTGAAGTGCGAGCTGTCGACCGCGCCTCTAATGGCGACGATGAACAGCGCGAGTTGATGTTGTTCGCGGGATTGGCAGAGGTAGGCGTTAAGGATCTTGAAGGCCTCAAGCTGGCGGACTATCGCCGTGTTCAAGCCGCTTACTCGCACCTGGTCCCCGAAACCGACTATTCGGATTCGATGCCACCGTGGCTGTCGGTTAGCACAGATCGGGCCTTGGTCACCCTTTCCTGTCCGAGCGTCATCAACGGGGTGTCGGTTGATACGTTGTCTCTGCGTTCCCCGACAGTTGGCGATGTGCGCTCTGCTAATCGTGACGCGGGCGGAAATGACGAACAGCGAGAGCTGATCTTGTTTGCCGCGCTTGCCGGGGCGCCTGTCGCTGATCTCGAGGGCCTGATGTTGGTGGATTTTAACCGCCTGCAGGCCGGCTATTTTCGAATGGACCAAGACGACGGGGTTTAACCCTCACGTAATAAAAATGGCCGCGAAACGTCTGGCGGCGGAAACGGGATTTTCCGCTGCTGAGATTCTGTCGATGCCGTTTGCGGAAATGGTGTGGTGGCTCACGGACTGAGCCGCCTTCGATAAAGGCTATGCAAAAGAGGGCCGTGACATGGCGAACAAGATCGCCCTCGGGCTGGTGATCGGCGGCGCCGTCAGTTCGACTGTCGGTGCTGCGTTTAAAGATGTAACGGGGCGCATCAAGCGTCTTGAGGCGGAAGGCAATAAAGCGCGTGTTCTGCAGCGCACTATCGGCGACACCATTCGATTGCGTGATGAATGGAAGAAAGCCCATGACAGCGGCTCTGAGGGAGCGTCCAAGCTACTGGGGCGATTGAACTCCAATCTCGACAGTTTGAAAAAGCAGGGCATCGAGGTCGGCCGGCTGGAAAAGGCCTATCGTTCGATGGGACAGACCGCCAACAAAGCCGAACTTAAGGCCCGCGGACATCAGCAACTGGATGCTGGTAAGAACGGCATGAAAAGCACTGTCGGCGCCGCTGTCGTCGGTGTTGGCATGCTAGCTGTTCCGACCAAGGTCAGCGCGGATTTTGGGGCCATTGTTCGTGACATCGCGATCAAGGCCGGTATTGCCAACAAACCGCAAGAACAGGAGATGTCGCGCAAGATCATCAATACCTCGCGCGACACCGGCATGGCGCGCAACGACGTGGCCGACGTGGTCAACCAGTTGGTCGGCGCGGGTATGGATTTGAGCAAGGCCCTGGAGTACGCGCCGGTCGCGGCCAAGTTTGTCGTAGGTCAAGGCTCGAACGGTGTCGATACCGCGAAGATGATCAACGCCCTGGGGCAGAACGCCAAGATTACCGATCCAAAGCAGATGCAGCAGGCTCTGGAGGCTATTGCCTTCCAAGGGCAGGCGGGGAGCTTTGAAGCGGCAGACATGGCCAAGTGGTTCCCCGAACTGTTAGCGAATATGGGCAGCCTCGGCATCACCGGCATGGATGCGGTGACGCAGCTGGGGGCCATGCTGCAAGTGCAGATGAAGTCTGCAGGCGGCGCCGATGAGGCGGCGAACAACCTCAAGAACTGGATGAGCAAAATCGGTTCCGGCGACACCGTCAAGGCGTATGCAAAGGCCGGTATCGACTACAAGGCGTCAATGCAGACCGGTTTGCAACACGGGATGTCCACGCTTGAAACCAGCATGTCGCTGGCACAGAAGTACATCCAGGCCATTGATCCGAAGCGCGCGGCGGCAATGGCCGAGGCGACGGCGAAGATCAGCAAGGAATCGGACCCGGAGAAAGCCAAGGCCATGATGGCCTCGCTGGAAGAGTCACTGCGCACCGGTGACCTGTTCGCTGATATGCAGGTAAAGGCTGCACTTTCTGCCTATATGCAGAACAAGGCGCTGTACAGCCAGCTCAAAAACGATTCGCGTGAAGCAACGGGCATCCTCGACAAAAACCTCAGCGAGCGCCGGGAGGCGTCGTCGCAGAAGTGGGCCGAAATGGCTCAGTCGATGGATGACGCAATGCGCAGCGTTGGGGACGCTCTGCGTCCGGTCACGGACACCGTGGCTGAAGCGCTGACCAAAGTCACGAGGGGTATCACCTCGTTGTCTGACAGCGCGCCCGGCGTTGTCACTGGCATCACGGCGGTCGGTGGCGGGCTTATCGCGCTCAAGGGCCTGCTCAGCTCGTTCAAAATCGCTAAAGGTCTACTCAACGTCGCGCGTGGCTCGTTGAGCGGTAAGTCCGGCGAAGTGCAAAAAGTCTTTGTGACCAACTCCAAGGATGGCGCTGGCGGCGTTGGAAAGGGCGGCGATCCCAAAGGCAAGGCCGGCAAAGCCCTGTCGTTAGTTGAGACTGGGCTCAAGGCTGTAGCTGCACTCAAGGGTGAGTCAGCTGATGGTGATGGAAAGGAAGAGAAGAAGTCCGGCAAGTTAGACATTGTCTCGACTGGCCTTAAAGTGGTTTCGCTCGCAAAAGAAGCTGTATCTGGCGATGACGGCGCGACGGGTGACAATACGGCGGCGAGTGGCGACGGCATTCAAAAGGTTTTCGTCGTTAATTTGGGTGCAATGGGGGGGGCCGCTGGAACGACAGGCGAAACCCGCCGGCGTGCTCGGGGTTCAAGACGTGGCTCTTCGCGTCGTCGGCCGGTGCCGCTTCGGGCGGGTAGCTCGCTACGTGCCCGTGTGCTGGTCCCGCGTCCGCCAGTTCCACGGCCTGCAGTACCGGTCCCGCGTCCGGCTGTGCCACGGCCTGAAATACCGGCCCCGCGTTCGCCAATGCCACGGCCTGCACTGCCGGTCCCGAGTCCGTCGTTGCCAAGGCTGCCGGTGCCGGTCCCAAGCCCGCCAATTCCACCTGTTCCGGTTCCCAGCGGGGCGATGGCGAAACTGGGCGGTGTTGTGCAAGCGGTCGGTAAGATCGGCAAAGCCGCCAAGATGATTCCTGGTGGCTCGCTGATGGAAGCCGGCGCGATGGCCTTCGACACCTATGAGAATGCCAAGACGAAGGACGAAAAGGCGGAGGGCTATGGCGCTGCAGCCGGCAATCTCGCCGGCACCATGGCCGGTGCTGCTGCAGGGGCGGCTATTGGCTCGGTGGTGCCTATCATTGGCACCGCTATTGGCGGGCTGGTAGGCGCTTACTTAGGCAGCATGGGTGGTTCAGCGCTGGGTGGGGCTGCGGGTAAGTCCTGGTTCGGAGGCGAGGATGAAAAACCCGCCCCCCCGGTAACGCCCTTGCTGATGGCGCCTCGACCGGGTCCAGCCATTCCAAGCTTGGCCGCAATGGGCAAGTCATTCAACAGCCCAAACGGTTCGGGTGCGCTGCTGATGGCGCCTGCACCGCAAGCGCCGGTCTTGGGTGATGTAGCCCGCTCTCTGGCCGTATCAGCACCGACCAAACCGGCGGCTGTCGCGATCCAACCCAAAGAGCCGGAAAGGGCTGTCCCGGCCAAAGTGGATCAGCAATTTCAGTACTCACTGAGCATGCCGGTTACGGTGCAAGGGGATGTGAAAGACCCGCAACGCTTAGCGCAGGACCTCATGCCGCACATGCGGCTAATGATGGCTGATGCGGCGAAACAAAACGCCGCGAAGCTGTACGACGAACCGCACCTGTAAAGAGGAGGGCCTATGGCTTATATGGAGCAGATGCAGTCGGGCCTCAAGTACCTGGTTGAAGCCGGGGAGGCTGGTAGACGTAGTGCTGACGGCATGCTTGGACCTGTCAACGGCGCAATAAGGGAGCTGACTGGAGCTGCGTCCGAGCTGGAAAACATTCCGTTCGTGGGGCCAACTGTCGGTGCCAAGCTACAGCGGGTGATGCGCGGCGTAGACGCCGCGCAGGCCAAAGCCGGCCAGGTGCTGGCTGTGTACGGTCGCGCGACACGGGGCGCTTCCGAAGTGCAGGAGCGAATGGGTGCGCTGAAGGAGCAGGCGGGAAAGGCTGCGACGGCAATCAACAAGATCGCCGGAAAGGTCAGTCCGTCATTGGCAAACATCGTGCCCACCAGCGCGTTTGCCGTAGATGCCACACCAGCGCCAGAAGCGGTGAAGCCATTCCCGCACTTGCTGATCATCCAGCCCAAGGATCCTAAGATTCAGCCGTACTACTTCAACCTGGATACTGCGGCCTTCGACGAATTGAGTCGTTCGACCGAATTCCGCTGGGCTTCACAGGAGCGGCTATCGCGGCGCCCGGCGCAGCAGGCCGTGGGCATGGGCGAAGAAAAGCTCACACTCAAAGGCACGATTTACCCAGGCTTCAAGGGGGGACTCAAGCAGCTTGACACATTGCGCACCATCGGCGGCCGGCTACAGCCCCTGACTCTGACCACCGGCTATGGAGAGGTGATCGGCACCTGGTGCTTGAAGTCCATCAACGAGGAACAGGGCGCGCTGCTGCACGGCGGTATTCCGCGTAAACAAGTATTCACTCTGGAGTTCACGCGCTATGGCGACGACATGCAGAACGTCTGACGGGGACATGCTCGATGTCATTTGCAATAACGTTTATGGGCACTTGAACGGCAGTGTCGAGGCCGTGCTGGATGCCAATCAGGGCCTGGCAGACGAGCCCCAGCCTTTCCGCGCTGGTGTGGTGATCGTGCTACCGGATCTGCCAATCCCGACTGAGGAAGGGATTAGCTTGTGGGACTGACTCCGTGCGGCCCGTTGCGTTAAGCGTAAGAACACTTTGTATTCAGCCCGCCCTGTGCGGGTTTTTCTTTGGAAAAAAACCATGACGCCCACTTTTCGTATCGTTGCCGACGGTGCCGATATTACATCCAAGATCAATGATCGCTTGTTGTTGCTTAGGACCTCTGACAAGCCGGGTATGGAGTCCGACGAGTTTGAATTGCGTATCGATGACCGTGACGGCCAGGTGCAGTTGCCCCGGCGCGGTAGCTCAATCGAGATTCACCTGGGCTATGCCGAAACGTCCTTGATGCGCCTGGGGCTTTACGCGGTCGACACGGTCGAAGTTTCCGGCCCGCCTGATACGATTGTGATCAAGGGTAAAGCCAGCGATATGCGCGGCAGTGGTAAGACTATCCGCAGCGGAAGCTGGGAGGATGCGCCGTTGTCGAAGATCGTGGCCGACATCGCGGCTCGAAATGGCTGGCAGGCAGGCTGTCCGGTGGCGACGAAGGTCGCTCGTGTGGATCAGCTCAACGAGTCCGACTTTAATTTCATCACGCGTCTGGCTAAGCAATACGACTGCACGGCCAAGGTCGCGGATGGCAAGCTGTTGGTGATGCCGCGCCAGGGAGGGCAGACAGCCAGTGGCAAAACGTTCGGTGCGATCACGTTGACCCGCAGCGATCTCAGTCGCTGGCAGTTCAGCTTAGGGGATCGCAATTCGCACAAGGCCGTGGCGACTAAGCATCAGAACAAAAAGGACGGCAAATTGGCGGTGGTCACCATCGACAACGATGATGCGCCGGACGGCTTGCCGGCGGTGCACACGGATAGGCACATCTATCCGAACAAGACCGCTGCTGAGTCAGCAGCCAAAGCACGGTTAGCGGCATTCAATCGCTCGACCGCCGACGTGCGTTTCGAGATGCCAGGCCGGACTGACATTTATGCCGAGCGACTGATCAACGCCCAGGGCTTCAAGGTCGGGCTAGATGGTGAATACCTGGCGGATTCGGTGGAGCAGGTTTTTACCCAATCTGGCTGGTCGACCACGGTCGAGTGCAATGCCGGCAAGCAAGGCAAATCCAAGGGTAAGAAAAAGAAAGAAACGAAGCCGCTCAAGGTCGTGAGCGTCGAGAAGCTGTAATGCAAGCCACCGCCGCCTAAGTGCGGTATTTTTTTGTCCGGAGTTTTTATGACCATCACTGAACAACAGCTACAACGCATCATGCCAAACGCCCGCCGCCAAGCGGGCGTTTTTGTATCTGCCCTGAACGCGGCAATGGCGCATCGGCAGATCAATACACCGAAACGCCAGGCTGCTTTCCTGGCGCAGCTTGGTCACGAGTCCGGTCAACTGCAGTACGTCCGCGAACTGGGCGGGGATCAATACCTGAGTAAATACGATACCGGCACTCTGGCTGCCAAGCTTGGTAATACCCCAGCTGCAGATGGTGATGGTCAACGCTATCGTGGCCGAGGGTTGATCCAGGTAACCGGGCACGATAACTACCTGCGCTGCAGTCTGGCACTGTTCGGCGATGAGCGATTGTTGCGCACCCCCGAGCTGCTCGAGCAGCCGCAATGGGCGGCAGAGTCGGCGGCGTGGTTCTGGTCTGTAAACGGGCTGAATGCGCTCGCGGATCAGGACCAGTTCAACACCATCACTCGCCGGATCAACGGCGGCCTTAATGGCCTGGAGGATCGGCTGCAGTTGTGGGCCAGGGCGAGGGCGGTGTTATGCGTCTCTTCGATCTGATCCCCGCGCAGTTCCGTATCGCCGCTATCAGCTTGCTGTTAGTGGTGGTGGTCGCAGGATCTGCAGCATTGGCCTGGACTGCTCAGGACTGGCGTTATGGCAGCGTGCTGGAGCGGCAAGCCCGCCTGCAGGCGGACACCCTCAACGAAATATCCAAAGCGTCTTCTGCTCTGCAGCGTACCGAGCAGGACAAGCGCCGTGCCCTGGAGCTCCGCCTGCAGAACAAAGACGAAACCCACTACAAGGAATTGACCGATGAGCAAATCAAGCAGGCTCGTCTGCGTGATCGCCTGGCTACTGCTGATCTGCGGCTGTCAGTCGTACTCTCCGCCACCGAAACCACCGGCAGCTGTTCAGTGCCAACCACCACCGCCACCGGCCGCGTGGTTCATGGCCCCACAAGAGCCCAACTTGACCCAGCGCATGCTCAACGAATTATCGGCATCACCGATGCCGGCGACCGAGGATTGATCGCTCTGCGGGCCTGTCAGGCTTACGCAAAAGAAGTTTCTACACAGAAGTGAAAGGAGCGGCCGGGCTGGATGCGTCAACATCCAGGCCGGCCACCTTCCCCGCAGATCGTCCCTGCAAGTCCAGCCAAGGCTCCTGCTTCGTGCACAAAGCGGAGCGAGCCTAGCACTGTTTATCCATACAGCAAAGGTCTTGCTTTTTTATGTCTACACCTATCATTCCTTGGATGGGCGGCAAGCGTCGCCTGGCCGACCGCCTTATCCCGCTTTTCCCGCCACACGAATGCTACGTTGAAGTCTTTGCCGGCGGCGCCGCGCTCTACTTCATGCGTCCCCAGGCAGCGCCTGTTGAAGTTCTAAACGACATCAACGGTGACCTGGTGACGCTGTACCGTGTCGTGCAAAACCACTTGGAGGAATTCGTCCGCCAGTTTAAATGGGCGCTCAGTTCCCGCCAGGTGTTCGAGTGGCAGAAGATGACCCGTCCGGAAACCCTCACCGACATCCAGCGCGCCGCCCGATTCTTTTACCTGCAGCACCATGCCTTCGCCGGCAAAGTGACGGGGCAGACGTTCGGCACTGCAACGACCGGCCCTGCGATCAACTTGCTGCGTATTGAGGAAAACCTGTCTGCAGCGTGGCAGCGTCTGTCGGGCACCTACGTTGAAAACCTGCCGTGGTTGGACTGCGCCGAACGCTACGACCGTGCCCATACGTTCCACTACATGGATCCACCTTACTGGCAGACCGCCGGCTATGGCGTGGACTTCCCATTTGAGAATTACGAGCGCATGGCCGACTTCATGCGACGTTGCAAAGGCAAGGTCATGGTCAGCATCAACGATCACTCTGATATCAGGCGAGTATTTGAGGGGTTTCACTTTGAGATGGTGGACATTCGATACACCACATCCAACCAACGGCAAGGAAAAAGTGAGGTTAGCGGTGAACTGGTGATCATGAACTGGGAGCCAGCCGCATTGGGAGGACTGTTCTGATAGCGTCAAACATCCCTGGATGGTGCAGGCAGCAGTAAGTCAGCCCCCTGGCTTTTCACACTCCCCACTGCTCTGCCAACGGCATACCACTCAAAGTCATCCACTGGCTGGCAACATTCCTTCGCTATTTCCTCGGCGCGGGCTGAAGTAAGGCTGGGATCGATCCACTCCCTGGCGTGCTCAGGTGTCAGCACCAACGGCTTGCGGTCGTGGATGTCCACCATGCCCTGGTCACTTGCGGCGGTGATGATCACGAACCCATCGCCGTCGTGGGGATCCAGGCCAGGATGAACTTGGGCAAGCGCGCCAAAGAACATGTGTTTCTGACTCTTCAGGCGAATGAAGTAGGGCTGCTTTTTCTTCGGTTCGTCAGGGTCTTTGACCCACTCATACCACCCTTCACTCGGCACCAGGGCTCGGCCATTCGGCCAAAGTTGCTTGAAAAACTTTCCCGTGGTGACCGTCTCTACACGGGCGTTAATCGGGTCGGGGCGTTTGCCCTTAGCCCAGAATGGCGCCCATCCCCATTTAACTGCATCGATATGCAGCCCATCCGCTGCGGCATGCAGCAACTGAACCCGTGTCGACGGCGCGACGTTGTAGCGATCAATTGGCTGAGCGTCATAGCCGCTGAACAGCTCTATTTGGGGGTTCAGTTCTTCAATGAAGATTGCCATCCCTTCGTACTGCACAAATCGTCCGCACATACCGCACTCTCCGTCTGTCGAAATCCCCTACAGAAAAATTGACCGCAAGCGTCCTACAAAGTTAACTGTACATTCATACAGTATTTGTAAAAGGCCGCATCATGAGCTTCACCATTCTAGGTCCTATCGCTCAGGCAGGCGCCAAGCTGCCTATGTGTTCGTTCCAGGTTCCGGCCGGCTTTCCGTCGCCGGCGGCGGATCATATTGAGCAGCACATCTCATTGGATGAGGTCCTGAATATCCGAGCACCGCATGTGTACCTGGTAGCCATCACTGGGGAAAGCATGCAGGGGATAGGTATTTTCGAAGGTGATCTTGCGGTGGTGGATCGTGCGATTGAGCCGGTTCATGGGCATGTAGTGGTGGCTCTGCTGAATAATGAGCCTATCTGCAAGCGCCTTTGTAAGCGCGGCCGGGAGGTTGTCCTTCTGTCAGAAAACCCCAAGTACCCGGCGCGGTACGTTCTTGAAGGGGATGAGCTATCAATCTGGGGGGTGATTACCAGCACGGTGCGCAGCCATGTCTAAGCCGCAACCGACCTTTGCGCTTGTTGACTGCAACAGCTTCTATGCCAGTTGTGAGCGGGTTTTCCGGCCGGACTTGGCAAAGGTACCCATTGTGGTACTTAGCAATAATGACGGCTGTGTGATCGCGCGCAGCTACGACGCGAAGCCGTTCATCAAAATGGGCGAGCCGTATTTCCAGATCAAGCACAAGCTCAAGCAACACGGCATTGTCGCGTTCTCCTCCAACTATGCGCTGTACGGTGACATAAGCGAACGCGTGATGAGCCTGATCGAGTCATTGGTGCCGGCAGTTGAGGTTTACAGCATTGATGAGGCATTCACCGATCTGACCGGTGTCGGTGGTTTGGATGCCTTAGGTCGGGAGATCCGCGCTCAGGTACTTCGCTGCACCGGCATACCAGTTGGTGTGGGTATCGCTCATACAAAGACCCTGGCGAAGCTGGCAAACCACACCGCGAAGCGCCTGCAATCGCAGACCGGTGGTGTGGTCAATATCACCGACCCGGTTAAGCGGGACTGGGTGCTGCGTAATACGGACGTGGCGGAGGTGTGGGGCGTTGGCCGAAAGATGAAACTTCACCTCGATACGATGGGCATAAAGTCTGCAATGGACTTGGCTAAGGCGGACCCATGGACGCTCCGCAAGAAGTTCAGCGTTGTGATCGAGAAGACCGCCCGTGAACTGGCTGGAACGTCTTGTCTTGAGTTGGACGAGCCCGATCCGCCCAAGCTGGAAATCTGCTGCAGCCGGATGTTTGGCAAGCGCCTGACTGATCTACCACCGATTAAGGAAGCGTTGGCCACCTACATGATGCGTGCCTCAGAAAAGCTGCGGGCCCAGGGATCGCTATGCAAGAAGGTGCGTGTATGCATCCGCACGGGCATGTTCAATCCAGAGGAGGCGAAGTATGCCAACGGAGTGGTGGTAGACATGCCATATCCCACCGATGACGTGCGACTGCTAACAAAGGCGACTGTTGATGCGGTCGATCGCATTTACCGCCCAGGCTTCAAATACAGTAAGGCCGAAGTGATGCTGCTCAACCTGTGTCAGCCCGGCGAGTATACCGATGATCTTTTCGCTACTTCGCAGCCAGCCGAGTCCTCCCGAGTAATGAGCGTATTGGACGAGATCAATGATCGCTGGGGGAGGGGAACGCTGCGGTCAGCCAGTGTGCCCAGTAATCCAGATTGGGCCATGCGGCGTGAGATGATGAGCCCGAGCTATACGACTAAGCTTAAACACCTTTGGGTCGTTGCATGCAGATAGCCAATTACTAAACCGGAACTACATTTTCGCCTATTATTATATAGATTTTAATAGGCTGTTATGCATCCAGTTTTGAATGGATAGTCCGGGCGATGAAATTTCAGGATTTTTCTCGATGATTTCTAAGGTTGTTCATTATAGTTAAAGTGCTAGTTGATACGGCCTCAGCGTCTATACTTCCCCATCCCTGAACTAACTCGCCGTTGGTGGTGGGGTAGGATGTATAGACTTTTTCATTTGCGATATATACTGTGCAGTTGACATTTCCGAAAGGCTTGATGTCTTGAATGTATTTTTCTATGGCTTCGGTCACTGTTTTAAAGATGTATTCGCGACCCATGTTTCCAGGAGGTGCTGACGATTTTCGTTGATTTTCTTGCCTTTCTATAAGTTCAAATGGCTCAAGATTATTAAAGTCTATGGATGTGCCGGTATTAGGATTGTTAACCAATTCTTCAAGGGTTTTGATGTCCTTTTGAGCCGCGTCTAGCTTACGTTGTATATCCAGGCATTCTTTTTCTTTCGTTTGTATTTGGTCTGCAAGTTGTACGTTGTTTGGTTCCAGTTGGGAAATTATAACTTTCAGTGTTTTTATTTCTTCAAGATGTTTTTGAATTGCGACGTCTGCGGCCGCTTGCTGCCTTATAGCTATTGTCCTGAGCTCTCTACCTTCTTTTTGGGTTAGGGGAGTTTCGTCCTCTATGGCTTGTTTGATTTTTTTCAGTTCTTTGTGGTGAGATCGGGAGATTTTATAAATCCATGCTGCGGGGTATGGGTAAATTAAAATCAGAGCAAGAGATGTGGCGAGGGGAAATAAAAAACCCATCGTTAAATAGTCATTTTTGTTCGCGAAAAGATTCATATTTATATATGTTATTTTTTCTGGTGCGCTTAGACTGGAGAAAACAATTAATAGTACTTCGTAGTTTATTATGCACCAAGAAATTAGGAACGATCCAAGAAGAGGGCTTGTTGCACGCTCGTACAGTTGAGCTTTAATGGCGGTAGTAAGATCGTCTAACATTTCTGTAATAACTCAGTCTGTTAAAGTATTTTTCGAAATCACTCTTGCTGTTACAAGGAAATTCCAAATAGTAAAGCATTGATGCACGAGTGACTGATGCTACTATTTTTTGTAATTCGTCATAGCTGTTATGACTAAAAAATTAAGTTATGGCAAAATGATGTCGCTGTCAACTTGAGTTAACCTGGCTAATGTAATGGCACAGGACCGCTAAACTACTGAGTCTGATATCGGTTTTGAGTGCACTGTTCAGGTCGCGGTGTGGGGCAAATTTGGGGCAAACCGTACGCCAATCTATGCCATTCAATGCCCATCGTGCATTTTTACGACGTGCTGCGGACGTGGCTCAGAGCCAGAAAACACGGGCTATCCCACAAAATCTCCCACATACCCTTACACAATCGGGGTGTGCTTTGTCAGAGTCGATTCGTTCGTAGCTTCGCCAGGCCCTGCTTGATGTGCCCAGCGTTTTCGCCGATCACGAATAGAGCACCACGTACGTTGTCACCGACCTCATCCAAGCCTTGCTTTTCGCTTTGAAGAGCCAACTCCATCAGAGCTGCTTCCAACGCGAGCTGATTCTCGTACATTCGTTCAAGCAAATCTGGGAGTGAGTATTCCCCTGCCATGTATGTCACCCCGCTTAAAAGGGCTAAGCATAGCAGTGGTCTAGTAAACTGTGCTTGCTTAGAATTTGCTACGAGAACGGCCGCTCAATGCTTCGAAAGCAGGGATAGTGGCGGTTTTCGGGAGCGCTACGTCCAATCCATCATCGAACAGGGCTAGGCTGGAGTCCTTGAAAATAGTGGAGCGCGTGAAGGGAATCGAACCGTTATCAGCTTGGGAAGCTGTGAAAATAGCTATCGTCTGGGTGTCTGCGTCTCGGAAGCTTGACTACAGCCGGGATAGAGCTGCCTCTACCCGCGCAGTCCTTGTGCTTGCCGACGTGCTCAAGCGCGCTGATAAAAGCGGAAGACTTGGCGGCAGATGCTGATCAAAGCCGGAGCAGAAGTGACGTGCGCAAAGGCATATGATGAGTTTGCAGATACAAAAAAATGCTAATGTGCCACCATAAAAAATCAGTGGCGGGTAGAGAACATGGTAAAGGAGTTTGAGTTCATTAACTTTTTCAGAGCAATTGCTGCTCTGTGGGTGCTGGTTGCGCATTGCATGATCTGGGGGGGCTGGTACGGCATACCACTCCCTTCTCCTAAAATTGCAGTGAACCTGTTTATGCTTATATCGGGTTTTTTAATGATGGCTAACGCTACCGCCCGAAGAAGCGTCGAACCGTTCAGTGATCGCAGTAGTTGGTATAAATTCTGGATTAGACGGTACTTCCGACTAGCTCCTGCATACTATTTGTCTCTTGTTGTAGCTGTTATTGCAGGTTCGTACTTTTTGTCAGGTTATGGTGAGCTCCAAAAGTTGAACCCTGCCGTATGGGGCGGGGGGACAGTCTATGATCCGGCGAAGATAAATTACTCGATAGAGAATTTGATTCTACACGTAACGTTTTTATTTGGTCTGCATCCCGAATATTCTTTTTCGACTTTTCTGCCTGATTGGAGTTTGAGTTTGGAGATGCAGTTTTATGCGGTGTTCCCCTTGCTGTTTCTTGTTTTTTCAAGAGCGGGCGTTGCAAAGTCTTCGTTGTTGGTTGGTATTTCTACGATCTTTATAGGGGTGTGGGTGAATACAAAATTCCACTATATTGAACCATCACTACTTATTCTGCGCCTGCATTATTTTTTGGCGGGCATGGTTTTATTTGCCGCGATGAACGCGGCTATAGCAGTGAAGCGACAGTTGTGTCTTTTTACATGCGCACTGTTGCTTGTTTTTGTTGGCTCAAGAAAAGAATACGATTATTTTGTCCTGCCAGGTTTCCTTGCGCTAATGTTCTTGCTGGGGATGGTAGAGCAATCAGGACGTTTGCCCGCGAATCTCAAAAAAATATTCAATAGTAAGATTGTGGATTTTGCTTCCGAGACTTCTTATGGTCTATATCTCTTCCATGGTTTCTATATATCTTTAAGTGGCATGCTGATCTCGAAATCCCCAGCACTACTTCAGCTTTCGCCTGCTGCGCGTGTAGGGTGCATGTTGCCTTTCGTCCTGGCTTGTTCCTATTTCACCGCTTACTTGGTCTATGTAGCAATAGAGAAGCCTGGTATTAGCCTTGGTAAAAAAATCAATCACAAGCTTTTCTGTCGTGAGTTTGCCGTGGAACGAGTCAGGATCTAGTGAGTTGGCGATTGCGAATAGAGCCTGTCTACTTTTATATTATCGAGGTGGTGAAGGTGGAAAGATTTACGCAAGCAATTGAGGATTCATTGGATTCCAAAAATTGGAATTCGGCATTATTTCTAGCACTGTCCCTGCCTGATATATGTTGCCGGCTGAATTCGGTAAGCGGCAAACAAGCCTATGCTGGCTGGTTTGAAAAGTATCTTGGGCATATCTATACACATAAGGGTGAGGTATTTTTGTCAGGTAACGACTGCTTCTCGTTGAGGTGTGCATTGTTACATCAGGGGGTTGTTGATTTGCAGGAGCATAGTAAAGGAGGTGTGATATCTAAATTTCATTTTACAGTTGCCTCTTGTCATGTCGGCCGTATTCACGATGTGCTTCAACTTGATATTAGACGATTTTGTAGAGACATGGTGTCCGGAGTGCATGCCTGGCTTGCACTATTTAAAGAAGAGGATCCTTTGTGTGAGGCGAAATTGAAAACGTTACTGTTCGTTCATGTGGGGGACAGTAATGTGAATGGAGTAATTATTGGCGGTGAGGACCCCGTCCCTCTGATCAACGAGGACGTGCGGTCTATGCTCAATGATTTGTATGAGGCAGGGTCAAGTGAAGCTGTGATGCAACAATATATTCGGTCAATTGGGTATTCTGAAGAGTTCGCTGCTGAAAAAGTCAGGTCTCATATTGGGCATCTGCTGATGACAATGAGGGGGCGAGAGCTTCACGGGCGCCGGCTTCAAGCGATGAAGGCCGCCGGCACGGAAGGGTAAAAATTCATTCCGCAACTAAAAACGTAGCCTACTATTTTAAGGGCTGGCAAGCCTGTCTGTTCAGGCAGAATGCGGAATTGAAAGTTTTGTATGGTGTTGATATATATAAATATATATGCGGATTGCAAATCCGCCTACGCCGGTTCGATTCCGACCTCGGCCTCCACTCTCGAAAGCCCCGCAGCCATTAGGTTGCGGGGCTTTTTTTGTGCCTGCGGATTTTGTCCCGGCCGTTAATTGGGACAATCCTGGGACACTGAGATCATTCAACGGTGGTACTGTCCTCGCGGCGCACTGGAGCCTGGCGAAAACCAGCGCGTGCTCACCCTTATCGTCAGCCGTCGCGGGCGTAAACCCACCGAGTTACGCGTGCCATTCAGCGACATCTTTTCCATGCGGCCCTATGTGCTCGCTGCCTATGACCGAAATGGCTATTTCAGTGTTGTGTTTCAGGGACCGAAGGACTGGGTGTACGAATACCAGTTTGCCGAGGGGACGTCTTTGGAAGAAATGGAGTTTCATGCTGCCTGGTTGCGAGGAATGATCGGCGAGCGGAAGTACGAGCTGCTGAACCTGGACAAATGAACGGCGCTTCAGTGTTCGCCGGGCTCTGCGCAATTGAGCCGGTGTAACGAGAAAGCCTGCTCGGGAGCAGGCTTCTCTGTACTTATTTATTTAAACAACCCACCAATCGCGTTAATCGCATCCGCCGCCTTGTTTACGTTCTGTTGGCGTTGCGAGCTGGTGTCCACTTGAGCTTGAGTGTTGTAAGTGGCGTTACTGCAGCTTTTATTGGTTTGCGTCAGCGCCGCCTGGAATGCGCTGGCGCGCAAGGTATCGCCCTTGGCGTTGGCGGCGTTGATGTTGGCTTGCAGGTCGCGGATTTGTTGCTGGCAGGAGGCAGCGTTGTTGGTGTTGGCGGTGTTGGTCGTGTTCGCGCCTCCCAGTGCCGTGGACAGCGCGCCGGTCAGGGCCGAGAGATCGGCGGCGTGGACGGGCAGGGTGAACAGGCTGAGCAGGGCGGCGGCGGGTGCAAGTGTGGACAGGCGCATGGCAAACCTCAATGTTTGATTGCCTGCGCGTCAGCAGTCCCGGGCAGGCGCATGGCAATGTCCCTATGGATGAGCGCCCGAGTGGAGCCAAATGGTATGGGCTCGCATTTTGACCATCAACGCGACGTCTGCAGAACTGTGAACTAATTCACAGTTTTCATTCGGGCGGGCCATCAGTGTCGGAGCGTTTGATGCGCTGCTGTTTCACCTCTGCGGCGTAGCCATTGAGCTTTTCCTGCTGGGCCGCCAGCAAGTCACCTATCTTTTTCAGAATGAGTGCCTGTGTTGCGTCGCTCGCCGCCATGGCCTTGAGTTCCACCACCGACCAGCCGATCATCGCCGCTGCGTCTTCCAGGTCGTAGAACAGTTCCTGCTGGGCTGTTCGGGGGCCATTCAGGTCGTGTATCAATTCCTGCATGCGTGTCTCCGCCGTTGCGCGTCATGCCGTGGGTAAATGCCGGGCAAAGAAAAGCCCGCGATGGGGGGTGCGGGCTAAAAGGGGTGTTCACTAGGAGCTACTGGAGTCACCTTAAGCGTGCATCTGTGAAAGCTTTGTGAAACTGCATGGGAATGTGCGGGAAAAGTGTATGCCTCGATCCGCGCCTGGCTGTACGGGGTGTTCGTCGGGATAAATCACTACTGTCGTAAGCCTTCCACCCTGTTCGGATGCTTTGCGATGGTCATGTCTTCCAGTCTGCTGTCGGCCTTTGTACTGTTTGCCTTTGTCTCTTCGATCACCCCCGGCCCCAACAACACCATGTTGCTGGCCTCGGGGGTGAATTTCGGTTTTCGCCGCTCCATACCTCATGCGCTGGGCATCAGCATCGGTTTTATGCTGCTGGTGATTGCAGTCGGGTTGGGGTTGGGCGAGGTGTTCAAGGTGTTTCCCTGGGCGTATACGTTGCTGCGTTACGTGGGGGCCGCGTATTTGCTGTATCTGGCGTGGAAGATCGCCACGGCGGGCGGCATGACCGACAGCGCTGACGAGCGCGGCAAACCCATGACGTTTCTCGGCGCCGCCGCGTTCCAGTGGGTCAACCCCAAGGCCTGGATCATGGCGTTGGGCGCCATCACCACCTACACGCCCGCCGAAGGCTACGTGACCAATGTGCTGGTCATTGCCTTGGTGTTCGCGGTGGTCAACCTGCCCAGCGTGTGCGTCTGGTTGGGCTGCGGCACCGGGCTGCGCAACCTGTTGCGTGAGCCGCGTTGGGTGCGCCTGTTCAACGGGATAATGGCCGGCTTGCTCGTTTTGTCGCTGTACCCGATGTTCCTGGCCGGCTAGGTGTCAGACCGGTGAGATGGTCGCCAGCAGGCCGATGCCGATGGTCAGTACCAGAAAACCGAACAGGAAGAGTGCCATCTTGGTCATAGGACCTCCGAAGGGAAGGGAAGTGGAAACGGTGGCTATTGTCCGCCTGGGTGGTTTTTCGATACAGACGCAGATAACAAAGAAAAAACCGTATCAGATGTGGCTGCCACCCCATGGTGGAGGGCGTTGAGTGCCACCGGAATTTTCCATATCAGTGCTTGAGACAGCCGGGGCATTTGCCCCTAAGATGGCGCCCACGGCATCAACACAATAAGAGTGGGCCAACCCTCGATGGAAAGACGTCAATTCAGCGGTGGCATGAAGGGCAAGAACCTGCGCTACCTCAACGAAACCTCCCAGCAGCCGGCGTCGGTCACCCGCGTCGGGTTTCTGTTGCTCGAACATTTCTCCCTGCCCGCATTCACCCAGACTCTCGATACCCTGGTCACCGCCAACCTGCTGCGCCCCGAGCTGTTCGCCTCACGCACGTTCGGCTGCGACGAGGGCGAGGTCATCAGCGACCTCGGCCTGGTGATTCGACCGGACGCCCGCCTTGACGCCGCTGTGCTGCACGACCTCGACCTGTTGGTGATCTGCGGCGGCTTTCGTACCGAACTCAAGGCCAGTGACGACTTCATCCACCTGCTGCGCAGCGCCGCCGAGATGGGCGTGAGCCTGGCCGGGTTGTGGAACGGCTCTTGGTTTCTCGGCCGTGCCGGGCTGTTGCAGGGCTATCAGTGTGCCATTCACCCGGAGCACCGCCCGGCGCTGGCCGAGGTGTCCAAGGCCGCCAAGGTCACCAGCGAACCCTTTGTGATCGACCGCGACCGCCTCACCGCGTCGAGCCCCTCCGGTGCGTTCCATATGGCGTTGGACTGGATCAAGAGCCTGCACGGCAAGGCGCTGGTTGAAGGCATTGAAGACATCCTGGCGTTTGAAGAGTCGCGTTACCGGCGCATCAAACCGACTGAAAACATCAGCGTCAGCGCGCCGCTGCGCGAAGTGGTCAAGCTGATGGACGCCAACCTCGAAGAACCGCTGGAACTCGACCAGTTGGCAGTCTACGCCGGCCGCTCGCGACGTCAGCTCGAACGCCTGTTCAAGGAGCAATTGGGCACCACGCCGCAGCGCTACTACATGGAACTGCGCGTAACCGAAGCGCGGCGTTTGCTGCAGCACACCGAGCTGTCGCAAGTGGAAGTGCTGGTAGCGTGTGGGTTTGTCTCGCCGAGCCATTTCAGCAAGTGTTACAGCGCCTACTTCGGATACCGCCCCTCGAAAGAGAAACGCCTGATCAAGTAGCATGAGCACCGTCTGGAATTTTCCCGAGGAGTGCCGATGTCGTTAACCCTGAAGGACCGCTACCGTGGCAGCTTGCTGGGCCTGGCCTGCGGCGATGCTGTGGGGACCACCCTGGAGTTCAAGCGCCGGGGCAGTTTTGCGCCGATCACCGATATGGTCGGCGGCGGGCCGTTCAACCTCAAACCGGGGCAGTGGACGGACGATACCTCCATGGCCCTGTGCCTGGCCGAGAGCCTGCTGCACAAAGACGGGTTCGATGCCCGTGACCAGATGGCGCGCTACCTCAATTGGTGGCAGTGGGGCTACCTTAGTTCAACCGGAGACTGTTTCGATATCGGCATGACCGTACGCGAGGCGCTGACGCTGTTCCAGAACACCGGCAACCCTTTCGCCGGCTCAACCGACCCCTATTCGGCCGGCAACGGCTCGATGATGCGCCTGGCGCCTGTGGTGTTGTTTTATTACCCGGACCTGCAAAACGTGCGCACCTTCAGCGCCGACAGTTCCCGCACTACCCACGCCGCCCAGGAAGCGATTGACTGCTGTCTGGTGCTGGCGCAGGCCATCTGTAATGCCCTCGGCGGCGCGTCGAAAGCGAAGGTGCTGCAGTTGGCCGAGGTACCGTTGATGACGCCCAAGGTGAAGGCTATTGCGGCGGGAGAGTACCGTGACAAACCCGGCGCGGAGATTGTCGGCTCGGGCTATTCGGTGGCTTCCCTGGAAGCTGCCTTGTGGTGCTTTCATCACACCGACAGCTATGCCGATGCAGTGCTGGCGGCGGCCAACCTGGGCGATGATGCCGATACCACCGCCGCCATAGTCGGTCAATTGGCCGGCGCCTATTACGGACCCACGGCGATTCCGTCCGAATGGCTGGGAAGGTTATGGATGGCGGATGAAATCCAGGCGATGGCCGACGGATTGTTCAACGCCGCAGGTCACCCGGCCTGACACTCGCCGCTAAAAACGCTCCAGCCGATAAGGCGCCAGGGCCGGCAACCCCGCTGGCATCGGCGTGCCTGCCGCCAGCCCGGCCACCAGCTCCGCCGTCACCGCCGCCTGGGTCAAGCCCAGGTGCTGATGCCCGAACGCCAACAGTACCTTGCCGTCAGCCACCCGATCGATGATCGGCAGCGAGTCGGGCAGCGACGGCCGAAAGCCCATCCACGGGGTCGCACCCTTGACGTCCAATTCCTCACGGAACAGGCCGTGACTCAACCGTTGCAACTGCCAGGCGCGCTGCATATTGGCGGGGCGTTCAAGCCCGGCGAACTCCACCGTACCGGCCAGCCGCAGGCCGCCGGCCATGGGGGTCATGATAAATTTACGCTCCAGGGAGGTCACGGCGAACGGCAGGCGCTGATGCTCATGGGGCAGCATCAGGTGGTAGCCGCGCTCGGTGTCCAACGGCACCTGTTTGCCGGTCAGCGCCGCCGTCAGTCTGGCCGAATGCGCACCGCAGGCAATCAGCGCCTGACGCGCCAGCAGCGGCGCCTGGTCGGTGAACAGGCAGACGCCTTCGGCATCGACTTGCCCGCTGACCACACGGCGCTGGAGAAACTGCACGCCCGCAGCCTCGGCGGCGCTGACCAGTTCGCCCACCACCTGGAACGGGTCGAGAAAATGCCCGGTGGCCGGGAAAAACAGTCCCCCTAGCAGGCGTTCGCTCAACTGCGGCGCCGCTTCGCGAATCGCCTCGGCAGGCCAGAATTCCACCGGCACGTTTTGTTGCTGCATCCGGTGCTGCAACGCTTGGATATCCGCCCGCGACTCAGCCCGTTCGAACACCAACAGTGAGCCGTCCTGGCGCATCAGCCGCGTCCGCTCCAGGCTGGTCAGCAAGCGCTGCCAGGCGCCCAGGCTATGCTCGTTGAGCGCACGAAGGCCGGCCACCGTGCGCTGGTAAGGCGCCGGGCGCAGGTTGAGCAACAGGCGCGTAAACCAGGGCAGGGCGCGGGGCAGGTAGCGCCAGTCCAGACGCAGCGGGCCCATGGGGTCCAGCAGCATGGCGGGCAAGCGCTTGAGAATCGAGCGGTCGGCAATCGGAAACACCTGCTCGGTCGCCAGGTGCCCGGCGTTGCCATAGGAGGCGCCCATGCCTGGCGCCTGCGGGTCGACGATTATTACCTGGCGGCCCTGACGCGCCAGTTGCAACGCGCAGGCCACGCCGATAATGCCGGCGCCGACCACCACGATATCCGTACGGTTCATCGGCTAGGCCTCTCTCTGCCCGTCGAGCAGGCGCCGCAGCAGCAGCGGGTTGTCATGCCGCAGTGCTGCAGGCAGCAAGGCGTCAGGGAAGTCCTGGTAGCACACCGGCCGCAGGAAGCGCTGGATCGCCGCCGTGCCCACTGAGGTGGTGCGCGAGTCCGACGTGGCCGGGAACGGCCCGCCATGCACCATGGCGTCGCACACTTCCACGCCGGTCGGCCAGCCGTTCACCAGCAGGCGACCGGTCCTGCGCTCCAGCAACGGCAACACTGAGCGGGCGTTAGCCAGGTCGGCTTCGTCCAGATGCAGCGTGGCTGTGAGCTGGCCTTCGAGGTGCTCGCTGACCTGACGCACTTGCGCGCTGTCAGTGCAGGCGATCACCAATGAAGTCGCGCCGAACACTTCGGCCTGGAGTGCCGGGTTGGCCAGGAAGGCGTCGGCCTGGGTAACACACAAACGCGCCTGGCCCTGGTTGGGGCCCTGCGCGGCTTTGCCGGTGGCGGCGACCTCGGCATGGTCGGCCAATGCGCTCGCGCCTCGCTGATAGGCCTGGAAGATTCCAGGGCTGAGCATCGTCTGCGCGGCGCAGTGCTGCAGTGAGTCGCTCGCCACCTGAACAAAGCGCTGCAATGCCGGCCCTTGAATGGCGACTACCAATCCGGGGTTGGTGCAGAACTGCCCGGCGCCCTGGGTCAGTGAGGCAACAAACCCCTGGGCCAGCGCGTCACCGCGCGCCGCCAGTGCCGCTGGAAACAGGTACACCGGGTTGATCGAACTCATTTCCGCATACACAGGAATCGGCTCCGGGCGTGCCTGGGCGGCACGACACAACGCCATACCGCCACTGCGCGAACCGGTAAAGCCCACGGCCTTGATGCGTGAGTCGCTGACCAGCGCAATGCCCAGGTCATAACCGCTGTCGTAGAGCAGCGAAAATACCCCCTCCGGCAGACTGCACGCCGCCACCGCCCTGGCAATGGCGCGGCCCACCAGCTCGCTGGTGCCGGGGTGTGCGTTGTGCGCCTTGACGATCACCGGGCAACCGGCGGCGAGCGCTGAGGCGGTATCGCCGCCGGCCACGGAAAAGGCCAGGGGGAAATTACTCGCGCCGAACACGGCCACCGGGCCCAGTGCGATGTGGCGCTGACGCAGGTCCGGGCGCGGCAAGGGCTCGCGTTCGGGCTGGGCGCTGTCGACCCGCACATCCAGCCACTCGCCGGCACGCACGGTGCGCGCGAAGGTACGCAACTGGGCGCAGGTGCGGCCGCGCTCACCTTGAAGACGCGGGCGTGGCAGGCCGGTTTCGGCAGCGGCGCGCTCGATCAACACGTCGCCCAAGGCTTCGATTTGCTCGGCGATGGCTTCAAGAAATGCCGCGCGAGCCATCAGCGACGTTTCTCGATAGGTATCGAACGCTGCCCACGCCAAGGCGCAGGCCTGCTCGACATGCGCAGCATCGCCGCCCGCGTAGGCTGGCTCCAGCGGCGTGTCGGTGGCGGGGTTGATGGCGCGGAATGCGGTGCCGCTGCCGCGCAGAGGATGCTGACCGATCAGCATCTGGCCCGTCAAAGTCATAGGATCGTCCTGGAAAATAGGAAGGGCCGCCGTGCCGATCACGGCGGCGCGTGCGCACTCAGGCGCGGTTCTGCTCGGCCGACCAGTTGGCGTACCACTGGCGGAACAGTGCGAACTGCTGCTCGGCGTAACGCCGCTGAGCCTCGCTGAGCACGTCGGTCTCATTGAAGTGCAGGTCGTAGCCCTTGTCGCCGTTGAGCACCATCAGGTGCTTGTAATACAGCACCAGGTCGCAGCCCTCATCAAACGACGACAACACCGCCAGGGCGCTTTCCAGTTCGCGGGCCAGGCGCCGGGCCTTGGCATCGCCCTTGGCCGCCTGTTTGCTCAGCGCCACCAGGTGCAGCACTTCTCGTGGCAGCGCGTTGCCGATGCCGGTGATGGCGCCGGTGGCGTTACAGTTGACGAAGCCGTGCACCACCTGGGTGTCCACGCCCACCATCAGGGTCACACGGTCGTCCTGGGAAGTGATGTGTTCGGCGGCATAGCGCAGGTCTGCGCCACCGCCGAATTCCTTGAAGCCGATCAGGTTCGGGTGTTCGCGGCGCAGTTCGAAGAACAGCTCGGCGCGGGTGGCGAAGCCGTAGTAAGGGCTGTTATAGATCACGGCCGGCAACTCGGGCGCAGCCTTGAGGATTGCCGAGAAGTGCGCCTTCTGTGCGGTGGCGGATGCGCCACGCGACAACACGCGGGGAATCACCATCAGGCCGTGGGCGCCGACGTGGGCGGCGTGGGCGGCGTGAGCCACCGCTTCGCGGCTATTGACCGCACCCGTACCGACAATGGTCGGCACTCCAGCCGCCACTAGCCGCGCCACGCCTTCCTGGCGCTGGGCTTCGGTGAGCAACGGCCAGTCTCCCATGGAGCCGCAGTACACCACTGCGCTCATGCCGGCTTCGATCAGTTCGCGGCCTTTAGCGACCAGTGCGTCGAAGTCAGGTTGGCGCTGGGCGGTGCACGGGGTCATCAGGGCAGGGATGCAGCCGGTAAAAATGTTGTCGCTCATGGTTGTACTCCTTCAAGTCAAATGGGGGGCTCAAATGCCCCAGGCGAAAGGGTCTTGCTCGTCGATCAGCAGCACGCTGTCGGCGGTCATATAGGCGCGACCGGTGATAAAGGGGATGACGCGCTCGCCCTCCCACTCGTACTGGCCATTGAATTGGCTGCCGGTGATGCTGGCCTGGGTCCACACCTGGCCGGGCCTGAGTGTTCCATCGGCGGCCAGGCAAGCGAGTTTGGCGCTGGTGCCGGTGCCGCAGGGCGAGCGGTCGTAGGCCTTGCCGGGGCACATCACGAAGTTGCGACTGTCGGCGTGGGCGTCGTCGGCGAACAGCTCGACATGGTCGATCAATGCGCCGTCGGCACCGTGGATACCCTGGTTTTCCAGGGCCTTGAGCATCGCCCAGGTGTACTCGGTGAGAGCGTCGACGTTATCCATCTCCAAGGCCTTGCCATGTTCGCTGACCAGGAAAAACCAATTGCCACCCCAGGCGATATCGCCCTTGACCACGCCGTGGCCCGGCACGTCCACCGGCACCTGTTGGCGAAAGCGATAAGCCGGCACATTGCGCAGGGTCACCGCGCCGTCTTCGTGCAATGTCGCCGCTACCGGGCCTACCGGCGTGTCGATGGTGTGCACCCCCGGTGCGATACGCCCCAGGTGGTGCAGCGAGTTGACCAGGCCGATGGTGCCGTGGCCGCACATGCCCAGGTAGCCGGCGTTGTTGAAGAAGATCACGCCGCAGGTGGCGCCTGGCGTAACCGGCTCGCAATACAGCGCGCCGACCAGTACATCGTTACCACGCGGCTCCAGCAGGCAGGCGCGGCGCCATTGGTCATGCTCGCTGCGTAAGCACTCCAGCTGCGCGGCGATACCGGCGCCGGTCAGCGACGGGAAGCCGCTGAGTACCAGGCGCGTAGGTTCGCCGCCGGTGTGGGAGTCGATCACATGCAATCGTTTCATCAGTCGCTCCAATCAGTGCGTGGCCGGGGCCATTGCGGGTCGGCCTTGGTGCTCGTCGATCGTTTCGCTTTCATCGGCTTCTTGTTCCAGCCGCACCCGGTGCGCCGGCACGCCGGTGGCGGCGCCCCAGTAATAGATACCCAGCGCGCACGCCGCGACCACCAGCGTATCGAGCGGGTGACCGATGGCGCCGATGCCGCCGAAGGTGCCGAGTTTGGAGAGCAGGATCATCACCGCGTAGAAACCGATCAGCCACGCTGACGAACGCACTTGTTGCGCCAGATTGAGGTGCGCGGTCGGCACCCAGCGCGCGCAGAGCAGGTAGATCGCAAACATCAGGATTTGCAGGCCGAGCAGCCACGACACGGTGCTCCAGCCCGACCAGTACACGATCAGCGCGGCGATGATGAACGACACCGGGCCGAGCAAAGCCATGCCCTTGACCCGGAACGGCCGGGCCATTTGCGGTGCGTTGCGGCGCAGTGCGGCGACGGTCACCGGGGCCACGGCGTAGCTGAGGATCAGCGCGGCCGACACCACATTGATCAGCGCCTCCCAGGACGGAAACGGCAAGGTCCAGAACACCGACAGGCCAAAGGTCAGCCACAGCGCCGGGCGCGGGATGCCGGATTTTTCATCGATACGCGTGAAAATCCTGAAGAACGTGCCGGTCTGCGCCCAGCCATACACCACGCGCGGCGTGGCGTTCATGTAGATATTGCCGCAGCCGCTGGGGGAGATCACCGCATCGGCCACCACCAGGTACGCCAGCCAACCCACGCCCAAGGCCAGGGCAATGTCGCGATAGGGCAACGCCAGTTGCCGGCTGATCCCGGCCCAGCCATCGGCAAGCATCTCTGTGGGCACGCCGCCCAGGAATGCGGTTTGCAGCAGCACATAGATGGCGGTCGATAACAGCACCGAAAGGATCAACGCGATCGGGATGGTGCGCTGCGGGTTTTTCACTTCACTGGCCACCGAGATGATCGGCGTGAGGCCCAGGTACGCAAAGATCACCCCGCCGGCCGACACCGCCATCTCGATGCCCGACAGGCCGAATGGCGCAAAACCATGCACCTGGAAATTCGCCGGTTTGAAGAAACTGAACAACACGCCGATCACCAGCAGCGGCACGATGAACTTGAATACGCTCACCAGGTTGTTGGCGATGGCGAAGGTTTTGACGCTGCGGTAGTTGAGCACGAAGAACAGACACAGCAGCGCGAACTGCACCAGCCAGCCCAGGGTGGTGGGGTTGCTGGAGCCGGCCTGGGTCAGTTCCGGAAACCACGCCGCCGCATATTGACGCGACGCGACCACTTCAATCGCGACCAGGCTGGAAAATGCGATCAGCGTGATAAACCCCATCAGGTAGCCCAGCAGCGGGCCGTGGGAGTACACCGGGTAGCGCACCACGCCGCCGGCGCGGGGCAGGGCGGCGCCCAGTTCGCAGTAGACGATGCCCAGCAGCAATACGGCGAAACCGCCGATCAACCAGGAAATAATGCCCGCCGGGCCCGCGATCGCGGACACATGGCTGGCTGCGAACAGCCAGCCCGAACCGAAGATGGCCCCCAACCCGATAAAGGTAAGGTCCATCAGTGAGAGCTGTTTCTTGAACTTGCCTTGGCCTGACATAGCGGCGCCTTCTTGTGAGTTATTGGAGAGGCATGCAGGGCTCTACAGTGAACTCACCGGCACGCCGGGGATTGATGTTTTGCGCCGCCATCGATGACGAAATCGGCATAATTTGCCTGGCTCGACAGTGCGTCGGGCATCGGGCAATCTGCTACGCGTCCAAGGCGCCGCCGGAGAGATGACCATGCTGCACAGTGCATTTGCGAGCCTTTGCCAGGGCGATGCGGCCAGTCGCCCCGACAGCCTCGAACAATTGGTGAGCGCTGCCGCACAGCTGTTGCCGATGCTCGACGTGATCCCCAACGCCGCGATCTTTATAAAGGATGTTCAGGCGCGCTATGCCCTGGCCAACCGCACGCTGGTGCAGCGCTGCGGCCTCAGGCAGCTGCGACCGCTGCTGGGCAAGACCAGCGCCGAAGTGTTCCCCGCACAGCTAGGGCCGGGGTATACCGAACAGGATCGACGGGTGCTGGAAGACGGTTTGGTGCTGGAAGACCAGCTGGAGCTGCACCTGTACGGCAGTCGCGAACCGGGCTGGTGCCTGACTCATAAATGGCCGCTGTACAACCGTGCCGGTGCGATCATCGGCCTGGCCGGCATTTCGGTTGACCTGCAATCGGCCAGCGAAACCCATCCGGCCTACCAGCGCCTGGCCGCCGTCGATGAGCATATCCGCCGCCACTTCAGCCGACGTGTCACCCTGGGCGAACTGACGCGCATCGCCGGCATCTCCGTGGCCCAGCTGGAGCGCTACTGCAAGCGGGTGTTCAACCTGACGCCGCGCCAGATGATCCAGAAAGTCCGCCTGGAACACGCACACCGCCTGCTGCACAGCGAGCTGCCCATTACTGAGGTGGCCTTGCAGTGCGGCTATACCGACCACAGCGCATTCACGCGGCAGTTCAAGGCGTCCACCGGGTTTACGCCACGCCAGTATCGACAGGCGACGGGGGGAGGGCCCGCGTTGGCGTGATTGCGATGCAACGAATGGCGCCCGTGCCCCTCATATGCTTACGAGCCACTTTTTACGACGACAGGTATCAAGCTTATGACGGCGGCGGACAACACCCATGTGAACTGGCTGGTGGAACAATCGATGCTGCACGCGGCGCGTCAGCGCGCCAAGCTCTATTCGGGGCAAGGTCGGTTGTGGCAACAGCCCTATGCACAGACCCGGCCGCGCGATGCCTCAGCCCTCTCATCGGTCTGGTTCACCGCATACCCGGCCTCGATCGTCACCCGCGAAGGCGGTACGGTGCTGGAGGCACTGGGGGATGAGAGCCTGTGGCATGCACTGTCGAAAATCGGTATCCAGGGCATCCACAATGGCCCGCTGAAAAAATCCGGAGGCCTGAACGGTACGCAGCACACGCCGACCATCGACGGCAACTTCGACCGCATCAGTTTCGAGATCGACCCGCAATTGGGCACCGAGGCGCAGTTGCAGGCGCTGACGCGCATGGCCGCGGCGCATAACGCGGTGATCATTGATGACGTCATCCCGTCCCACACCGGTAAGGGCGCGGACTTTCGCCTGGCCGAGATGGCTTACGAAGACTACCCCGGCCTCTACCACATGGTAGAAATCCGCGAAGAAGACTGGCCGCTGCTGCCCGAGGTGGCGGCGGGGCGTGATGCGCAGAACCTCAGCCCGTTGCAGGTGGATGCCCTGCGCGACAAGCACTACATCGTCGGCCAGCTACAACGGGTGATCTTCTTTGAGCCCGGCGTCAAGGAAACCGACTGGAGCGCCACGCCGGTGGTGGTGGGCGTCGACGGCAAGCCACGCCGCTGGGTGTACCTGCATTACTTCAAGGAAGGCCAGCCGTCGCTCAACTGGCTGGACCCATCGTTTGCCGCGCAGCAGATGATCATCGGCGATGCGTTGCACGCTATCGACGTGATGGGCGCCAAGATCCTGCGCCTGGACGCCAACGGTTTTCTCGGTGTGGAGCGCAAGCTTGAGGGCGGCGCGTGGTCCGAGAGCCACCCGCTGTCGATTACCGGTAACCAGCTGATCGGCGGTGCGATTCGCAAGGCCGGCGGCTTCAGCTTCCAGGAGCTGAACCTCACCGTGGATGACATCGCTTCCATGTCCCACGGCGGCGCCGACCTGTCCTATGACTTCATCACTCGGCCGGCTTACCAGCACGCGCTGTTGATGGGCGATGCCGAATTCCTGCGCCTGATGCTGCGGGAAATGCACCGCCAGGGCATCGACCCCGGTTCGTTGATCCACGCGTTGCAGAACCACGATGAATTGACCCTGGAACTGGTGCACTTCTGGACCCTGCATGCCCACGACAGCTTCCTCTACCAGGGCCAGACCTTCCCCGGCAACATTCTGCGCGAGCACATCCGTGAGCAGATGTACGAGCGCCTGACCGGCGAGCACGCGCCCTACAACCTCAAGTTCGTCACCAACGGCGTGTCCTGCACCACCGTCAGTATCATCACGGCGGCACTGGGCATTCGTGACCTGGAGGCCATCACGGCGGCGGATATTCAGCAGATCCAGCAGATCCATCTGTTGCTGGTGATGTACAACGCGATGCAGCCTGGGGTGTTTGCGTTGTCCGGCTGGGATCTGGTGGGCGCGCTGCCGCTGGCGGCCGATGAGGTTGCGCACCTGATGCAGGACGGCGATACCCGCTGGATTCATCGCGGCGCTTACGATCTGGTGGAATTGAACCCGGACGCGCAACTGTCCGCAGGCCAGATGCCGCGTTCGAGAAGCCTGTATGGCAGCCTGAACCACCAGTTGCAGGACCCGCAATCGTTCGCCTCGCAACTGCAGAAAATCCTCGCGGTGCGCCGCGCCTATGACATTGCCGCCAGCCGCCAGATCCTGGTGCCGGACGTAGAACACCCTGGCCTCTTGATCATGGTCCACGAACTGCCTGCCGGTAAGGGCACGCAGATCACCGCGCTGAACTTCGGCGCCACGCCCATCACCGAAACCCTGCACCTGCCCAACATCGCACCCGGCCCGGTGGTGGACATCATCAATGAACGGGTCGAAGGCGATCTGACCGAGGACGGCGCGTTTACCATCACCCTGGATGCTTACGAGGGCCTGGCGCTCCGGGTGGTCAGCAGCACGCCGATGTAGGGGAGAGGGGCGGTGCGACGATTCGACTTGCCCCCGATAGCAGTGGGTCAGTCAGCCCATTTGCCACTGACACACCGTCATCGGGGGCAAGCCCCCTCCCACTGTTGATAGTCATCGCCTGGGCTGGATCATCTGAGTCCTTAACTGAATGGCATTAGGGCAAGCCCCTCCCACATTCCCGCTCACCACAAAAAATGCCCAATAGGCCCGCAGGCGCCGGGCCGTTGGGATCTTCCTGACGGCATCAGACCACGAAGCGATTGACCAGCTGATTCAGGTTCGCCGCCAGCTTCGACATTTCGCCGCAAGCGCTGGCGGTCTGGCTGGCGCCGGCGGCGCTTTGGGTCGCAAGCTCGCGGATGCTCACCAGGTTACGGTCCACTTCACGCGCCACATGGGACTGTTCTTCCGAGGCGGTGGCGATCAGCATATTGCGTTCGTTGATCTGGATAATCGCCGCTGCAATCTGATCCAGCGAACTGCTGGCTTCCTGGGCCACGCCGAGAGATTCGGTGGCCAGTTCCTTGCTGGTGCCCATGGCCTTGACCGCGTCGTCGGATTCGTTCTGGATCGCGGCGATCATCTGCTCGATCTCCTGGGTCGACACCTGGGTGCGGTGCGCCAGCGCGCGGACTTCATCGGCAACCACGGCAAAACCGCGGCCTTGCTCACCGGCTCGTGCAGCCTCGATGGCGGCGTTAAGGGCCAGCAGGTTGGTCTGCTCGGCAATTGCGCGGATCACTTCCACCACTTTGCTGATGCCTTGGGCGCGGTTCGACAGGCCCTGAATCTGCTCGCTGGTGTTGTCCACGTTGCCGGAGAGTTTCTCGATGGAGCGCAGCGTCTGCGTGACGCGCTGCAGGCCGACTTCGGTAAAGCCCTGGCTGCGCTTGGATTCCTGGGCGGCGGATTCGGCGTTACGCGCCACTTCATCCACCGCCGCGCTCATTTCGGTGACCGCCGTGGCGGCCTGGTTCACTTCATCGTTCTGCGACACCAGGCCGCGACTGGACTGTTCGGTGACGGCGGTCATCTCTTCGGAAGCCGAGGCCAACTGAGCGGACGAATCGGAAATCTGCAGGATGGTGTTGCGCAGGTTGGTCTGCATCTGCGACAACGCTTTCAACAGCCGGCCCGCTTCGTCCGTACCGTGCACGCTGACCTCCTTGGACAGGTCGCTGTTGGCGATACGCTCGGCCACCGACAGCGCATCGCCAATGGGCGAGGTGATGCTGCGGGTCAGCAGGAACGCGAGGCCGGCGGTCATCGCCATCACCAGCACGATCAGCGCAATCACCAGCCAGGTGCCGGTGGTGAAGGTGTCCGTGGCGGCTTGCCCGGCTTTCGCTGCACCCTCGTTGTTGTAGTCGGTGAGGGCCTTGATCTCGCCTTCCATGGCGTTGGTCAGTGGGCGAATACCATTGGCGACCAATTGGACGATGGCGCCCGTGTCACCTTGCTTGAGCAACGGTTCAAGGGCGTCCAGCTGTTTGGAGTAAGCGTCAGCCGAGGCCTTGGCGGTTTGAAAGAGCGTCCGTTCCTGATCGCCGGAAATAAGCGGTTCATAGCCGGAGAACGCATCGGCGAAGGCCTTACGGTAGCCGGGGAAGTCAGCCACGGTTTTCTGGATTGTCTGAGGGTCGGCCACGGCTCGCTGGGTTTCCAGACGCAGGCGCAGCACTGTGGCGTTCATCATCGCGGTTTGCCGGATGCTCGCCATCCAATTGAGCTCCACATCCTTCTCTGCGTCGCGCAACTTGCCCATCTGCAGAATGGCGATCACGCCAAGTACCAGGACCAGGACGATGATCGCGGAAAAAAACAGCGCGGCACGGGGAGCGAGATTCAGGTTTCTCAGGCGCATGGGGCGTACTCATAGGGATGGAAAGCAGGCAGGTCATAAACCGTATCGGCCACGCGATACAAAGTTGAAGGCAAGGAGACGACCGGTAGAAGGGGGAGTGTAGTCGGGAAATCGAGCGATCAACCCACCACCGGCGCGCAATCCCAGGTGGCGGGTGCAGGTATCGCCGTCACGTTCTATGATGGCGTCAGCCGCCGCACCAGGACACGGCACCATGAACCACATTGAGCATTTCACACGCTTGGCGACGTACAACCAGTGGAACCTTGCTGGCCCAGGCCGGGCAGGATGTCGGCGACACCGATCTGTTGGCACTGATCGACTGAACCCAGTGCGCAAATAGACCCGCCTCTCCATCGTTTCTCCATAAAACCTCCCATGAAAGCGCATGCTCGTGGTGCACAGTAGCCTTCGTCGCCCTTGCTAATTAGCCATACTGCGACGACCGAACAGCACCCCCGAGCCGACCATGACTGAAGCACACCTGATTTCGACGCCACCTGGGTTCGCCGATAAACCCCAGGCCCTGATATTGATCGCCGAAGACGAACCCGAAATCGCCGATATCCTGACGGCCTACCTCAAGCGCAGCGGCTTTCAGACCGTGCATGCGCTGGATGGGCGGCGTGCGCTTGAACTGCATCAATCCCTCAAGCCCGACCTGGTGCTGCTGGACGTGCTGATGCCGAAACTCGATGGCTGGATGGTACTGGCCGAGATCCGTCACCGTGGCAATACCCCGGTGATCATGCTGACCGCCCAGGACCAGGACATGGACAAGCTGATGGGGCTGCGCATCGGTGCCGACGACTACATCGTCAAACCATTCAACCCGGCCGAAGTGGTCGCCAGGACCCAGGCGGTCCTGCGCCGTTCCCGCGACCAGGGCTACGGCAGCGGGCAAAGCGTACTGCGCGTGGACGCCTTTGAAATCGATGTCGACAGCCATGAAGTCAGCGTGCGGATCGGCACCCAAAATCACGCGCTGAGCCTGACAGCGACAGAATTCCGGTTGCTGGCGCAGTTGGCCAAAGCGCCCAGGCGCGTGTTCAGTCGTGCCGAGTTGCTCGCTTCGTGTTCGCCCGAGAGCGATAGTCTGGAACGTACGGTCGACAGCCATATCAGCAAACTGCGGCGCAAAATCGAAGACCTGGGCCTGCAAGGCGTTCCGGCGAGCATTCGTGGTGTGGGTTACCGCTTCGGGAGCCATGCATGAGAATCGCCAACAGCTTGAGCCGGCAGATCATTCTGTCGATGTCCGCCGTGGTGCTCTGTGTGATTGCCCTGGCGGTCGTCGGCTCCTATGTGTTTTACGCGCTGCTGTGGACGTTCTGGCCACCCACCGACATTGATGTGGATGAGTGGCTGCCCACTGGCGTGGAATGGGCCTGGATGGCATTGATCACGGCGATTGGCCTGGCCGTGGGTGCGGTGGTAGCGATCAAATTGTCCCGGCGCATTCTGATGCCCCTGAACTCGGTGGCGGCCAGCCTTCGCCGCCTCGCCGATGGCGACCTGGACGCCCGCGCGACGGCGTCCGACCGCTCATTGGCCGAGGCCACCTTGCTGGTGGATGACTTCAACAGCATGGCCGCACGGCTCAAGCGCATGGCGCAGGAACAGTCGTTCTGGAACGCCGCGATTGCCCATGAACTGCGCACCCCGTTGACCATCCTGCGTGGCCGTCTGCAAGGGTTGGCCGAAGGTGTCTTCCCCCCGGACCAAGCGCAGTTCTACAGCCTGCTCGGCCAAGTGGAAGGCTTGACGCGGCTGATCGAAGACCTGCGGGTCGTAGGCCTGGCCGACAACGGCTACCTCGACGTGCAGATCCAACGGGCCGACCTGGCCGATGAGATCGAAGCAGACGCTCGCCTGTTCGAACCGGGCCTGCAAGCCTGCGGATTCACCCTGCACATGGAGTTGCTCAGGCAACCGGTGCACTGCGACCCGGCCCGTATTCGCCAGGCGTTGCTGGCCATGCTCGACAACCTCAAGCGGCATGCGAACCCGGGCATCGTCACGGTGCGCCTGAGCAGTCAGGACGGCATCAATACCTTGAGCGTCGCGGATGAGGGCCCAGGCATTGATGAAACATTCGCCGCGCATATCTTTGAGCCGTTCCAGCGCGGGGAAAGTTCACGCTCCCGTGCCCAGGGCGGCAGCGGCCTGGGGCTGGCCGTGGTGCGCGCGATTGCCCTGGCCCATGAAGGCCGCGTGACCTGCCGCAACCTGACGCAGGGCGGCAGCCTGTTCGAACTGACGTGGCCAGAGCAACTGGTCGCTATCTGAAACCCAACCGCTTCAGGTGCAGGCATGCGCTTCTCCGTTTTCGGATTCAAGGGCGTTCAACGCTATCGCCACTTCGCCTTGCTGGACACACAAGGGCGCTGTATCGCTTTGAAGAGCTGCGAAGGGATGCCGCGCAATGGCGATTGGGTGCAAGTCAACGCCATCAATCCGGCCTGGCTGAACCGTGCGCTGCCTGCGCGGGCGCTGGCCGAGCCCGCGACATCACCTTTGTAAGTCACGTACGGACTGCACGCATGTCTACCTCTATTCGCCACCGCAACGCGCTCGACCTGACGCAGTTGGAAGACTCCATAAAGCGCTGCAGCGCCAAACTCAGGAAGCTGCAGCGCTTCTGGATTCCCCTGCAAAAACACGCACCGCGCCTGGTGTTGTCGCTGTGGATCATCGGGGTTGTGGCTTCGCTGTTTACCCAGTGCTACTACCACTGGCTGTTCATGGCGCCGGCCATTTGCGTGTTGATCGTCCTGGAGATGGTGATCGAAGAAGTGCAGACCGACCTGTTATTGATGACCGCCGAGACGCGCTACTTGATTGACCTCGCGCGCGGCCTGTATGCCGGCCAAGCTGCCGGCGCGCCAGCCACGGCGAAAACTCATAGGCCCCGGGCGGCGAGTATCGCCAGATAGATCAGTACCAGGCCGCAGGCAGCGTAACTGACGCGCTGCCAGACCGGTGAAGCATTCTGGCGCAGCAGATTGACCAACGCGGCGGTGAGGAAACACGACAGCGCCGAGGCGAGCATGAAACCGGCAAAAAACATCAGCGTCTGGCCATGGCTCGGCGTGGCGCCGACGATGCCCGACAAGGCGCTGCCCAGCGCACCCCAGTACACAATGTTTTTCGGGTTGGCCAACGAGATTGCCGCGCCCACCGCCAGCGCATTCTGCCCGGAGCCGGCAGGGGCATTGTCTGCTGCCGGCAAGCGCCAGGCATCCAGCAGGCTGCGCGCACCGAGCCAGGCCAGGTACAGCGCGCAGACCGCCGTCAACGGCACGCGCACGGCATCGTGCTGCATCAGCAGGGCGATGCCGGTGAGGCCAATGACTGCCCATACCGCATCGCCCACCAGTGAACCTACCTGCACCAGCAGCGCCGGCCTGAAGCCGTGCAGCAAACCTCGGCGCAGGGTCTCGGCCAGCACGGCGCCAGGAGACAGGCAGAACACAAAACCAAATACCAGCGCGGAGAAAAAAATCGTCAACATGCGTGCCCAGCCTCTTCCATGTCTGTCAGGTCGGGCGCGGAGCGAAAAGCCCGGACCGACCGATGTGCCACGCGTTTATAACTGCCCGATGCGTTCCAGTTCAACCTTTAACTCAGCCGGGCACAGGCGTTCGAACGGCAATGCAAAAAACGCCCGGCAGCGACTCTCGATGGTTTCCAGGGTGGCGTTGAAGGCGGCGTCGAGGCGCGCGTCGTCACCTTCGACGTCGGACGGATCCTCCAGGCCCCAATGCGCTTTCATCGCCGGGCCGAAGTACACCGGGCAGGCTTCACCGGCCGCCTTGTCGCACACGGTGATCACCAGGTCCGGCGGGCGGCCTTCGAAGGCGTCGTTACCTTTGCTGTACAACCCCTCGGTGCTGATTCCGGCGGCCTGCAGGGTACTGAGGCTGCGGGGCAGCACCTGGCCCTTGGGAAAGCTGCCGGAGCTGACCGCTTCGAAGCCTTGCGGCGCCAGGTGGTTGAACACCGCTTCGGACAGGATGCTGCGACAGCTGTTGGCGGTACACATGAACAGGACTTTCATCAAATGCTTCCTTCAGACACTCAGGCGCAGGGCGAGGGCGGCGAGGGTGATCAACAGCACCGGCAGGGTCAGCACGATGCCGACCTTGAAGTAATAACCCCAGGTGATGGTGATGCCTTTGCGCGCCAGGATATGCAGCCACAGCAACGTGGCCAGGCTGCCGATAGGCGTAATTTTAGGGCCCAGGTCACTGCCGATCACATTGGCATAGACCATGGCGTCCTTGACCACGCCCACCGCATGGCTCGATTCGATGGACAGCGCGCCGATCAGTACTGTCGGCAGGTTATTCATCACCGACGACAGCAGCGCGGTCAGCAACCCGGTGCCCATGCTCGCGCCCCAGATACCGTAGGTGGCGAAGGTATCGAGCCAGGTCGCCAGGTAGGTGGTGAGGCCCGCGTTACGCAGGCCGTACACCACCAAGTACATGCCCAGGGAAAAGATCACGATCTGCCAGGGCGCTTCTTTGAGTACTTTGCGCGTGGAAATTTTATGGCCCTTGGCGGCGATCACCAGCAGGAGCACGGCGCACACGGCGGAAATTGCACTGATGGGAATGCCCAGCGGTTCCAGGGCGAAGCAGCCGATCAGCAGAATTCCCAGTACCCACCAGCCGGCGCGGAACGTGGCGCGGTCGTGGATCGCACTGGCGGGTTCATCCAGGTCGGCCGGGTCGTAGGCCTGTGGGATATCGCGGCGGAAAAACCACAGCAGCACCGCCAGGGTGGCTGCCACACTGACCAGGTTGACCGGTACCATCACCGCTGCGTATTGGTTGAAGCCGATCTTGAAATAGTCGGCCGAGACGATATTCACCAGGTTCGAGACCACCAGCGGCAGGCTCGCCGTGTCGGCAATAAAACCCGCGCCCATCACGAACGCCAGGGTGGCCGCCGGCGAAAAGCGCAGCGCCAGCAACATCGACATCACGATGGGCGTGAGGATCAGCGCCGCGCCGTCATTGGCAAACAGCGCCGACACCAGCGCGCCGAGCAGCACCATATAGGCAAACAGCCGCCGTCCGCGGCCACGCCCCCAGCGCGCCACATGCAAGGCAGCCCAGGCGAAGAAACCGGCCTCATCGAGCAGCAGGCTGATGATGATCAAGGCGACAAACGTGCCGGTCGCATTCCAGATGATGTGCCACACCACCGGAATATCCGCCAGGCTGATGACGCCGCAGGCCAGCGCCAGGATCGCACCGAGGCTGGCGCTCCAGCCGACGCCCAGGCCCTTGGGCTGCCAGATAACCAAAACAATCGTGACCAGAAAAATGGCAATTGCGACAAGCATGAATAAACGCTCCGATGGCTCAGCAGCAGGTGCTGGCCCGTTGTGGTCTGTCGCCCATTGCACCCAGACGCAGCGCGTCGCTGTGCAACCATGGCTGGTTGGCTTGCAAAGTGATGTCCAGCACCTGATGTGCCCAATCGGGCAATGCCGGGTTGATGCGGTAATAGATCCATTGACCCTGACGACGATCCACCAATACGCCGCAACTGCGCAGTTGTGCGAGGTGGCGGGAGATTTTCGGCTGGCTGTCGCCCAGAGCATGGATCAGTTCGCACACGCAAAGTTCGCCTTCGCGCAGGATCAACAGCGTGAGGCGTACACGGGTAGGGTCAGCCAGGCATTTGAACAGGGCTGGCGGCGAAAAGAGGTCGGGCATGGTTCCGGCTCCTGTATAGGGTTATTCGAATATACGTATTTCCATATATTTCTGTCAAAACTTGTATTGATTGACCTGGATCAAAGACCTGGAAATCCGCCACAAGTGTCTGAAATTAAAATGAAACATGAATGTCCTAAAGTGCCTGCCCATTGCTGATGAAGGAAGACCCCGCGTGACCCGAGCAACCCGCAACCTGCGCAAGACCCTGGATTCCGTCGCGGAAAATAACGAAACCGCAGCGTTTGATCTGATGCGCGCCGTTGAAAAACTCGGCGACGAGGTGCTGCGTCAGCGCTTGCTCAACACCATTCATCGCCTCAACCAGGACGCCTACGAATTGCGCGAAGCGCGCGACTCGGTGGAGCAGGTTTCGGTCAGGCTCGCCTGAGCAAGATCGTTCAAGACACGCTTCAACTCGTTCAGGCATGCTTGGCGACTGTCTGTCGATGAGCCGTTTCTATGCCTGCCGCCTTGCCTTATCACGCCTTTGCCCGCGGTGCGATCGCCGTTCTGCCGTTATCCCTGGCCTGCGCTCCCTGGGGGCTGCTCGCCGGCTCCATGGCCATCGACGCGCAATTGACACCACTGCAAGCCCAGGGCCTGTCGGCCATTGTGTTCGCCGGTGCCGCGCAGTTGGTGGCTATCGGGATGGTCAAAAGTGGCGCCAGCCTGATATCGATTGTGCTCACTACCTTGCTGTTGACTTCGCAGCATTTGCTCTACGGCATGCACCTGCGGCCGGTGCTTTCACCGTTGAATACACGCTGGCGTTTGAGCCTGGGGTTTTTGCTCACCGATGAATTTTTCGCGCTGGTCAGCCACTACGACCGCCAGACGTTCAATCGCTGGTACGCCCTCGGCGTGGGGCTGAGCTTTTACATCATCTGGAACCTGTTCACCCTGGCCGGCATTGTGCTCGGCAAAAGCATTCCGGGGCTTGATCAACTGGGGCTGGAATTTTCGATCGCTGCCACCTTCATCGCGTTGATTACCCCGGTGGTGCGCGACGTACCGACGGTGGTGTGCGTGGCGGTAGCATTGCTGTGTTCGGTGTGGCTGAGTTTTCTACACTGGGAATCGGCGGTGGTGGTGTCGGGCCTGCTGGGCATGAGCGCTGGGTTTATCTGCAAGCGATTGGGAGTCGGGCAACCATGATTTACCTGATGATTGTGACCATGGGCCTGGCGGTGTTCTTCAACCGCTACCTGTTTATCGAACCGCGCCTGCCGGTACGCCTTAACCGTGGCGCGCGGGAGTTCCTGGGATTTGCGGTGCCCGGCATGCTCACGGCGATCTGCGGACCGATTATTTTCCTGACCGACCATCAGCTCAACCTCAGCCCGACCAACCCATATCTGCTCGCCGGCCTCTGCGCGGTGGGGTTGATGTTCTGGACGCGCAACGTGTTGATCACAGTGCTGCTGAGCATGGCGGTGTTCTATCTGTTTCGCTGGTGGCTCTGAAACGCAGTCGAAAAAAAGCCCGCGGGAGGGCGGGCGGAAGGAAGACTTCAAAAAAATGAGCACGGCCAGTGTAGGCGGCGAAAGCAGGTTTTACCGTGAAACAAAGTTCATGCAAGCGTCAGGCAGGTGCGCGGCAATGGTAGAGTCGCGTTTTTTTCAAGGAAGTGATGGCATGCGGAACGTGGTGATTGGCGCATTGGCGCTGGCGGTACTGGCCGGCTGCGCGGGCTCGAAGATGAAAGAGGCGCGCGCCGGCACGCCTTACAAGACCCTGGCGTCTGACAAAACCACGCTGGTGGTGGCTGAATGCGTGCAGTTCGGCTGGCAGGATGAAAGCGTGTTCGGTGTCGACGCCGGCGGCTTCAAGGAACCGACCGGGTCGGGTGGCTTCACCGTGTACACCACGGCGGGCGATTACTTCGTCGACATCCAGAGTGCGGGCGCCGGTTCCAGCATCAAGTACTACGCCGCCGAAGACAACATGCCGGCCAAGCGTCGTCTGGCTGCGCTGGCGACCTGCCTGTAATCCCTTGCCTTAGCGATCTTCGGAAATGCCCGGCGGGACAGCGCTCGGGCATTGCCTTATGATTCACCTCGCTCGCCCGGGGTGATGGCTCTTTACCAGTACACGGACGTCGAGGTCGACACGCCGGGCGAGCATCCTTTTCTGTTCAACGCGGCATGTAGCCCAAGTGCCAACGCCGTGGAATCTTCAGCGACACCAAACCCAACACGGCCGCCAGGGCGCCGCTGACCCACAGCGCGCGCAACCCCATATGGTGCTCCAGTACCGCCCCGATCACCGCACCGACAAACATGCCGGCCCACGGCACCAGTTGCACGCGCCAGCCGTCGCGGCGCTCGCCCAGTAACCAGCGGCCCAGGCCGCGACCGAACCGCGACAGCGCACCGGTCACGTAGGTCAAGCCCACCGGCAAGCCGTTCACTTCTTCGACCGCCGCATTGAGCATGCCCATGGCCACGATTGCCGCCAACAGCGCGGGTAACAGGTCCTCGAAGGGCCAGAACGCGCCGCAGCACAACAGCGCGGCGATATACAGCAGGAGGGGCAGGGCGTGGCGCCGGCTCAGTCGGCTGACCACAATGCCCAGCGCGTTCCCCAGAATAAACGTGGCAACCAGCAACAGCAGACGCCCGGTCAGGCTGTGGTCGCCCGCGCCGATGGCCACTGCCAGGCGCGTGGTATTGCCGCTCATGAACGAAACAAAATCGCCGCTGGCCATAAAGCCTATGGCATCGGTCATCCCCGCCAGCACCGAAAGGCTGGCCACCAGCATCATGCCGACGCGCCCGCGCCATCGGCGTCGTTGGGCCAAAGCGGCATTGGCGTAAGGCTTGCGGGGCAGCGGCAGCATGGGCGGGGCCTCGGTGAGATTATCCGGCCACTACGGTAGGGCGCTTTGCGCCCGCGCGCAATGACGTCAGGCAGTTTGCAGGCGCCAGCCCGAAGGCGTCCAACTCAGATGATGGGTGGGGCCGATAGCCTGGATAAACGCCTGATCATGGGACACCACCACCATCGCTCCGGCAAACCCCTGCAACGCCTGCTCGAAGGCAATGACCGACGCCAGGTCCAGGTGGTTGGTAGGCTCGTCCAGCAACAGCAATTGCGCCGGGACGTCACGCCACATGGCAATCGCCATCGCGGCCTTCAAACGCTCACCACCGCTGAGCTGTGCGACCGGTTGGGTCACGCGCACCGCGTCCAACTGCAGCAAGGCCAGGCGCGTGCGCAGTTCGCCTTCGACCAGTGGCGTGTCGAGCAGGTTGAGGTGCTCGATTACCGAGCGTTGTTCGTCCAGAAAGCCCAGGTGCTGGTCGATGCAGGCCGCTGGCAGCGGCACGCGACACTCTCCGCTGACCGGTTGCCACTGGCCCGCCAGCACTTTGAGCAAGGTGGATTTACCGCAACCGTTAGGCCCTTGCACGGCCACCCGCGCCGGGCCCATCAAGCTGAGGGTCAGCGCCGGGGTATCCAGCCACGGTAAGCACACATCGACCAGCTTCAGCACCAGGCGCCCCTTGGGCACCGCCGAATCCGGCAAGGCCAGTAAGGTCGGGGGCTGCTGCGCCACGCGCTCATGGGCCTGACGCACCTGATGGTCCAGTTGCTGTTTACGCGCATGTTGATCGCTGCGCACGCTGCTGACCACTTCACGGGCTGTGCTTTTCCAGCGGGCCTGGGTAAACCGGTCCACATTGGCGCTTTGCGCGTGTTTGTGGGCGCGGGCAGCCTTGCGTTGCAGCGTGTCGTGGTCCTTTTGCAGGCGACGGCGCTCGCGCGTGCGCTCCAGGCGCGAATGGTCCAAAGCGGCAATCGCGGCGTGCTGCTCGATGTCGCGCTGTCGTCGATAGGCTTCGTAGTTACCACCGTAGACCTTGGGGCCCAGAGGGGACAGTTCGATGATTCGTGCCAGGGTATTGAGCAGCGCCCGGTCATGACTGACGACCACCAAGCCGCCGCGCCACTGGCCCAGGGCCTGGAGCAGCCAGGCGCGCCCGCTGCTGTCGAGGTGGTTGGTGGGTTCGTCGAGCACCAGCAACTCGGGCGTGGCCAGCAATGCGCTGATCAACGCCACCCGCGCCAGTTGGCCGCCACTGAGTTGATCGGCCGGCGATTCGAGCGTCAGTGATGCCAGGCCCGCCTCATCCAGCGCCGTACGCAGGCGCTCGGCAAGATCCCAGCGGTCGTCGATCAGCTCAAGGTCGTCGACACGCGCCGCGCCTGCGGCCATGCGTTGCAATGCTTCCAGGGCCGGGGCGCTGCCGGTGAGATCGGCGACGCTGGCGCCGGGCGTAACCACCACGTTTTGCGGAACGAAGGCCACGCTGGCCGATCGTGTGATGGCGCCGGATGACGGCGCGAGCACTCCGGCGATCAGTTGGGCGAGGAGGCTTTTGCCGCTGCCGTTGCGACCCACAATGCCGGTGGGCGTGTGATCGATGGACAGGTTCAGGTCGTCCAGCAGGGTTTCGCCATTGGCGAACTGGAAGGTTACGTGTTGCAGGGAAATCAATGCGGGCAGCCGTGTGACGTGAGTCATCAGCACCTCCATAAAAATGTCGAACAGGCCAACAAGCGCGCCAGGCGCTGGTTGCGGATACATTTTGGAAGGCTTAGTGGTTCACGTCGGCGGTCGTCCCGAGGGTCAGAAGGGAGACAGAGCCTAACCCGCCTTGGCGTTCTGCGGCAAGTCAGCGGCCAGGCGTTCGAGGAACATCGCCAGAGCGACTTCTTCGGCTTTCAGGCCCTTGCGCACCCGCGGCTTGGGCAGCTTCGACAATTCCCCCAGGCTGAAATGCTCAAGTACGGCCGGGTGGATATAGCACTTGCGGCACACCGCCGGGGTATTACCCAACTGCTTGGCGACATCCTTGACCATCGACACGACATGCCGCTTGGCATCGGATTCGGGCTGCCACTGCAATTCGCGCAGCACTGCCAGCGCCATGGCGGTGCCAGCCCACGTGCGATAATCCTTGGCAGTAAAATCCTCACCCGTGAGGCTGTGCAGGTAGGCATTCACATCATGAGAACTGACCGTGTGGCGCTCACCGTCCTCGTCCAGGTACTGGAACAGATTCTGCCCCGGCAATTCCATGCAGCGTTTCACCACGCTGGCCAGGCGTCGATCCTTGACGCTCACCTGATGCTCCACGCCGCTCTTGCCGCGAAACTGGAACTGAATCTCGCTGCCCTTGACGTCCACATGTCGGTTGCGCAGCGTGGTCAGGCCGTAGGATTTATTATCGCGCGCGTACTGGGTATTGCCGACGCGGATCAGCGTGGCGTCCAGCAGCATCACCACGGTAGCCAGGACTTTTTCGCGGGTGAATCCGGGTTCGGCCAGTTGCGCTTCCAATTGCTTGCGCAGTTTCGGCAAGGCGTTGCCGAAGGCCTGCAGACGCGCATATTTGTCGCTGTCGCGCACTTCGCGCCAGCGCGTGTGGTAGCGGTATTGCTTGCGTCCGCGGGCATCGCGGCCGGTGGCTTGCAGATGACCGCGCGGATCGGCGCAGATCCATACATCGGTGTAGGCCGGTGGCACCGCCAGGGCGTTGAGACGCTTGATCTCGTCGGCATCGGTGATGCGCTCGCCCTTGGGGTTGAAGTACTGGAATTTGCCGCGCACTTTTTTGCGGCGGATGCCGGGCTGGGTGTCATCAACGTAATGCAGGTCGCGGGGCAGGTCGGCGGGCAGCGCGGAGTCGGGCATGGCTCAGGTTCCTTGGCAATCAATCAGGCCGGTATGTCTGATTGACCGCAGCCGTGTGCGGACGTGCCAAAAGGTTTGCTAGGCCAGCACCGCCACGGCTTTGATCTGCGCCCACAGCCCTTTTCCGGGATGCAGCTGCAACTGGTCGCGGGAAAAACGCGTGATGCGCGCCAACAGCGGCGTGCCGTCAGCGTCCAGGCGCACCAGCACGTGGGCACTGTTATCCGCAGCGACCTCCTCGATCACAGTGACCGGCAGGCGGTTGAGGATGCTGCTGGGTTCCTCGGCCTGCAGGCTGAGGCTGACGTCCCGCGCCTGCACCTTGACCCGCAGCGCCTTGCCAATGTCCAGCGGCGCGTGGGCCACGCGCACGGTCAACGCGCTGCCCGGCAACTGCAGCGTGAGCAACTGGTAGTGGGCATCGTAGGCATTGACCACACCATTGATCACCACGCCGGCGTCATCACCGCGCGCCAGCGGCAGGTCCAGGCGCGCCAGTGTGTCGCCAATGGGGCCGCAGGCCAAGGCTTTGCCTTCGCTGAGCAGCACGATGTGGTCAGCCAGGCGCGCGACTTCGTCCTGTGCATGGCTGACATACAGCACCGGAATCTCCAGCTCGTCGTGCAGGCGTTCCAGGTACGGCAGGATCTCGCTTTTGCGCTGGCTGTCGAGGGCCGCGAGGGGCTCGTCCATCAACAGTAAGCGGGGGCTGGTGAGCAGTGCGCGGGCGATGCCGATGCGCTGGCGCTCGCCGCCGGACAGGTGCTGGGGCCGGCGTTCGAGCAGATGGCCGATGCCCAGCAGCTCGGTGGCCTGGGCCATGTCCACCTGCCGTTGTGCGCGCGGCGTGCGCTTGAGGCCGAATTCCAGATTGGCGCGCACCGATAAATGCGCGAACAGGCTAGCTTCCTGGAACACGTACCCTAACGCGCGTTGGTGCGGCGGCATGAACACCCCGCTGCGGCTGTCCTGCCAGACCTCGTCGTTGATCCGGATTAAGCCATGCCTGGCCCGTTCCAGGCCGGCGATGCAGCGCAGGCAGGTGGTCTTGCCGGAGCCTGAATGCCCGTACAACGCGGTGACGCCACGGCCGGGCAGTTGCAGGTCCACATCGAGGGCAAAGCCGGAATACCGCAGGTGCAGGCGTATCTCCATCATCGACATCAGCTCCAGCCCAGTCTGGTTTTGCGGCTGGAGTAGAGCGCCAGCAACACAAAAAACGCGAACACTACCATGGCGCCCGCCAGCCAATGGGCCTGGGCATATTCCATGGCTTCGACATGGTCGTAGATCTGCACCGAGACCACGCGGGTCTTGTCCGGGATATTGCCGCCGATCATCAGCACCACGCCGAACTCACCGACAGTGTGGGCAAAGCCCAGGATGGACGCGGTGATAAAACCCGGGCGCGCCAGGGGCAGGATCACGCTGAAGAACGTGTCCCAAGGTCCGGCGCGCAGTGTCGCCGCGACTTCCAAAGGCCGCGTGCCGATGGCCGAAAAGGCGTTCTGCAACGGCTGCACCACAAATGGCATGGAGTAGATCACCGAACCGATGACCAGGCCGGTGAAGCTGAACGTGAGGGTGCCCAGGCCCAACCACTGCGTGAGCTGGCCGAAATAGCCGTTGGGACCCATGGTCAGCAGCAGGTAGAAACCAATGACCGTCGGCGGCAGCACCAGCGGCAGGGCGACGATCGCGCCCACGGGGCCGCGCCACCAGGAGCGCGTGCGCGACAGCCACAGGGCAATCGGAGTGCCGATGACCAGCAGGATCACGGTGGTCAGTGTCGCGAGTTTGATGGTTAACCAGATCGCGGAAAAATCGGCACTCGATAGGGGCATTTACAGCTCGTAACCGTAGGATTTGATAATGGCAACGGCTTTCGGCCCTTTGAGGTATTCGACCAGCGCTTTGGCTGCGGCGCTGTCTTTGCCTTTGTTAAGGATCACCGCGTCCTGCTTGATGGGGTCGTGCAAGGACGCGGGGACAATCCAGGCCGAACCGCTGGTGACTTTGCCGTCTTTATAGATCTGCGACAAGGCCACGAAACCCAGCTCGGCGTTGCCGGTGGAAACGAACTGATAGGCCTGGGTAATGTTCTGGCCTTCGACGAGCTTGTCCTTGAGCTGTTCGCTCAGACCCTGCTTGGCCAGGACCTGGGTGGCGGCCAGGCCATAAGGCGCGGCTTTCGGGTTGGCGATGGACAAATGTTTGAACTGGTTGCGCTTTAACACCTCACCGCCTGCGTCGACATAACCGGCCTGGGCCGACCACAGCGCGAGGGTGCCCACGGCGTAAGTGAAGCGCGAACCTTTGACGGTATCGCCTTCATTTTCGAGCTTCTGCGGGGTGGTGTCGTCGGCGCTGAGGAATACTTGGAATGGCGCGCCGTTCTTGATCTGAGTGTAGAACTGCCCGGTGGCACCGTAGGACGCGACCAGTTTATGCCCGGTGTCCTGCTCGAAACCGGTGGCAATCGCCTGGATCGGCGCGGTGAAGTTGGCGGCCACCGCCACCTGCACTTCATCGGCGTGGGCCGCGCCGAAAACGAGGGCGCTAGCCAGGACGGCCAGACGTGAGGCATGAATCAGCATGAAGCAGCTCCTTGGAATGCACGGCATGGGTTAATCGCTATGTACGCGAATATATAGCGCTCGACCACTGCCGGTACAGTGCAACGTCGCCGCAACAGCCTGGGTTATCTGAGCCTGGCCAGCGCCTGCTCGGCCAATTGGCGCGTCAGCTCATAAGTGCCAATGTCGCGGCCCAGGCGCAACGCCTGGCCCGACCACAGGTTGCTGAAACCGCCCTCATCCCTGGCCTTGAGCGGCATCAGCGCGCCGCCGGCCCGGGGAAACGCAGGCGCTGCCGGGTTCATTGCGCCCAGTTCGCGCATGACTCGGTTGACGATGCCCCGCGCCGGGCGTCCGGTGAACAGGTTGGTCAACGCAGTTTCGCTGGCCTGGGCATGGCGCAGCGCGTGGTGATGAGCCGCGCTCACGTTGGCTTCGGGGGTAAACAGATATGCCGTGCCGATCTGCACTGCCGAAGCACCGAGGGCGAACGCCGCGACGATACCTCGCGCATCGCCAATACCGCCGGCGGCGATCACCGGCACGGTGACCGCGTCGACGATCTGCGGCACCAACGCCATCAGGCCGATCTGGGTGTTGAGGTCATCACTGAGGAACATGCCACGATGACCGCCAGCCTCGATGCCCATGGCGATGATTGCATCGCAGCCGTTGGCCTGCAGCCAGATGGCTTCTTCGACGGTGGTGGCCGACGACAGCACCTTGGCTCCGGTGGCCTTGACCCGATCCAGCAGGGCTTTTTCCGGCAGCCCGAAGTGAAAGCTGACGACCTCGGGGCGGAACGCTTCCACCACCTGGCAGGCCTCGTCGTTGAACGGCGCGCGGTTGGACACCGGAGTCGGCGCCTCGAAATCGACACCCAGTTCGCGGTAATAGGGTTGCAGCAATGCCTTCCAGTGGTGGTCGCGGGCGTCGTCCGGGACCGGTGGCTGATGGCAGAAGAAATTCACGTTGATCGGTCGGCTGCTGGCCGCGCGCAGGGTGCGCAGGTCTTCGCGCAGTTGTTCGATGCTCAGCGTGGCGGCGGGCAATGAGCCCAACGCTCCCGCCTGGTTAGCGGCAATGACCATGGCGGGTGTGGTGCCTACGGCCATGGGCGCCTGGATGATGGGTAACTCGATGCCGAGCAAGTCGAGAATACGGGTGTCAGGCCAGGTGCTCATGGGAGGGTCTCCAGCGAAGGTCAGGGGTTTCGCTGTTTTTAGCAGGGCGTATGGCACGCGGCCAGTCTGTTTTATTCACTGGACGCAGCGGACATTTCGTGCAGCTCTGTCAGCCTTCGTTGTTACGCTCGCGCTCCAGCAACGCCTGCTTGCGCGCAACGCCCCAACGATAGCCTGACAGCTCACCATCGCTGCGCACCACGCGATGGCACGGGATTGCCACCGCCAGACGGTTAGCGCCGCACGCCTGGGCCACCGCGCGATATGACTTGGGTGCCCCGATCCGCTCGGCGATCTGTGCATAGCTGGCCGTGCTGCCGACGGGGATATCACGCAAGGCTTGCCACACGCGCTGCTCGAATGCAGTGCCGCGCACATCCAGCGGCAGGTCGAGGCCCAGCGCGGGCGCTTCGATAAAGCCGACGACCTGGGCAACCCACTGCTCGAAACTCGAGTCGGCGCCGACCAGCTCGGCCTTGGGAAACTGGTCCTGCAGGTTGCGCACCAGGGTGTCCGGGTCGTCCCCGAGCAGGATCGCACACACGCCACGGTTGCTGCGCGCGACCAGGATCGCGCCCAGCGAACACTGACCTACCGCGAACCGAATGACGTTGTGGGCGCCGCCGGCTTTATAGTCGCTGGCGGTCATGCCGAGCAGTTGGTCGGCTGACTCGTAAAAGCGACTGCTGGAATTGAAGCCCGCGTCATAAAGGGCGGCCGTGACCGAGTGTTGACCTTTGAGCCCATTGCGCACTTTGCGAGAGCGATGCGCGGTGGCGTAGCCCTTGGGCGTCAGGCCGGTCACCGCCTTGAACACCCGGTGAAAATGATAAGGGCTCAGGCCGCACTGGGCCGCGAGGGTGGCCAGGGACGGCGGTGCAACGCTCTGTTCGATGAGGCGACACGCATCGGCCACCAATTGCGCATGGTGCGCGGCGCGTTGCGTCTGGTCGCCGGCCGCGCGCCGGCTGGCACGATAACCGGCGGCCTCGGCCTGCGCCGGGGTGTCAAAGAACTCGATATTTTCCAGGCGCGGCAGTCGTGACGCGCTGCTGGGGCGGCAATACACGCCGGTGGTTTTGACACCGTAGACAAACAGTCCGTCGGCGCTGGCATCACGGGCCAGGACAGCGGTCCAACGAGGGTCTTGTTCAGTCAGCATGGTCGGCACTCTTGACGGCTTTATGGCAGATTAGCCGTGCCGCGACGGCCTGACACCCCGAAGCTTGCGGTCAAATCAACCGGCGGTGCGCAGGGTCAGGTTGATGCGTTGCGGGCCCATCACCGGGTGCACGCCTTCCTTGATCGGCATAACCCCGTGAAAGCGCAGGCGGTCCACGCCACCCCACACCACCACATCGCCATGGAACAGCGAGATTTTCTGCGGCTTGTCCGATCGTGCGTGGCCGCCGAACAGGAAGATCGCCGGCAGGCCCAACGATACCGATACCACCGGTGCGCCGTAGTCGCGCTCGTTTTTGTCCTGATGCAGCGACATCTTGGCTCCGGGGACATAGCGGTTGATCAGGCAGGCGTCCGGAGCAAAGTCGGCGAAACCGGCGTCTGCCGCTGCCTGGACCGCTAATTCGCGCAAGGCATCGGGCAAGGCCGGCCAGGGTTGCTGGCTGCGCGGGTCCAGGTGCGAGTACCGATAGCCGGAGGCGTCCGTGGTCCAGCCCAACTCGCCGCAACTGGTCAACGCCGCCGACATGGTAAAGCCACCCGGCGTGACCATTTGCCGAAAGGGGGCTTGGGCCAGCACGTGCCGCAGTTCGGGCAGAAGGCGCTCAATCCAGGGCAGGGCATAGCCCCTTAGCACGTAGGACTGTTCACCGATCTGCTCGCGCCCGCTGGGCTGTTGCAGCGCGTCTTCGGCGAACAGGTCAGAAGTGGGACCGGACATGGTCTTACAGCGCCTTGCTCACGCTGATGTCGGTGATGCGATCATTCTCATCGTGAATTTTCGCCAAGGCTTGCTTGGCTTCTTCCAAGTCGTCGCTGTGCAGGTGGGCAAACTCGAAACGACGCTCGTCGTTGAGTTTGTACTTGATCACGTATTTGGTGGTGGCGGTCACGGCTATTTCCTGTGAAAGGGCGGATCAGCTCAGCTTGGAGCTGGTACGACGCACGATGCGAATCTTGTGGGACAAAGCAGGTTTGCGGGTCACGCTGATGGCGCGGCGGGTGACGACGTCCAGGGTGATGTTCCAGAACCCGGTGCTCGGCGCGGTGATTTTAGCCGGGAATTTGTCAAACGCGCCGCCATGGTAAGTGTGGCGCCCGCCGTTCTTGAAGCTGCGAAAGTTCGCATCGCTCATCAGACGGATATTACAAGTCTGCGAGCATTCGATGACAACAATATCTCCCTCGTTGAGGTGCTCGCGCTGGTGGATGAATTTCATGGGAGTGTCTCCAGAAGGGCTTTTTCTGCAAAATCAGAAGGATACGTAGGTTAAGATGGAGTTTATCAGCCCCAGCGCGTTTATTATCGGCCCGTCTTCGACGCCGTCGACAATTTAAAACAGTTATTTACCGTGTGATCAGGGATAAATCCTACGTGTCCGGGAGAAAATTACCATCCCCGCTGTCGTAGGGTCTTTATCGGAGGTTTTGTATGAAGTGGAGTGTGTTGGTTCTGGCCTTGGCGTTGGGTGGGTGTGCTTCGGTTGCAGACATCAAGCAGACCCCGCCGACATTGGCGGTCATTTCCGGGAAAAAGCCGCAGGAATACGCTGCTTGTGTCGTACACAAATTGTCCACGACACGCCGTCCTTCGCAGATCGAACCTCACAAGGAAGGCGTCCGTGTGATCGTGCCGCAGAAATTCTCGGCTGACCCATCGGCGATCTTCGAAATTGAAGAGCGCTCCAGCGGCAGCAGCATCAAGCTCTACGAGAGCATGTCGAACGTGCCGATTCGCCCAGGTGATGTGAAAAAAGCCGGTGAAGACTGCATCTCTGGCTGATCTCCAGCCCGGCGCGCGCCTTCGAATCCGATAAAAGCCTGGCCCTGCAAACGCAGCGCCAGGCTTTTTTAATGCTGCCTGGAATGTTGTGGAAGCAGGATCATTCCCATACTATTTGTAAGGCTTATGCCGTGAATGTCTAAGCTTATAACTATAAACAGGGAGTGATGATGAGACCTCTGCAACGAACACTGGTGGGGAGTGCACTGTTTTTTCTGCTGGGCAGCGCGCACGCGTTGGATGGCAGCAAGATTTTCACCGAGGGGGGCGCGCAGCCCGCAGCGATGGCCTGCGTCGCGTGCCACGGGGCGGACGGCGGCGGTGTCGCGGCGGCGGGGTTTCCGAGGTTGGCCGGATTGCCTGCGGCTTATCTGCGTAAGCAATTGGAGGACTTTAAGCGTGGCAGTCGCGATAACCCGGTGATGCGTCCACTGGCAATCGCGCTGACGGATGCCGAGGTACAAGCGCTGAGCCAGACCATCGCCGCAATGCCTGCTGCAGCGCCCGTCCCGGTGTATCGCAGCGAAATGCCGACCAATGCCGCGCAGAAACTTGCCTTGCAAGGCGCGTGGGAGCGGCAGATTCCAGCCTGTGTCAGCTGTCACGGGCCGGCTGGCAGCGGCGTCGGCGATACGTTCCCGCCGCTTGCCGGGCAGCCCGCGGGCTACCTCGCCGCGCAGTTGATCGCGTGGCAGAACGGCACCCGTCACAACGATGTCAACGACCTGATGGGGCCTATCGCCAAGTCACTGACTGCGCAGGAAGCCCAGGACGTGGCCCAGTATTTCGCGTCGTTAAGCCTGGAGGCCAAGCCATGAAGCCGTTTGTGCTTGTAAGCGTGGTCGGCTTGTTGATGGCTTTGCCGATCCAGGCCGCGACCATTGCCATGGAAGATCAATCCCAGCTGGTGCCACGCCCGGCTGGTCAACAAGCCGCGTTGTTTCAGCCACCGTCGGAAAAAGACTTGCCGGATAATGCGTACGGCAAGCTGGTCAGGCAGGGATATGCCTTATTCGTCGACACCAAGCGCCTGGCGCCGCAATTTGTCGGCAACGGCCTTAATTGCAGCAATTGCCATCTGGACCAGGGGCGCCTGGCCAACTCGGCGCCATTGTGGGCGGCTTATCCGATGTATCCGGCTTACCGCAAGAAAAACGACAAGGTCAACACCTACGCCGAGCGGCTCCAGGGTTGTTTCCAATTCAGCATGAACGGTGGCACCCCGCCGGCTGCCGACAGCCCGGAAATCACCGCGTTGTCCGTGTATTCCTATTGGCTGGCCAGTAAGGCACCCTTGGGCGTGGAACAGCCGGGGCGCGGTTACCCCGATGTGGCACAACCCGCGCAGGGCTACAGCATCGCCCGAGGCGCACAGGTGTATGGGGATCAGTGCGCGGTTTGCCATGGCGCGCAAGGGCAGGGGCAAAAGGTCGGCGATCACTACGCGATGCCGCCGCTGTGGGGTAAAGACTCCTACAACTGGGGCGCCGGCATGCACCGGATCAACACGGCGGCTGCGTTTATCAAGCACAACATGCCGCTGGGTAAAGGCGCCAGCTTGAGCGACCAGCAGGCCTGGGATGTCGCAGCCTACATCAACAGTCATGAGCGGCCGCAGGACCCGCGCCTGATTGAGGGCTCGGTAGAGAAAACCCGGGTGAAGTTTCATGCCAATGACGGTGTCAATCTATATGGCCAAACAGTGGAAGGCGTGCTGATCGGGCAGGGCATCCGTTAGACTGTCGGCCATTCAATGCAAAAATACCGCGCAGCCCTGGGGTTGCGCGGTATTTGTCTTTTTTGGAAGCCCGTTATGAAACGTGAAGATGTCAGAGCCCGCCACGCCGAGGGTCAGATCTCGGCCACCCATGTCATCCAGAATCCGGCCGATCTGGGCGAGTGGATCGTGTTTTTCAAAAAGAGCGGCGGGCGCAGTTTTTTCCTGGTGGACGATCAGGATGAAGTGGAATCTTTCCAGCGGCTGGATGACCTGATCGAGACCATTCGCGGCCTGGGCATCAAGTTCGCCGACATACAGCTATAAACGCTTACTTGCAGACCACAACCACGCTGCGGTTTTTGTAGTTGCCTACGTCCTGCCCCAGGGTCTTGTCGCTCTCCTTGAGCGACGGCGTGCCTTCGGTGCCAACGATGCGATAGCCGGTGCCCGCGCAGGATGCATCGGCTTTTTCGTAGCAGCTGGCCCAGGAATTGGCTTCGCCGGAACAGTCGATGGTCAGGCCTTGTTCGCCGTTTTTCAAATAGACGTCAGAGGTGGTAGTGCAGCCGGCGAGCGCCAGGACTGCAGTCAGTGCCAGAATCTTGTTCATAGGTGTTCGTCATCAAGGGTGTTAGGAGGGACGCGCTGACACTGTCGTGGGGCGTTTGCCGAAGATTATAGCGAACTGCCATCTACGTACAGACAAACGCAAAAAAGCCTCGCTATGCGAGGCTTCATGTACCCGGGCTGCTGCTTACTTGCCCTTCGGCCGCTTGCTCGATGCGTGACCGGCTTCGTCCACGAACACTTCAGCGACCGCAATGGCTTCACGCTCGGTCGCGAAGCAACCGGCAACGCTGTCGCCGTGAAAGTTGATCAAGTGCCAGCCGTCCGCACGCTGGGTAATCAGGTAGCCGTTCACACCTTTGGGTTCTGACATCTATTAACAATCTCGTGGTCTGGTTCAAGGGCGCAATCATAGCGCCAAATGTCGTCGACACGTGCACGTTAATCCACGTCAATGCACCGCAGTGAAAGCGTGCTAAAAGATTCAGGTAGATAGCGGCCATAAGCAGTCGGCAATTTTGCCAAGTCAATGGCGCTGCTGTTTGTAAGATAAGTGGAACTTACGCTCAGTTTTTTTCTCTATGATGACATCGCAACGCCAGCAGGACCCATTGTAAGGTGGCTGCGGCCTGATTAGACTGCGCCGAATTCCGTACGCATAGCCCTTTGTAAGGACCCATATGATCAAGAAATGCTTGTTCCCAGCAGCCGGTTACGGCACTCGCTTCTTGCCAGCGACCAAGGCCATGCCCAAAGAGATGCTGCCGGTGGTGAACAAGCCACTGATTCAGTACGGTGTGGAAGAAGCCCTGGATGCCGGTCTGAACGAAATCTCCATCGTGACCGGTCGCGGTAAGCGCGCGCTGGAAGACCACTTTGACATCAGCTACGAGCTGGAAAATCAGATCAAGGGCACCGACAAGGAAAAATACCTGGTCGGCATCCGCAAACTGTTGGACGAGTGCTCGTTCTCCTACACTCGACAGACCCAGATGAAAGGTCTCGGCCACGCCATCCTGACCGGCCGTCCACTGATCGGTGACGAACCGTTCGCCGTGGTACTGGCGGATGACCTGTGTGTGAACCTGGAAGGCGACGGCGTACTGACCCAGATGGTCAAGCTGTACCAGAAATACCGCTGCACTATCGTCGCGGTGATGGAAGTCAACCCGACCGAGACCAACAAGTACGGCGTTATTGCCGGCGACGACATTGGTGATGGCCTGATCCGCGTGCGCGACATGGTCGAGAAGCCGGCGCCGGAAGACGCACCGTCCAACCTGGCCATTATCGGTCGCTACATCCTGACCCCGGACATCTTCAAGCTGATCGAAGAAACCGAGCCAGGCAAAGGCGGCGAGATTCAGATCACCGACGCCCTGTTGAAGCAGGCCAAAGATGGCTGCGTAATTGCCTACAAGTTCAAGGGCCAGCGCTTCGACTGCGGCGGCGCGGAAGGCTACATCGAAGCCACCAACTTCTGCTACGAGCACTTCTACAAAACTGGCAAGGCGTACTGATTCACGCCTGTTCGCTGGTTTTAAGAGAAAGCCACCTTCGGGTGGCTTTTTCGTTTTTCAGCCCCATGTAAGTCGGTATGCTGATGTCCTGCCGAGGAGAGTGAAATGGCCTACGATTTTGATCTGTATGTAATTGGCGCCGGTTCCGGCGGTGTTCGCGCAGCGCGTTTCGCCGCAGGCTTCGGCGCCAAGGTGGCCGTCGCGGAAAGCCGCTACCTGGGTGGCACCTGCGTGAACGTGGGCTGCGTGCCGAAAAAACTGTTGGTGTACGGCGCGCATTTTGCCGAGGATTTCGAGCAGGCCAGCGGTTTTGGCTGGTCCCTGGGCGAGGCGAATTTCGATTGGGCGACGCTGATCGCCAATAAGGATCGCGAGATCAACCGCCTCAACGGCATCTATCGCAACCTGCTGGTCAACAGCGGCGTGACCCTGCACGAAGGGCATGCGCGCCTGGTGGATCCACATCAGGTGGAAATCAATGGAGAGCGTTTCACGGCCAGGCACATCCTGATCGCCACGGGCGGCTGGCCGCAGATTCCGGATATCCCCGGGCGCGAACATGCGATTGGCTCCAATGAAGCGTTTTTCCTCAAGGAGCTGCCAAAGCGCGTGCTGGTAGTTGGCGGCGGTTATATCGCCGTTGAGTTTGCCGGAATCTTCCATGGACTGGGCGCGCAAACCCGCCTGTTGTACCGCGGTGATTTGTTCCTGCGTGGGTTTGACGGCTCGGTGCGCAAGCATTTGCAGGAGGAGCTGACCAAGCGCGGTCTGGACCTGCAATTCAATGCCGACATCGAACGCATCGACAAGCAAGCCGATGGCAGTCTCAAAGCTACCCTCAAGGATGGTCGCGTGCTGGAAGCCGATTGCGTGTTTTACGCGACCGGTCGGCGCCCCATGCTGGATAACCTTGGGCTGGAGAACACCGGCGTCACCCTCGACGAGCGTGGCTTTGTGCAGGTCAATGATCAGTACGAGACCACCGAGCCTTCGATATTGGCCATCGGCGATGTGATCGGCCGCGTACAGCTGACGCCGGTCGCCCTGGCTGAAGGCATGGCCGTGGCTCGGCGCCTGTTCAAGCCTGAGCAGTACCGCCCGGTGGACTACGCGATGATCCCGACCGCCGTGTTCAGCCTGCCGAATATCGGCACGGTGGGCCTCACGGAGGAGGAGGCGAAGAAGAGCGGCCACCAGGTCCAGGTGTTCGAAAGCCGTTTCCGTCCGATGAAGCTGACCCTGACCGACTGCCAGGAGAAAACCCTGATGAAGCTGGTGGTGGATGCCGACACCGATAAGGTGCTCGGCTGCCATATGGTCGGGCCGGATGCCGGCGAAATCGTCCAGGGCCTGGCGATCGCGCTCAAGGCGGGCGCGACCAAACGGCATTTCGACGAAACCATCGGCGTGCATCCTACGGCGGCGGAAGAATTCGTCACCATGCGCACTCCCGTGGCCGACTGATCAGTCGGCTGGCTTGGCCTCTGGCGCCGTCGCAACGGCGGTAGCCAGACGCAAGGCTTCGATACTGGCCTGAGCCTTGATCAGGTCCAGTTCCAGGGCCTTGTTGGCTTGCTGGTATTCAGCCAATGCCTCCTGGCGCGACTGACTGTCCAGCAGTGCCACGCGCAGGCGCTCCTCAAGCAAGGCGCGCTCGCTGTCGATACGATTAAGGCGTTCGTTGAGCTTGAGATGCTCGGCCTGGTCCTTGCGGGCGCTCTCCTGCAGGGCCGCCAGCTCTTTGAGCGTAACTCGATGCTCGATGAGCAAGCGTTCGTTATCCCGATGCAATTGCGTGATCTCGTCCTGGCGAACCATGGCGCTCTGCTGGGCCTGGCGCAGTTCTGCCTGGATCTGCTGCAACTGACCCTCGTGCCGTCGCTGTTCCTGCTCGCGTTGTTCCTTGATGGCCGTGCGGTAGTGCTCAAGGGCATCCCGCGCGTGCGTGTGCTTGTCTTCCAATGAGCGGATCTGCTCGTCCTTGTCGTTGATGCGCAATTCGTAATCGCTGCATGCCTGGCTGAGCCCGGCGTTGCGGGTCTGCTCTGTCTGCAGGCTGGTGCTGGCGGTCTGCAGTGCCGCGCTTTCTTCGGCCAGAGCGGCGGCCTGAATATCGAACTGTTGCTGAAGTTGCTGGTGCGCGTCCTGCAGCGTTTGCAGTTGGGCGAGCAGGGCGGCCTTCTCTTGCTCAAATTGCGCCAATGCCAGGTCGATCGGCTCTTGAGCCTTGTCTTTAAGGCGCTGGGCCAGGCGCGCGACCAGTTCGCTCAATTCATCGTCGATCGGTGCCGCAGTAATGCTGGCGCGGGTTTCGCTGTCGTCCAGCTCCTTCAAATACCGATGAATGGTGGTTTTGGAGCCGGTATTGCCCATTTCGATGCGTACCGCGTCGATGCTGGGATGTTCGCCACGGGCGATGATCGCCAAGCGTGCCGTCTGAACCACTGCTTTGTTAATGCCGCCGCGTGCCATGGAGTCTCCGTCGATTTGATACTGTTTTACATAGTATGTATTTACATACTATATCACGTATGAAAACGCCGTTAAATTTGAGATCCAACAGATGGGATATTGGCGTATTATCCCGTGTCATGCGCGTTTTAAGCGCCTGCCACCTCCGTTTACCGTACGAATAGGCCCGCCCATGAGCGATCTGGATCGATACCTCACCGCCGCCACCCGCGATAACACGCGTCGCAGCTATCGCGCCGCGATCGAGCACTTCGAGGTTATCTGGGGCGGTTTCCTGCCGGCGACCAGCGACAGCGTGGCGCGCTATCTGGTGGCGCATGCGGGCGTGCTGGCGGTCAACACGCTCAAACTGCGCCTGTCTGCATTGGCGCAATGGCACATCAGCCAGGGGTTTCCCGACCCGACCAAGGCGCCGGTGGTGCGCAAGGTGCTTAAAGGCATCCGCGCCGTGCACCCGGCGCGGGAAAAACAGGCCGAGCCGTTGCAGCTCCAGCATCTTGAGCAAGTGGTGGCCTTTCTTGAGCGCGACGCGCAAGAGGCAAATGCGGCTCAGGACCCCGCGCGCGTGCTGCGCGCCAAGCGCGATACGGCCCTGATCCTGCTGGGTTTCTGGCGTGGTTTTCGCAGCGACGAACTGTGCCGTCTGCAGGTCGAGCATGTGCAGGCAACGCCTGGCGTCGGCATCAGCCTGTACGTGCCGCGCAGCAAAAGTGACCGCGACAACCTCGGCAAGACCTATCACACGCCGGCATTGTTGCGCTTGTGCCCGGTGCAGGCCTACAGCGACTGGCTGAACGCCGCGGCGCTGGTGCGTGGGCCGGTGTTCCGCAGCATTGATCGCTGGGGCAACCTGGCAGAGACGGGTTTGCACGCCAACAGTGTCATTCCGCTATTGCGCCAGGCGCTTGAGCGGGCCGGGATTGCAGCCGAGCACTACACCAGCCATTCGCTGCGCCGAGGCTTCGCCACCTGGGCCCATCGCAGCGGCTGGGATATGAAGTCGTTGATGAGTTACGTCGGCTGGAACGACATGAAATCCGCCATGCGCTATGTTGAAGCGACGCCCTTTCTGGGAATGACGCTGGCCAGCCAACCGTTGATTTGAATTTTCTTCTATATATACGGTTACCTGATAGCGAAAACCAATCGTCAGCATCAGGTTTGCCAATGAGCCATCTATCAACAGACTGGGTAGGATTCACCCCATCAACTTCTTAACCCCTGACGGAGAGTCAACGATGCCTATCATCAACAGCCAAGTAAAACCGTTCAAAGCCACCGCGTTCAAAAACGGCAGCTTCGTAGATGTGACCGACGCTGACCTGAAAGGCAAGTGGTCGGTCGTGTTCTTCTACCCAGCCGACTTCACCTTCGTTTGCCCAACCGAGCTGGAAGACCTGGCTGACAACTATGCCGAGTTCCAGAAACTGGGCGTCGAGATCTACAGCGTTTCCACCGACACCCACTTTGCCCACGCGGCCTGGCACAACACTTCGCCGGCCATCGGCAAAATCCAGTACACCATGATCGGCGACCCGACCCTGACCATCTCGCGCAACTTCGACGTGCTGATCGAAGAAGCCGGCCTGGCGGACCGCGGTACCTTCGTGATCAACCCGGAAGGTCAGATCAAAATCGTTGAGCTGAACGACGGCGGCGTTGGCCGTGACGCTTCCGAGCTGCTGCGCAAAATCAAGGCTGCTCAATACGTTGCCGCCCACCCGGGCGAAGTCTGCCCAGCCAAGTGGAAAGAAGGCGAGGCCACCCTGGCTCCGTCCCTGGACCTGGTCGGCAAGATCTAAGTCTGTGAAGCACCTGGGGCGGGTTTCCGCACCTGTGAAGTAAGCCGCAACCGCCCCTAAAAACGCCCGGGCGAGATTCGCTCGGGCGTTTTTTTTCGACTGTAATAAACCGAATTAACAGGAAATCGCCCGTATGTTGGACGCCAATCTTAAAGCTCAGTTGAAGTCATACCTGGAACGGGTCACCCAGCCGATCGAGATCGTCGCTTCCCTCGACGACGGTGCGAAATCCCAGGAAATGCTGGCTCTTTTGCAAGACGTCACCAGCCTCACCACGCTGATCACGTTGAAAACCGATGGCGATGATGCGCGCAAGCCGTCATTTTCCATCAACCGGCCGGGTGCCGAAATCAGTCTGCGTTTCGCCGGCATCCCCATGGGCCATGAATTCACTTCGTTGGTGCTGGCCCTGCTGCAAGTCGGTGGCCACCCGTCGAAGGCCAGTGTTGAAGTGATTGAACAAATCCGTGCGCTGAAGGGCGAGTTCAGCTTCGAGACGTACTTCTCACTCTCCTGCCAGAACTGCCCGGACGTGGTCCAGGCGTTGAACCTGATGGCCGTGCTCAACCCCAACATCCGCCACGTCGCCATCGACGGCGCATTGTTCCAGGCCGAAGTCGACGAACGTCAGATCATGGCGGTACCGAGCGTCTACCTCAATGGTGTGAACTTCGGCCAGGGCCGCATGGGCCTGGAAGAAATCCTCGCCAAGCTCGACACCAGCGGCGCCGAAAAAGCTGCCGAGAAAATCAGCGCCAAGGCCGCCTTTGATGTGCTGGTGGTCGGCGGAGGCCCGGCGGGCTCGTCGGCGGCCATCTACGCGGCACGTAAAGGTATCCGCACCGGTGTCGCCGCTGAGCGTTTCGGTGGCCAGGTGCTGGACACGATGTCGATCGAGAACTTTATCTCGGTCCAGGAAACCGAAGGGCCGAAACTGGCCAGTGCCCTGGAAGCCCACGTGCGTCAGTACGACGTTGACATCATGAACCTGCAGCGCGCCAGCAGCCTGGTTCCAGCAAAGAATCCCGGAGAGCTGCACGAGATCCGCTTCGAAAGTGGCGCCACGCTCAAGTCCAGAACGGTGATCCTTGCCACCGGCGCACGCTGGCGTGAAATGGGCGTGCCGGGCGAGCAGGAATACAAGGCCAAGGGCGTGTGCTTCTGCCCGCACTGCGACGGCCCGCTGTTCAAGGGCAAGCGCGTGGCGGTGATCGGCGGCGGCAACTCCGGTGTCGAAGCAGCCATCGACCTGGCGGGTATCGTCAGTCACGTGACGCTGCTTGAGTTCGACAGCAAGCTGCGCGCTGATGCGGTGCTGCAGCGCAAGTTGTACAGCCTGCCGAACGTGGAGGTGATCACCAGCGCATTGACCAGCGAAGTGAAGGGTGACGGTCAGAAAGTCACCGGCCTGGCATACAAGGATCGCGACAGCGGTGCGTTCAAAACGCTCGACCTGGAAGGCATTTTCGTACAGATCGGCCTGCTGCCCAATACCGACTGGCTCAAGGGCACGGTGGAGCTGACGCCCCGTGGCGAGATCATCGTCGATGCCCGTGGTGAGACCTCGCTGCCCGGCGTGTTTGCCGCCGGCGATGTCACCACAGTGCCGTACAAGCAGATCGTGATTGCAGTGGGCGAGGGCGCCAAGGCTTCCCTGAGCGCGTTCGATCACCTGATCCGCACATCCGCCCCGGCGTAAAACCGAGCACGCAAATGAAAAACCCCATGAGCGATCATGGGTTTTTTTTGTTTACATCGGTGCTGGCTGAATGATCTCAACCCAGTAACCGTCCGGGTCCTTGATGAACGCCAGGCTTTTCATGCGGCCATCGGTCAGGCGCTTCTGGAAGTCGCAGCCCAGGGTTTCGAAGCGCTCGCAGGCAGCGACGATATCCGGCACCGAAATGCAGATATGACCAAAGCCGCGCGGGTCGGTGTTGCCGTTGTGGTAGGCGAAGGCAGGGTCGTTTTCGGTGCCGTGGTTGTGGGTCAGTTCCAGGATGCCGGGGATCGACTTCATCCACTGAGTACGCTCGGCGGCGTCTGCGGGGATCTGGGTTTTGTCCACCAGGGCCAGGAAGTAGAGGCTGAATTCGGCTTCCGGAAAATCGCGCTTTTCAACCAGCGAGAAGCCCAGAACGCGGGTGTAGAAATCCAGCGAACGAGTGATGTCTTTGACGCGTAGCATCGTGTGGTTGAACACGAAGTGCGTGGTGGCGGTGTCAGGTTGCGCGGTAACGCCGGGGACAGTGTTCAGTTCGTGCAGGCTCATGGGCCCTCCAGAAAAAAATGGGGCAAACGCGACTCCACTCGGGAGCGCTCCCTTGGCTTGCGGCAAGCATTCATGCAGCCGGGCCATGATACGCAAGGCCTGGCCGCCGCGCCAAATGAAAAAGCCCGGCGCGGGCCTTGCGACCAGCCGCTGGAGGGGCTCACACTTTGTGGCTCGACCCTTTGGTGTTTTCGCAATGATCGACTGTCGTAAACCGCTATTGAGCGCTATGTGTGTGCTGCTGGCCAGCCCGTGGGCAGTGGCTGCTGAACCGGAAATCCATTGGCCCAGCGGCTGGCAGATCGAAGAGGTGGCCCCTGCGGCGGATACGCCCGCCCAGGCGCAGGCTGTGTCCCGGCAACGGGCGATCAAGAATGACGAGAATGGCAAGACCCTGATGGTTATGGAATTGACTGGTACGCCCATTGAAGCGGGGCATAAAGTTAATCTTCAAGGGGTGTTGCTGGAGATGCGCAAATCTATCCAGAAAGACTTCGCCCAAGGTGGCTATCAAAGTGTGTGCACCAAAATGCACCCTACGACATTAAGCCGTCTCGATGCGCTGGAAACTACTTGCGTGATTACCGAAAACGGCCGTCACGTGCTCTCGCAAACATTGATAGGCGCGGTGGATACCGATAAAGCGTATGTATTTTCATACGCCGGTCAGGCACAGGCCTATGACGAAAGCAAGAATGAAGTGGGCTCGGTGCGTAACAGCTTGAAACTTTAAGCCAGTGGCATCGAGCGATTCTGAACAAAATGAAATGTTATTTAAGTTCACTTTCGAACCTTGAATAAAAAGCCCCGCATGTGCGGGGCTTTATGTGACTGGGTGCGGTTCACTTGCGCAGCCAGGACTCTACGGTTTGTGCGCCGTGCTCTTCCTTCCAGGCTTTGAGGCCACGGTGGTTGCCGCCCTTGGTTTCGATCAACTCGCCGGTGTGCGGGTTCTGATAGACCTTGACGACGCGTGCGCGGCGCTGCTTTGGCGCGCTGGCAACGCTGCTGGCCTTGCCTGGGTTAGGGTCCAGGATGGCAATAATGTCACGCAGGCCCTTGCCGTAGGTTTTCATCAGCCCCTGGAGTTTTTCTTCGAATTCGATTTCTTTCTTCAGGCTGGCATCGTTCTTCAAGGATTCCAGCTGGGCAAGCTGCTCTTGAAGGGCTCTTTCTGCTGCGCGAAATTCGGCGAGTTTGGACAAAATCGGTACTCCAATAGTGTAGTTGGCTGATATCAACTGCAAACAAAGCTGCAAGCCAAGCGCTTTAAGGTGACTCTAAACGGGCAAGAAAAATTGTAGTAGTTAATACGTCACGAGTAAATCACGTCTTTTGTCTCATTAACACTTTTTGAAGCTGCCTAGTGCGGGCCTATTCAATCCTTGGCCAGGGTGTTAACGAATTCCTCACACGGTAGTGGCCGGCCAAATAGATAACCTTGAAGGAAGTCGACTCCTCGACTCGCGAGGTATTGGCACTGCTGCGCTGTTTCAACGCCCTCGGCGACGATACCCAGGTCAAGCTTGCCGGACAATTCAATGATGCTGTCCAGGATATGCCCGGACAGCGCGTCGACGCCGATCATGGCGACAAAGCTCTGGTCGATCTTCAGGTAGTCCACATTGAAGTTGCGCAAATAACCCAGGCTTGAATGGCCGGTGCCGAAGTCGTCGATGGCGATCATCACGCCCAGCGCGTGGAGCGCCTCGAACAGGCGACGGGTGATCTCAGTGGGCTCGATCAACTCGCGCTCGGTCAGTTCCAGCACCAGCGTAACCTGCCCCGGGGCGAAGGCCGCGAGGAACTCGCGGCAGTCGTCTACCAGTCGCAGGTCCTGGCAGTGACGCGCGGTGATGTTTACGCCGATATGGAACCCCGGCGTGAAACGCGACGCGTGAGGCGCCAACTCGGCGGCGGTCCGGCGGAGCAGGGCGCGGGTCATCGGCACGATCAGGCCGCAATCCTCAGCCAGCGGAATGAACAGGTCCGGGCGCACCAGGCCTTCCTTCGGATGCTTCCAGCGCATCAGCACTTCGCAACCGGCCCACGCGCGGGTGTCGCCGCGCACCACCGGTTGGTAGTAAGGGATGAACTCATTGGCGCCCAGTGCCCGTTGCAACTCATGGGTTGGCGACGAGGCGCGCTTTTGCAGCCAGTGCGCCAGCAGTGCCGCCAGCCCGCCAAAAAACACCAATAGGCTGAACAGGGCAGGGTAACGCGCCTGCATGTAACGCCACACCTCACCGTCCGGCATGCCGGCATCGACACTGTAGGCATAGCGCGTCGAAGTCAGGTGCTGATGGGCCACCGCGAACGTCGGCGGCGGTGTCCGGCGCACCTGGCCATCGGCGTCGAGCCAGTGCGGGCCGACCTGCAGAATCAGTTGCGCATAGCGGCTGATCAGGCGCAGGGCATTGGTGAGGTGGTAGCCGTCAACCGAGGCGAACGCGGCCTTGTCCCCTTCAACCAGGCGATAAACCAGCAGCGCGGTGTCCGGGGTGACCGGGTTGCCGTCCATCAGCCACAGGCGCCCATCGACGTAATCATCCGGGTTGACCGGCGAGGTGTAATCGCCGCCGAACAGGGAACTGCAATAGATATTTTTCTGCCAGGACAACGTGGTGGCGCGTACAAATGGCCGGCGCGTCACCTGTTCGCGCAGCGCCAGTTGAGTGGCGCTGTCGCACGGCTGCCCGGCCAGCGGCACCAGCGCCTGGGCGGCAAGCGCGGTGTTGTCGAGCATCAGGTCGAACTGGCGCACCGCCTCTTCGGCGGTCTGCGTCGTGCTTTGCTCCAGGGTACGTTCGGCCTGCCAATACAGGATGACGACCCCGAGCAGCACGGGCAGCAGGCCACACATGGCGCTGATCGAGAAGCGGGTAATGGGCTTTCGAGGGCCATTGACACGAAGCGGCATGGGTTCTGGGGCCTGTTGCGCAGCGGGGGTTACCGGCGCGCCGGTGAGGAATGTTTCGATGATAGATGGCCGGGCTCAAATATGCTCGCCTTGGTCAGGTTTTGTGCAATCTCTATGAACGCCAGCGCAGCAGGAGATGCCTGTCGCCGATCCAGCACTGCCAGGCCGATCCGGCGCGCAACGCTGGGTAGCAACGGCCGTGTGACGTAGCGCGAATCGTGACCGCAGGGTAACGACGCCTGCGCCACGACACTGACGCCGTCACCCCGGCAGACCGCCTCCAGCGTGCTCAGCAGCTGCGCGCAGCGATAACGCACCTTGGGTTGCAACTGGGCGCCGGCAAACAGCCGGCTGACCAGCTCCGACGACCCGGCTTCGGTCAGAATAAACGGATCATCGCACAGCGCCCGCAGGGGCAAGGCGTCCTGCGCGGTCAGCGGATGGTCCGCCGGCAGCAGCGCGACCATCTGATCCTCGCACAACGCGAAGGTATCGAAGCGCTCCTGTTCCAGCACCACAAAACCGACGTCGATGCGCCGCTCCTCCAGCCACTGGATCACCTGCCGATCCGGCCCTTCGTCTACATGCACTTCAATTCCCGGATACTCGGCGCGAAAGCGCTGGAGGATGGCTGGCAGCAACCGTATCGACGCGGTCGGGCCGAATGAGCCGATGCGTAAGGTGCCGCGCTTCATGCCACGGGCGTCCGCGGCTTCCTGTTGCAACGTATTGGCCAGACCAAGCATGGCGCGTGCGCGTGCAAGTAATTGCAGGCCGATGTCGCTGGGTTCGACCAGGGTTTGATGCCGCCGGAATAGCGCCACGCCCAGCTCCTGCTCCAGCGCCTTGATGGCATGGGACACGGCCGATTGGCTGATACCCAGGCGGTGGGCGGCACTGGTAAAGCCCTGCAGTTCGGCAACCAGGGAAAAGATTTCCAATTGGGTCAGGGTCATGAGTGTTTACTCATTTTACGATGATGAGTCATTACTCAGAGAATACCTTCAATCAGCCACGCCTTGAGCCACAATCATGCATCCCACCTCGGATCATCTGACTTACTGCAAGCTTGCCGCCGTTACCATGATCTGGGGTGGCACCTTCGTCGCCGGTCGCTACCTGGCCGATCATATCGACCCACTGCTGGCCGCCAGCCTGCGGTTTATCCTGGCCAGCCTGGCGTTGCTGTTGTTCATGGCCCTGGCGCGCATTCGACTGGTGCGGCCAACGGGTAGGCAACTGCGACAGTTGGCCTTGCTGGGTTTTTTCGGGATTTTCTTCTACAACCTGTGTTTCTTCTATGGGCTGCACTACATCAATGCCTCGCGAGCATCGTTGATCGTGGCCCTGAACCCTGCGGTGATCGGCCTGGCGTCCTCGCTGCTGTTCAAGGAACAACTGGGGCGCGCACGCATCATCGGTATCGCGCTATGCCTGGGGGGCGCCGCGACCGTGATTGTCAGCCGCAATCCGCAGTTGCTCCAGAGCGCTCCCAATCATGGGCTGGGGGACCTGCTGATTCTGGGCTGCGTGGTGGGGTGGGGCATTTATTCGTTGTATTCCCGTGAACTCAACGCCAGCCTCGGGCCGCTGCAGACAGTGACCTGGTCGGTGCTGCTGGGCGCCGCGATGCTGGCCGCCGCCACCGCCTTCATGGGCGGTTTCTCGCTTCAGGCAGTGAGCCGCATTGACCTGCCGCAGGCGCTGAGCCTGGGCTATCTCGGCGTGCTGGGCTCGGCCCTGGCCTATATCGGCTACTACGACGGCATCCGCCGCATCGGCGCCACTCGCTCCGGCGTGTTTATTGCGCTTAACCCGCTCACTGCGGTCATCTGTGGGGCGCTGTTGCTGGGCGAGCCACTCAGCGCGCCGATGCTGATGGGTGGCGCGGTAATACTGTGGGGTATCTACCTGTGCAACAAACCCCTTGCACCGGCGCGGGTGATGGGGATTTGATAAGAGTACGGACAAACCCTGTTACGCTGTGTAGAATCGATTTACGCATACAAGAATATGGACTTGCGCTCACGCAAGCCTCGGCCGTCAGAGACTGATGCAACCATGAAGCGACTCGGCTCCCCCCTCATCTTTGGTGACTTCCTCGCCCGCAGCGTGCGAGGCCTGTCCTGCGCGCCACCCCCGTACCTCATCCTTGCTGGCAATTGATTTTTCGTTAATCAGACTCTTTATTTCAAAGAGCAGGATGAGGCACCGAACATGACCGACCAACACGCAAACCCAATGGGCCTGATGGGCTTTGAATTCATCGAATTCGCCTCGCCGATCCCAGGCACCCTTGAGCCGATCTTCGAGATCATGGGGTTCAGCAAAGTCGCCACCCATCGCTCCAAGAACGTGCACCTGTATCGCCAGGGCGAGATCAACCTGATCCTCAACAACGAGCCCAACAGCATCGCCTCGTACTTCGCGGCGGAGCACGGCCCGTCGGTGTGCGGCATGGCGTTCCGGGTCAAGGATTCGCAAAAGGCCTACAACCGCGCACTGGAACTGGGCGCTCAGCCGATCCATATCGAAACCGGCCCGATGGAACTCAACCTGCCGGCCATCAAAGGCATCGGCGGCGCGCCGCTGTACCTGATCGATCGTTTCGGCGAAGGCAGCTCGATCTACGACATCGATTTCGTCTTCCTCGACGGTGTGGACCGCAACCCTAAGGGCGCCGGCCTCAAGGTCATTGACCACCTGACCCACAACGTCTATCGCGGGCGCATGGTGTACTGGGCCAACTTCTACGAGAAGCTGTTCAACTTCCGTGAAGCTCGCTATTTCGACATCAAGGGCGAGTACACCGGCCTGACCTCCAAGGCCATGAGCGCCCCCGACGGCATGATCCGCATCCCACTGAACGAAGAGTCCTCCAAGGGCGCCGGGCAGATCGAAGAGTTCCTGATGCAGTTCAATGGCGAGGGCATCCAGCATGTGGCGTTCCTCACCGACGACCTGGTCCAGACCTGGGACGCGCTGAAGAAAATCGGCATGCGCTTCATGACCGCGCCGCCGGACACCTACTACGAGATGCTCGAAGGTCGCTTGCCCAACCACGGCGAGCCAGTCGATCAACTGCAGGCCCGTGGCATTCTGCTGGACGGTTCGTCCATCGAAGGCGACAAGCGTCTGTTGCTGCAGATCTTCTCGGAAACCCTGATGGGCCCGGTGTTCTTCGAGTTTATCCAGCGCAAGGGGGACGATGGCTTCGGCGAGGGCAACTTCAAGGCCCTGTTCGAATCCATCGAGCGTGACCAGGTCCGTCGCGGTGTGTTGACCGCCGACTGAACGCACGTGTAGAAAAAAGCCCGGCCAACGTAAACCCTGGCCGGGCTTTTTATTGCCTGGGCGTTACGCCCGGCGCTGGCGCACCAAGTGCTTGAACCCTTCAAACACCAGGACCATGACCGCGATCCAGATCGGAATGTAGGTCAGCCATTGCCCGGCCTTGATGCCTTCACCCAGCAAGAGCGCCACCAGCAGCAACAGCACTGGCTCGACATAACTGAGCAGGCCGAACAGGCTGAAGGCCAGCAAGCGACTGGCGATGATATAGCTCACCAGCGCCGAGGCACTGATCAGGCCCAGGGTCGGAATCAATGCATAGAGCTTCGGCTGCGCATCCATCACCGCAAAGCCCTGTTCGCCACTTTGCACGAACCACCATGCCACGGGCAGCATCAGCGCCATGTCCAGCCACAGGCCGCCAAGGTGATCGGTCTTGAGGTATTTGCGCGCGATGAAGTACAGCGGGTAACCGATGATGACCACCAGGGTCGCCCAGGAGAACCCACCGGCCTGATACAACTCGTTGAGCACACCGAGCGCGGCAAAAAATACCGCGATCTTCTGCAAATAGGACAGCTGTTCGCCCCACACCAGGCGCCCGGTCAGCACCATGGTCAGTGGCAACAGGAAATACCCCACCGACACGTCCAGGCTGCGCCCGTTGAGCGGCGCCCACATGAACAGCCACAACTGCACGCCCAGCAGGGCCGACGACACCACCACGCCGGCGATCAAGCGTGGCTCGGCCGTGAGCCGGCGCAGCAGTTCCCACACGTGTCGCCACTCGCCGCTGACCACCATGAATACCGTCATGCACGGCACGGTCAGCAACATGCGCCAGCCGAAAATCTCCAGGCCGCTCAATGGCGTGAGCAACGACGTGAAGTAGTACATGACGGCAAACAACACCGAGGCCGAGACCGATAACACCACACCTTTAGACACACTGTCCTCGCGAAAGCCGATTCAATCAAAAGAGCAGGGGATTATGGTGCTTTCGGCGCGTCAAGGCTGCTCTGTTTTGGGGCAAATCACCGAAAACTTTCTTACGCTGCGCTGTCAGAGCGCGCTCACAGCGGCGTGCGTCCCGAAACGAAGTGGCCCACGTCATTGAACCCTGGTGTGGACGCATGCCCCGGCGTGACCAGCGAATCAATGAACGCCTCGTCTTCGGCCGTGATCTTCACCTGCAGCGCGCCGGTGTAGGCATCCCATTGGGCTTCGGTGCGCGGCCCGACAATCGCCGAACTCACCGCGGCGTTGTTGAGCACCCAGGCGATGGCGAATTCCACCATGCCCACGCCACGCCCTTGGGTGTACTGCTGGATCTGCTGGGCGATGCGCAGCGACTCCATGCGCCATTCGGTTTCCAGGATGCGCTTGTCCTGGCGCGCGGCGCGGCTGCCGGCTTGCGGGGTGACATCCGGGGCGTATTTACCGCTCAACACCCCGCGCGCCAGCGGGCTGTAGGGCACCACGCCGAGGCCATACGCAGCGGCGGCGGTGATCTGCTCCACCTCGGCCTGGCGGTTGACGATGTTGTACAACGGCTGGCTGATTACAGGCCTGTCCACGCCCAGGCGTTCGGCCACGCGGATCACTTCTGCAATGCGCCAGCCGCGATAGTTGGACAGGCCCCAGTAGCGGATCTTGCCCTGGCGAATCAGGTCGCCAATGGCCGAGACGGTCACTTCCAACGGCGTCTGGTGGTCTTCGCGGTGAAGGTAGTAGATGTCCAGGTAATCGGTGTCGAGGCGGGTCAAGCTCGCATCGAGCGCGTTGAATATTCGCTTGCGGCTCAGGCCGCTGCGGTTGGGCACACCATCGGCCGGGCCGAAGCCGACTTTTGACGCCACCACCCAATCGTGGCGCTGCCGGGCGATGGCTTCACCCACCAACTCTTCGGAACGCCCGCCGGTGTACACGTCCGCCGTGTCGATAAAGTTGACACCCTGATCCCAGGCCTTGTCGATGATGCGCAGCGAGTCTTCGGTGTTGGTCTGTTCGCCGAACATCATGGTGCCCAGGGTCAGGACACTGACCTTCAACCCGGACTGGCCCAACGTGCGATAAATCATGCAAAGCTCCTTGCGGCTATGAGACGTGACCTATGCAATACCAGAGTCGCCAGCTCTGGAACAAGACCCGCGCGCGTTTCTTCACGCACTCAGCAGGGCCTGGCAGCGCGCTTGTAGAAATCGGTGCAGCACTTTCACTCGCTCCGACACCTGCAGGCGGTGAGGGCACATCAAGTTGAACGGCGTGGGTTCTCCCTGCCAGTCAGGCAACAGGCGCACCAGGCGTCCGGCCTTGAGGTCCCGGGCGATGTCGAGGTTGGCTTTGTAGGCAATTCCGTGGCCAGCCAGCGCCCAGCGCCGCACGATTTCACCGTCATCGCTCAGGTAGTCGCCCGTCACCTCGACTTCCTGCAATGCCGTGCCCTGTCGAAAGTACCAAGTGCTGTTGGCCCGGCCCTGACGCATGTACCGCAGCGTGTTGTGCTGCGCCAACTCCGCCGGCGTGCGTGGTGTGCCGTGGCGCGCCAGGTAGTCGGGGCTGGCGCAGGGCAGGCGTTGGTGGCCGGGCACCACCGGCAGCGCCACCAGGCTGGAATCCCGTGGGACGCCGAAACGCAGCGCAATGTCGACGGTGTCGCGAAACAGGTCGGCATTGCTGTCGTTGAGCAGTAATTGCAGGCGGATGTTCGGGTGTTCCAGCTTGAACTCATCCAGCCAGCCCAGCACCACATTGCGCCCGAAATCCGAGGGTGCGGCCAGCTGCAGCAAACCGGTCAGGCCCTGGCTCTGCTGCCTGAGCGCTTGCTCGCCTTCGGCCAAAGCAGCCAGGGCCTCGCGCGCGCTGTCGAGGTAGCGCCGGCCTTCTTCGGTCAGGCGCATGCTCCGGGTGGAGCGTGCCAGCAGGCGAGTGCCCAACCGGGTTTCCAGGCGTTTGAGAGCAATACTGGCCGCTGCCGGAGTCAGGCCCAACCCTCGGGCAGCGGCGGACAGGCTGCCCGTGTCGGCGGTGCGCACGAAGACTTCAAGGTCCAGGAGTGAACTCATTTGTAAAAATCCTTTAAAGATCCTGTCGTTTTACCGGGATTTTTCGCTGATTGCCAAGCTGGGAAGATGAACGCTCACTTTCTAACCCAGGACTCTCCTTCATGACTTCTCCCCTCAATGGCCAAACCGTCATCGTGATCGGTGGCAGCAGCGGTATCGGCGCGGCAGTGGCCAAGGCCGCCGCCGCACGCGGCGCTCAAGTGGTGCTGGCGGGACGACGCCTGTCATCGAGCCGCGACAACGGCCTGCGCAGCGAGCCCGTGGACGTCACCGACACCGAGTCCCTGCGGCGCTTGTTCGAAACCGTTGGGCGCTTTGATCATTTGGTGTACACGTCCGGCCCATCGGTGCATGCCAAAGCCTTGATAGATACCGATCTGGAGGAAGCCCAGGACAACTTCAACGTGAAACTCTGGGGCGCCTTGCGGGCAATCCAGCAGGCGCTGCCGTTCCTCGACGAGCGCGGCAGCATCAGCCTGACCTCCGGGCAATTGGGGCGCAAATTGGCGTCGGGGCAGTTCATCAAAGTCGGTATCAACGCCGCCACTGAAGCCCTGGGCAAGCAGTTGGCCAAGGAACTGGCGCCGCGTCGGGTCAACGTGGTGAGCCCCGGTGTAATTGATACCCCGGCGTATGCCGGGTTGGCCGAAGACCAGCGCCTGGCGACGTTTGCCAACGCCGCAAGCGCGTTGCCGGTGGGCCGCGTGGGGCAGGCCGAAGAGGTGGCGGCAGGCTATGTGCTGGCTATGGAAAATGGCTTTATCTGCGGCGCTGTCATCGATATCAACGGCGGCGGCCTGCTGTAACCGCAGCCTACTGAGGGAGGGAGCTTGCCGTGGTGACAGTCGTTTGATTTGTATCGATACCTGTCGCCATCTGGCAAACCCCTCCCATCTGGACTGCGTTAGACCTTCAAGGTCCGTGTCATGCGCAGTGCCAGCGCACTGCCCGCCACAATCACCGCCGCCAGCAGGTACAACGCAACATCCGTCGAACCCGTGGCGTCCTTTACGAACCCGACGATATAAGGGCTGAGGAAGCCCGCCATCTGGCCCATGGAGTTGATCAACGCCAGGCCACCCGCCGCTGCGCCTGCGCTGAGCATCGCCGTCGGCACCGGCCAGAACATCGGCAGGCCGGTGAGAGCGCCCATGGTGGCAATGGTCAGACCGAGGATGGCAATGGCCGGCGTGGTGGCGAAGTTTACCGCGATCACCAGGCCCACCGCGCCCATCAGCATCGGTACCACCAAATGCCAGCGACGCTCCTTGCGCAAGTCCGCCGAACGGCCCACCAGTAACATAAACACCGCAGCCAGCAGATAAGGGATCGCACTGAGCCAGCCGATCACCAGGTTATCGCTGAAACCCAGGTTCTTGATGATCGACGGCAGCCAGAAGTTGATCGCGTACACGCCGCTCTGAATACAGAAGTAGATCAGGCCGAAGGCCCAGATCGCCGGGTTTTTGAACACCTCGGCGAGGGAGTCGCTGGTGGTCTTGGGCTTGTTCGCCAGGTCCGTGGCCTGGTCGGCTTCCAGCACCGCGCGCTCCTTGGGCGTGAGCCACTTGGCATGGGCGAAACTGTCGCTGAGCAGGAAGTAGGCGAGGGCGCCCAGCAGAACCGTGGGGATGCCTTGCAGCAGGAACATCCACTGCCAGCCGGCCAGACCGCCCTGGCCGGCGGCGAAGTGGTTGAGAATCCAGCCGGAAAACGGACTGCCCAGCAGGCCTGACACAGGGATCGCCGACATGAACAACGCCATGATCCGCCCACGGCGAAAGGTCGGGAACCACTGCGACAGGTACAGCACCACGCCGGGGAAAAAGCCGGCTTCGGCGGCACCGGTAAACAGGCGCAGGGTATAGAAATGGGTCGGTGTGGTGACGAACAGCAGGCAGGTCGACAACGTGCCCCACACGATCATCATCAGCGCGATCCAGCGCCGTGGGCCGAATTTGTTCAGGGCCAGGTTGCTCGGCACGCCGCACAGCACATAGCCGATGAAGAAGATCCCGGCCCCGAGGCCGTACACGGTTTCGCTGAATTTGAGGGCATCGAGCATCTGCAGCTTGGCGAAGCCGACGTTGACGCGGTCGAGGTAGTTGAACAGGTAGCAGATAAAAATGAAGGGGATCAAGCGCAGGGTCACGCGCTTGTAGACAGCGTTTTTATCGTCATCGTTGGCCTGGGTGACAGCGGCGCTCTGTGACATGGCGTTCTCTCTTTATTATGATTTTTCGCGATGCGAGGGTAACGTTGATCGCCCCAAGAGTCTCGGCCAGGTAGCAGGCGGCTGTCTTTGTGCTCGCGCACAGTGAAGCCGGCTTTGCGCTGTGCCGATGACCAACCACGCCTTGCAGGAAGTTAGCCCCATGTTCGAGCTGGATCATGACCTGGCGCAGGATATCGTCGATCGCACCATGGCCATCCTGCCTTATAACGTCAACGTCATGGACAGCCAGGGGCTGATCCTCGGCAGTGGCGAGCCCGAACGCATCAACACCCGGCATGAAGGCGCGCAACTGGTGCTGGCCAACGGCCGCGTGGTCGAGATCGACGGCCAGACCGCCAAACACCTCAAAGGCGTGCAACCCGGTATCAACCTGCCGCTGATGCACGACCAACGCCTGATCGGCGTACTGGGCCTTACCGGCGAGCCCGAATTGCTGCGCACTTACGCCGAACTGGTGCGCATGACCGCTGAAATGCTGGTCAGCCATCGCCATCAGCAGGCCGACCAGCAGTGGCGACGCCAGCGTTGCGATGATCTGCTGGCGTTATTGCTGGCCGATGCCGGCGACTCGCCGCGCTTGATCGACGAAGCCCGGCAGCTGGGGCTCAAGCCTCACATGCCGCGCATACCGTACTTGTTCGAATTGGGCGAAGGCGCCTGCGCGCAGGACCTCGCCGCCTGGCTGAGCGCACGCTATCCCGACAGTTGGTGCGTCAGCTCGGCGCAGTTTTCACTGCTGTGGTGCCGACCGGCCGGGGTCTGGGTGGACAACCCCAGACTGCTGGAAAAGCTCGCCGGCCAGGGCTGGCCTGTACTGCGCGTGGCCGTGGGCGGTCAGGCCGATGGATTGGCCGGGCTGCGGCGCTGCTACCGACGGGTCGGCGACCTGCTGGCCTACGGGCGCGATATCCTGCCCCATGCGCAGTTGCTGACCCTGAACCGCTATCGTCTGCCGGTAATGCTTTGGCGCCATCGCAACGACGACGCCCTCGACGAACTGCTCAACCCGTTGCGCAAAGTCCTGGCCAAGGACGCCAATGGGCAGTTACTGGCGACCCTGCGCAGCTGGTGCGAGCACGATGGGCAAAGCCAGGCCTGTGCCGACGCGCTGGGCATCCACCGCAACAGCCTGCGCTATCGCATGGAGCGCATCGCCGAACTCAGCGGCGTTGACCCGCTGACCCTGGACGGCATGCTCGCCTTGTACCTGGGCGTGCAATTGCTGCCCCAGGCTTTGTCGGAATGAACAACAAACCCACGCCGCACTTGTGCATCGGACCGGCGTTATTGCCGCTGCCAACTGGCAGCATGGACGGCATAAAAACCGGAGAACGCCCATGAAGATCATCATCGCCCCCGACTCGTTCAAGGACAGCCTGAGTGCCGAGGGCGTCGCCCAGGCGATTGCCGACGGGTTGGCCGAGGTCTGGCCGCAGGCGCAGTTGATCCAGTGCCCGATGGCCGACGGCGGTGAAGGTACGGTGGCCGCCGTGCTCGCCGCCTGCCACGGTGAGCTGCGTCGCCGGACGGTTCGCGGCCCATTGGGTACCCCGGTCGAGGCGCACTGGGGCTGGTTGGCCGACAGCCACACCGCCATCATCGAAATGGCCGAAGCCAGCGGCCTGCAGTTGGTACCGCCGGAGGCGCGCGATGCGTGCCGCACCAGCACCTTCGGCACCGGTGAACTGATCCACGCGGCGCTTGAAGCGGGTGCCCGGCGCATCATCCTGGCCATCGGCGGCAGCGCCACCAACGACGGCGGCGCCGGCGCGATGCAGGCGCTGGGTGTGCAGCTGTTTGACGCCGACGACCGCGTCCTGCCGCCCGGAGGCCTGGCCTTGGCACAGTTGGCGCGCATCGGCCTGGACAGCCTCGATCCACGCCTGGCCCAGGTGCGTTTCGACATAGCCGCCGACGTCAACAACCCGCTCTGCGGCCCTCACGGCGCTTCGGCGATTTTCGGCCCGCAAAAAGGCGCGGGCCCGCAACAGGTGCAACAGCTCGATGCCGCCCTCGGGCACTTCGCCGATCATTGCGCCAGGGTGCTGCCCCGCGACGTACGCGATGAACCCGGCAGCGGCGCCGCCGGCGGCCTGGGCTTCGCCGCCAAGGCGTTTCTCGGCGCCCGGTTCCGCGCGGGCGTCGAGGTGGTCGCCGACCTGGTGGGCCTGGATGCGGCCATACATGGCGCCGACCTGGTCATCACCGGCGAAGGCCAATTCGATGCCCAGACCCTGCGCGGTAAAACCCCGTTCGGCGTCGCACGCATCGCCCGCCAACACGGTGTGCCGGTGATCGTCATCGCCGGCACCCTCGGTGATGGCTACGCGCAGATGTATCAACACGGCGTCGCCGCAGCCTTCGCCTTGCCAAGCGGACCAATGAGCCTCGTGCAGGCCTGCAACGAAGCGCCGCGCTTGTTGCGCGAGCGGGCGGCGGATATTGCGCGGGTGTGGCGGGTGGCTGCCGGGCGCTGACGGCACGCGCCGAACATGTGACAATCCGCGTCTTTTTCCGACACGGAGAGTCCCCATGTTGCGCCCCTTACTCCTGGCCCTGCTGGCCGGTTCCTCTGCCCAAGCCTTTGCACAACCCGCTGCCGAGAGTGTGCCGCTGCTGCGTGACATCAAGGAATGGGTGGTCGGTTGCGACAACCTGCGCGATTGTCACGCCCTCAGCGCACCGAGTGGTGCCAATGAAGAAGACTACAGCTCGCTGACCCTGCATATCTGGCACAAGGCCGGGCCGCAGGGTTACTTGCGCTTGCGCTTCGACCATCGGGGCGAGGCCGTGGACTTGTCGACCCTGCAACTGGACGGCCAGCCCCTGGGCGATGCCTTGACCCAGGATTTGCAGGCGCAGCGGGATGACCAGGGTGGCGATCCGGATGTGCAGTCCTACGGCGTCCTGGACGACGACGCGGCACGTCGGTGGTTGCAACGCTTGCGCAATGGTCAGCGCCTGCAAGTGCCCGCCGATACCGACGCGCATGTGTCGCTGAGTGGGCTGAGCGCTTCGCTGCTGTTGATGGATGCGGTGCAGGGCCGGGTGGATAACGTCACGGCTCTGGCGCGGCCGGGCAAGGGCGCGGCGAGTAGCGTACCGGCGCACATGCCGGTGCCCTTGCTGCGTGCATTCCCCGGCGCACCGGCATTGACCGCCCAGGAGCAGAAAAACCTGGTGGCCGAGGCGCTCAAAGGCGAAACGGCGCAAGAGGATTCGCCGCCACCCGAAGCCAGCGCCGGTGCGTTGACGGCGTCGCACGCCATCACCGTGTTGCGTTACGACTGCGCGGCCTATAACTGTGAATACGAGGTGGTGCAACGCGCGCGCCAGGCGCCTTATGCCCAGGCCGCCTTGCAGCTGGAGCCGTTGCCGTTGGACGGGGCCGCGCTGCAGGGTTCGGTGGGCTACGATCCGGCCACCGGCACCTTGAGTTATTTCTACAAGCAACGCGGGCTCGGCGATTGCGGGGCCGGGGCGGCCTGGGTGTTTGATGGCAAGGCATTCCAGCTCAGCGAGTTCCACATAATGTCGCGCTGCACCGGTGTGGCCTACGGCGATTGGCCGTCGTTGTGGACGACCGCCCCGGCGCCCTAGGCAGCGGACGGCCGACGCCTCTACACTGGCAGGCCCCCTGTTTTTCCAAGGATGAAACCGCATGCACACGCCTGAACCCCATATCGTCATCCAGCGCTTTACCGAGGCCCACCTTGAAGGCGTCGCGGCGCTCTACAACGAGCCGGCGGTGTGTCGTCAGGTGCTGCAGATGCCGTTCCAGTCGATCGAGGTGTGGCGCAAGCGCCTGGTGCTGGATGACGAGCGTCGCCTGCAACTGGTGGCATTGCATGGCGGCGAAGTGGTGGGCCAGCTGGGGCTGCAACAGTACTTGCGCGTGCGCCAGGCCCACGTCGGCACGTTCGGCATGGGCGTGGCGACCGCCTGGCAGGGCAAGGGCGTGGGGTCGCGGCTGTTGAAGACGGCCCTGGACGTGGCCGACAACTGGATGAACCTGCACCGCGTCGAGTTGACGGTGTACGCCGACAACCAGGCCGCGCAACGTCTGTACCGCACGTTTGGTTTCGAAGTGGAAGGAGTGCTGCGCGACTACGCCCTGCGTGACGGCGTGTATGTCGACACCGTCAGCATGGCGCGTCTGCGCCCGTCGGCTTAATCCTGCACTGCAAACGCCACCGCAGCCTGTGCATGCAGCTCGGTGGTGTCCAGCAGCGGCAGGTCCGTGTGTTCAGGCTTGATCAGCAGACCAATCTCCGTGCACCCGAGGACGATCGCCTGGGCGCCCCGCGCGGCCAGCGCAGCGATGATGCGCAGATAAGCCTGGCGCGAGGTGTCGCTGATGATTCCCACGCATAACTCTTCATAAATGATCTTATGCACGGCTTTGCGCTCCTCGGTCTCGGGCACCAGCACGCTCAAGCCATGCTCCGCCAGGCGCGCCTTGAGAAAGTCCTGTTCCATGGTGAAGGCGGTGCCGAGCAAGCCGACGGTGAGTGTGCCGGCCTGCACGGCAGCCCGGCCGACGGCGTCGGCGATATGCAGGAAAGGAATCGACACCGCCGCCTCGATACGCGGCGCCACCCGATGCATGGTGTTGGTGCACAGCACCACACAGTCCGCGCCGCCGGCCTGCAGGCGCCGCGCCGCGTCTTCGAGGATCTGTGCGGCATCGTCCCAACGCCCGTCGTGCTGCGCCTGGGCCACCGGCCCGAAATCCACGCTGTACATCAACATCGGCGCCGAACGCAACGGCCCGAGCTGGGCGCGCACCCGCTGATTGATAAGGCGGTAATACTCGGCGCTGGACTCCCAGCTCATGCCGCCGATAAGGCCGATGGTGCGCATGCGATGCTCCTGACAGGGAAAGTGCCTTCACCTTACGCATCGGCCGCTGAATAGTCAGACGCAGTTACCCGCCAAATGACCGGTGCAGTTCTGATTCAGCGGCAAACGCCGACTTCAGGCTCGTCTCGTGCACGCCCACGGCGGCCATCGGCGTTAATCGTACGGTGAATGGCCGCATCTGCCATGATCGGATATCGCAACCTGGCACACCCAAGGAAATCCGCAATGGACGATGTACAGCAACTGGGCGAGATGCTTCGTCATTACGCCGATAGCGAAGCGCACAAGAAGCAGCAGTTCGAGGTGCAGTCGGCCCGTTGGACGCAAAAGCTCGACGAGTTGTTCGGGCAGATCGAGCAATGGCTGGAGCCGGTCAAGCGCGTCGGCTTGCTGGAGGTCCAACGTCAAACCTATGTCGCCAGCGGGCCGAGCGTGCCGGTGGAAACATCAACCTTCAAGACTGAAAAGCTGTTGGTACAGATCACCGGTAAAACCGTGGAGTTTGTGCCTGACGTCATGGCCATGGGCGGCTTGATCTCGGTATCGGTGATGGGCTTGACCGCTGCCCGTCACGGCAGCGTGTCGCTGGTGCTGCCGGCCGACAAAAATGACTGGCTATGGAAGAAAACCAATGGCCTCAAAGACCCGGACACCTTTGGCTTCGACGCCAACTTCCTGGCCTCGCAGTTGCAGAGTCTGATTCCGCGCGAACGCGGCTAAGGCTCTACTTCAACGCCGGGTCGCCAGGGTTGAGTTGTTTCCAGCTCTGCAAGACCCGTTGCGCCTTCGGCTCCTGGCCACTCTCCAGGTAGTACTGGATCAGCGACAGCCGCGCATTGCGATGATACGGCTGACGCTGGAGCACCGCTTCCAACTGCTGGCACGCCTGTTCGACCTGGCCGCCGTCATGCAGCGCCACCGCCAGCACAAAGCCATACTGGGCGTTGGCCGGGTCCAGACGCGCGGCGTTGCGCAGATAGCCCATCGCTTCGGCGGCAGCGTCGCTGCGTATCAGCATCAAGCCCTGGGTGTGTTGCAACAGCGCAGCGTCAGGATGCTCGGCCAACTGCCCGGCGATCAGGGCGCGTGCTTCTTCGCCGCGATCATGGGCTTCCAGCCATTGTGCCAGGGTGACCAGCGCGGGAAAAAAATCAGGATCGCGCAGCAGGGCAGTGCGTAGCTGGGACTCGACTTTGTCTTGCCGGCCGCTGGCTTGGTAAAGCATGGCCAGGTTGAGGTTGGCCTCGGCGCGGTCGTTGAAATCCGCAGGGACGGTCTGCGGCATGGCGGGCTGCGTGCAGCTTTAACGTTGGCCCTCGGCCTGTCAAACCGGCAGCGCAAAATAGAGGCTATTTCCCCAGAGTTGGCTATACCTAGAGCTCCGTCTTTCGATGATGACCGCCAGGGAGTTCAATGATGAAACTAAGGCTAATGATCAGTACGTTGTGCGTGGCTTCGCTCGGGTTGGCGGGCTGTGCCAGCAAGGTCACGCAACCGGATGAATATTCAGGCTTCCTCTCCAACTACAGCCAACTCAAGCAAGCCAAGTCACCGTCAGGCGCCGAGGTGATGCGCTGGGTCGATCCCCAGCTGGACCTGAGCCGCTACAACGCGGTGTACATCGAGCCGACCCAGTTCTATCCCAAGCCCCAGGCCACCGCGAAAATCCCGGACAGCACCCTCAACGGCATCAACACCTACTACAACCAGGCGCTCAAGCGTGAGCTGGGCAAATCCTTGCCATTGGCCAACGCCCCCGGCCCGGGCGTGATCGTGGTGCGCGCGGCCATCACCGCCGTCAGCAGCAAGACCGAAGGGCTCAAGCCCTATGAGTTCATCCCGGTGGCATTGGTGGCGGCGGCGGTCAGCACCGGCACCGGCATCCGCGATCAGGAAACCACCCTGGCCACCGAGGCACAGTTCCTCGACGGCGCCAACGGCAAGGTGCTCGCCCAGGTGGTGCGCAAAGGCACCGGCAAGCCTTTGGAGAACGACGCCCAGGTGATGAAGGCCGACGACGTGAAAAGCGTGATCGACGGCTGGGCGTCGGACCTGCATCACTCCTATCTGAAATTCAAGCAACACTAAAACGCATTGCGGGCCGGTCGGTTGTGATAGCTGAGCAGGGCGTCGTAACGGCGGGTGACGAGGTCATAGTCGTCACTCAGCTGATGCGGGTTGGCGTGGTTGAGCCAGTCTTGAAGCAGGCCTTGCAGGGCAGCAAGGTACGCATCGGCGGGGCTTCTCAGGGTGTACCAAAGGTGCAGCGTTTCTTCGCTGAGTTCTTTATCCGGCATCCGATCGACAAAGGCTGCGGCACTTTGCTGCGCACGCTGAACCGAAGCGGTCAACGCCGCCAGGGCTTGGGGTGTCAGGTCGGCAGCGCGTACCCCTTGGTCGATCCGTTCGACCGCCTGGCGCGCCACGATCATGTAGTTGAGCAGCTGCCAATGCAGATCTCGGCCCAGACGTGCTTCCAGCAAATCCAGCTGTACGGGGCGCAAACGCTGCTCCTCACGCGTCAGATCGTCACGCAGAGCCGCGGATGCCGACAGGTAGTCGCCACCGTTACGGCTTAGTTCTGCTTTCAATTGGTCAAGCATGACGTTGCCAAATAATTGCTGCTGCGGCGTTTTCGTGCCGGGAGTTTGACTGGGGCTGAGCAGCGTACCGACATCGCTGATTCTGCGAAGGGCCTGCACGTACTGTTGCGTAGTCGCAATCAATGGACTGCCGGGGGCTTGGCGTTCCAGCTGGAGGGTGATTGCAGGAGTGCATAGTTGCTTTTGGATCAGGCGGGCTTGGGGCTCTGCGTTGTCGCCAAATTCTTCCCGAGGCACGTTCGCGGCGCCGGAGCGCTCAGACGTCCGGACTGAGGCGTCGCCCTGAGTCAGCAAGTAGTAGGCCAGCCGAGTATCGCGGTCAACGCGGTTAACGCAATCGATGATCGGCGCAAGCGCGCCGGCCGTTGCGGTCTGGGGGCTGTCCAGTTGGTTGAGCCACCACTCGACAATCTGCAGTTGTTTGCTGGCGCCGGCCAGGCTGAATAGGCACAGGATCAACACCACCCCAACGGGGTACAACATGATTGGCTTCATCACTCAGCCTCCTGGCCGTACCACTGTGCCTGGGTCGCGGGTGCCTGGCAGGGCTGTGCGGTTCTCGGCATGCGGCTGCACACGCGCTCTGTCCACTGTTGCAGGCCTTGATTGCGATCTACCTGATAATGACTGTCAATGCTTTTGAGCGCTGCGAACATCACTGCCATGAGCAACGTGATAAGGCCAAATGCGCCGATGGTCTTGCGCGGATGGAGGCTGGACCATTCTTTGTAACCCGTGCGTGCTTGACGTTTACCCGCTCCGATCACGGCCAGGGTCGCCACCATCATCAGGCCCGCAACCGGGCCGAATTGAACACTGATGGCAACACTCATGATCGCCCCCGGCAGCAGATCGCGCAGCGGCAATAACGGCAGGCGGGTAGGGCAGAGTCGCGTCGGTAGGCGGACGGCGAGGCGTTCATCCAGGACGCGAACCCGATGTACCAGCGGGCGCCACAGTTGCCAGGCCAGGGCGCCGACCACGACATAGGCCACCGACCATGCCAACGCGTGGCCCAGTGTGCTGACCAGGCCCCCTGAAAACCATGGTGCCTGGAACAGCGCACCAGTCACACAGCCCAGCACTGTTGCCAGCGCCAGCGGCCAAGTGTCGACAGCAGTTTCCCACTCCTGCCAGAAATAAACCGTACCGCCCGGCAGGGACAGCGCAACGTCGGGATGATCGGTTTTAATACGCGCGGCCAGCGTTCGGCACGCATCCCAGTCGGCCTCGCTCAAGCGCTGGGCGAATGCACGTCGCTGCCCCAGTGTCATCGGTGCCAACAACAAACGAGCGGCGCGCTGCTGCGCAGTGTGCGGCGGCACAACAGCCAGCACACGCTGGTGGGCAATGAACGCCGGCCCTTGCTCACGCCGCAACAGATGCTGCCATTTATTTTTGGGGCAGGGGTTTTCGCCACCGAGAGGCCAGCTCTGCCCGGCGCGGACGGCCTCGAACAAAGCAGGAAACCAGAAGTGGCTGTCGCATAGCAGCGTGGCAAGTGTCTGGTTGAGCCATTGAGCGTGCGCCGGCTGGCGCAACCAGGCGTGATCGTCACGCCGAGCGTACGCATCAAGGAAATCTGCTTCGTTACGTTGTGCAAGGGCCAGCGCCAATCGGCTGTGCAACGCCTGCCTGCATTGAGAGGTCAGGGCATCCAGCCATTGCGCAGGCAGCTCCAGGCGCTGCCAGGCGCTGAGCCAGTGGAAGGTATCAAACGCCCAGCGACGCTCCTCATCGCTCACGGTGTCGTCGCTGATACAGCGTTCGAGCAGCGCCACCTCGAATGCCGGGCCGTTGCCTTGGGCCAAGGCTTGCTGATAGCGCTGGGGTAGGGTGGCGTCCACCGGTTCTGGCGCGGCCATCTCGACCGCCGTGGCGGCAAACGCGTCATCCAGCGCCGATTCTTGCCCACTCATGGCCGCTTCATACGCTTCACGCAGGCGCTGGAAACCCTCGGGATCAGCATCCGGCCGGGTTTTCTTCAGCAGCGCCGCGTAGGTGCGCTTGATGGTGCGGCTATCGGCATCCGGGGGCAGATCAAGAACTTCCCAGCAAGTCATGTGCGGTGCAGCTCCGTGAAGAATCGCGCGCACCTTACCTGTTTCATTGGCCAGTAAGCCAGCAGTAGTAAGGACACTGCTTAACGCTTTGTAGTGTGCCGGATCGCTGCAAATCGGCGCGCGCGGCCCGCCCCTGGCTGGACCGCGCGCGGTATCACTTGAGCGGTGTCAACGGCGGCAATTTCCACTGACCGCTACCCACCTCAGGCTTGGGCAGGTAGATTCGCAGTACGGCATAAAAAGGACCGGGGGGAGCCGGCAACCAATTGCTCTGTTCGGCTTTGGGCGGTTCGTGATGCTGCAGGGCCAGGGTCAGACCTCCATCAGCGTCGAGCTTGAGACCAGGCAACATGCGCGAGTTGATCAGGTAGCGCTTCTTGTGGTTGGGTACCAGTAGCTTTGTCCTGGCGTCGTACATGGTCAGCGACCAGAACGCATCCGCCGGCGGCAGTTGATCCTTGTTGAAGTGCACGGTATAGCTATGGCGGGCGCCATTGGCGGGCTTGCCTTCGCTGTCGACCAGATACTCCAGGTACGCGGCTTCATCGGTTGAATTGCCAAAAATGCTCAGATTCGCACCGGCGTAGCGGTACAGGTAGTTGTTCTGCAAGCGATCACGACTACCGAACAGGTCGCCGCTTGGCACTTGGCGGGTGTCTATTTTGTCTTTCTTGAACGCGGCAAACTCAGCCTTGCCGTCGGCAATCCCGTCTTCCAGGGCCTTGCGCTGTTCGGCGCTGAGCTGGTTGAGCTTGAACGGCGCGCCGGGGGCGATGCCGATTTTGGCGAAGCGCGCCAGCAGGTCTTTCTCGCTGTCCTGGGGCGCGGCGAACGCCAGCATGAAATTCAGGTAGCGGAACAGTTGCGGGCTGTCGCTCATGGTGGCGGTGGGTTTGGGCCACTCGACCTTCGGCGCGCTGGCCGGTGCAGGTTGCTTGACGTAGCTGCTCAGCGGCTGGACTTTATAGCCGCTCTGAATCTGCTTGACCTTGCCCAGGTCTTTTTCGTCGAACAACTGCGTGCGGTACAGCGCATAAGCGATGTTGCTCTCGCTGTAGACCACACGGTCGATGTCCACCGGTTGCTGACCTTTCCAATCCGGCCCGGCGATCATGTAGTGGCCACCGTTGTTGCCGGTGCTGCGCGTGCCCAGGTACGCGAAGTTCTGCGTATAGAGGTCGATCAACTGCACCGAGTAGTAACGGTTGTCGTCGATCTTGGGCAGGGTCAGCACCAACGGTTCGCGGCGCAGGTCCATCCACACGAACGAGTAGGGCGTGTCGGAGTTCGGGGTGACGAATGCGGTGTCCTTGGGCGTGAACACCTGGGCGGTATTGCCGATGTGGTTGAACGGCGCCTTGAAGTTGGCGCCGCCTTTGTCAACGGCCTGGGTGTAGAGCGTCTTGTACATTTCCACCACCGGGAACCCGTACAGGTAGGCTTCCTTGGCGATGGCCCGCGCTTCGCTCGGGGTGGCGGTGAAATCGGCCCAGGCGCCGCTGCTCAGGAGTATCGAGAGGCTCGCCAACAGCAGGCGCGTCGGTTTTCTGATCATGTTGTCGCGTCCTTTTGAGGCTCTTGACGATTTTTTCAAAGGATATGGGAACGCGCAGAGTTTCCGATTTTATTTGTCCAAGGTCACGTAAATCTCTCGTTGCCCGATACAAAAATGCCGCCCGAAAGGGCGGCATTCAATGGAGAAGCCAGCTCAAACAGAAGAAAGGATTGATTTGACCTTGTCACGCAATTGATCGATGGAAAACGGTTTGCCAATCACGTGCATATCGGCGGGGGCGCCGATATGTTCGGCATAGCCGCTGGCAAACAGGATCGGCAGACCAGGGCGCAGTGCGCGGACCTCTTTGGCCAACTCCTTGCCGTCCATGTCCGGCAGGCCCACATCGCTCATCATCAGGTCGATGACCTGGCCCTTGTCGCTGACCACCTTGAGTGCTGCCGCCGCATCCGCCGCCTCGATCACCACGTACTCCAGTTCTTCGAGCACATCGACAATCAGCATGCGCACGATGTTGTCGTCTTCGACAACCAGGATGGTGGACGGGGGTAGGGGCATAGTGGGAGTTCCTGAGAAGAAAGAAAGCAGGTCATAGAATTCAACAAGACGCGTCACTAGTGAGTCTTTTTGATCCAGGCAAGTTCCCCTGGCCGGCGCATTGTGACGATACCGGCCAGTAATGTCTCCTGCTCAGGTACGCAGGTTTTACAAAGCCTCGTCCAGGATCGCTTGTAACGCGGGTTTCTTGACGTTGGCTGCGCTCAAGTCGGCCACATCAAACGTACTGACGTAAAACTCCCGCGCCCCGCGCTTGCTGCCGTAAGGCGATAGCGTAGCGGCAATGCCTCCGCTGTTAAGGACCTTTTCCATCCCCTCCTGCATTGACTGCAAGGTGGTGAATTTGGCCATTCCGGAGTTGGGCTCGTAAAAGAACCAGGACGTCCGGCCGCCTTCGACCTTGATGCCGGCGATCATTCCGTGGTCCTTGGTACCGATTCTGAGGGTCTTTGACGTCGGGGAATTGGTCAGGTCATTGATGATGTCCTGATACCCGGTCTTCGCCTGCGGCTTGCCCAGGTGAAACGTATATTTCTCACCCACCGTATCCTGAAAATCTCTCAGCTCCTGGATGAACCTGGCGGATTTGGGGTCAGTCGGGTTGGCGGCCGCCCGGTATAGGTTCTGCATCAGCAGGTCTTCTTTGCCTTGATCGATGGCCCAGGCCATGACGTTCGACAAGCCTGCGCACTCGCCCTTGGATGTCAGGTCAACATGGGCCAGGTAATGAAGTTGAGAAACGGGGGTGACCTGAACGCCGGACGCATGGACATCATTGACTAACAGCCTGGAAACGTAATGAGCCTCTTTGAGGTCGCTGTTTTTGATCTCTCTGGCCAAGACGCCTAGGTCTTCAGGGGATCGCCCTGGTTCAGATGCCAGCCGCCGCAGCTCTCGCGAGTCCATACCCGCGCGATAACCGGTGATGCCCTGCAAGTCACCGTTTCTATAGCCGTGGTTGAAGTACGGTAGCTGCCTGGGCGTTCGTGCGTTGTCGATGTTGTTTCTAAGATCCACAAAATAGCGTTCGACCCCGCCCAGTGTGCGCTGTGCGCTGCCACCGACGGGCCGGAAATCCGCGATCGGCAAGCCATACACCTGATTTTTGGCGGGATCGTAGTGGTACCACTGGTGGTTCTTGAGCACCGCGACGGTGTCCACGCTACGCCCAGCCGCCGAATAAGAGCCTATCAACGCGGGACCGTGCGCGTTGCCGACCGCATTGAGCAGATCGTAGTTGCCGCTGGCGCCCCGGAGGGTATTGATCCATTGCGTGGTCCTGGCGACGCCACCGCCCACCAGCCTTGCGCCGCCCACCGCCAGGTCGCCCAGGCCTCCCAGGGGGTTGAGCGCGCCGAGGGTCGCTGCGCCAATGACCTTCACGGTTTTGAGCGCCCTGGACGCGGTCGACAATGCCGCGGCACCGATTTTCGCGACTTTACCCGCAGCGCCAATCCCGGCGGTGACAAAACCCAGCACATCCAATGAAAGGTCGAAGAGCCCTTCGCCAATCTTGCCTTTGCCGAAATGCACAATCGCCGAGCGAAAGGGGACGAGGTTGAGCAGAAAGTCCTCGACCACCGCCGCCTGGTTACTGTGTATATCGGAAGTCGTCAGGCCCATGGCCTGGCGCTTGATCGCGGGGTTGTCAAGATCAAGGTGTTCAAGGCAGGCGTCGGCAATCAGCTGGCTGCGTGCCGAGGAAAAGCTGTCCGGCGGTTGCTGGCTCGAGGGCTGGCGCGCCTTTCTGGCGTCCGCCTGGCTGCTCTTGGGCGTGAAGACTTTGGTCTCGCTGACCCGATTGGCGCTACGTGAGCGATGGGTTTGCGCTTCCCGACTCGGCACCGGCTGGATAACGCCCTTGGCGAAACTCACTTCGTACGCGCTCGTTACCCCGTCGCGCTGGGTACTGATCAACAGCGTCTCACCCTTGGGGTGGTCGGTCTTATCGAAGAAGCCAAGGCCGAGGCTATACGAGGAGGTCTGAAAAAAATCGATCTGGCCGTATTCGAAGTTCTTGCGGTCCTCCAGGGGAAGCTGGGCGATCAGATGCTTGAGCGTCGTGCCGATGGCGGCCTTTTTCTGCTCGATGGCTTCGCCGAAGTGCCGATCAAAGGCCTCGGTAACCCCGAAATGGGGGTTGGCATTCAGCGATTGCAGGTTAATACGCTGGTCCGACGCATAGAACATGCCCGGCCGAGGCAGATCCATCATGGCGATATCCAGCAACGAATGCAGGCCGGTCAGGCGGGTTCCAGGCGTGTTGCCCGGATAACGCGCCTGGCTGCTGGTGGAAATCAGTTTCGCCTCAAATACCTCACCCAGGTCGCCAAATCGTTCTTTGAGCGCGATAAGCGCCAGCTCCTTTCGACTGGGCAGGTCTGTGTTCAACGCCAGCGAAGCGGTGAGCATCTGGCGCTGGCGTGTGGTGAAGCGGTTTGCCAGCGCGGTCAATTCATCGAGGGTGTAGGCGCTGTCGTCCCTGCGCTCAATCATCCCATTGACCACGCCCCAATCCAGCAGGGCGGTGGCCTGGGCATAGTGGGTCAGCGCAGGGTCAGCCTCACTGGCTTTATCGGCCTCGCGCATCACCTGGGCGAACGTCATGCTGCGGACCTTACCCGGTGCCTGCGCTTCAATGGCCGCAGCGGCGACCGCGAGATTGAGCCATGCGTGGCTGCCAAAGGTCACGCTGTCGGGAATATCCTTGATCAGAAACACCGGGGCGCGGCTCGCCAGCAGCAGGTAGGCCGCGACCGGTGCCAGTGCCGTGCTGGTTTTGCCCGTTGCGCTCAGATGCTCGGCCAGACCCGCCACCACCCTGGAGGCGGTCTTGCCCCAATGCTGGTCGCCCGCCAGGTCGAAGCCGGCTATAACGTTGCGACGTGGGGCAGCGACCGATTCGGGGTCCAACTGCAAGATGATCCCCGCCAACAGATAGTCCTTATCCCCGTCACTACCGCCGATACCCTGCATGCGCTGCCGCAGGTCGGCGCCCAGCCGTTTGGCTTGCGGCGTACTGAGCAGGGCGGCCAGCATCTGGACGGGATCTTGATGCGGGTGCGCCAGGAGAGGCTCCTGATAGCGCAGAAACTCCAGAACCCCGCCCTCGATCTGCGACACCTGAGGCTTATCGCCCAGCGCGTGCGGGTGCTCCAGGGTGATCTGCCGCAAACGCCTTTGTGCGTCGGCGTCCAAGGCAACGGGCCACGCCAGCGCCCCGCCCAGGTTGCCCACCAGCTCGTCCGATGGGTACTGCGTGGCTCTGTCAGTGACCGCGTCGGCCAATGCCAGGAGATGAAAGTGGCTGGTGGGCATGAACAAGCCCTGGCTATCGATGAAGGTTGCCAAGGTGACAGCGCGAGTGGCTTGGGTTGGATCATGGATATCTATCACGGTGGTGCGTAGCGACTCCAGCACGGTGTGCGGCGAGGCGTGTTGGCCCAGTGCTGCTGCAAGTTGCCTGAGCCGTTGCCCCAGCAGCATCAGATTGTTTCTGTCAGCCAGCACGGCTTTCGTGTTGTGGCTGGGCGGCGGGGTTTGCACAGACGGGAAGTCGGGTTGCGCCGGGACCGCCTTTTTGACCCGAACAGGCGCTGGCTGGAAGGGAACTACGGTCGATTCCCGAGAAAAACTGTGTGGCGTGAGAGTGAACATGGGACGAGCACCTTTGCGGATAGGAATAGGCGTCCTCACTGCAAAACCTCCCTGTTTCCGGACACTTTATGGGTGGAAAGCCACACGGCACAGGTTCCTCTCCGACTTCCTCCGGCTATGTAAGAAATCAAGTCGCTGCCCCGATAATCATGGGTTCCGGCAGGCGTTTTTACGGCACTGGCCGCGCCTTGATGGGCCATTGCCATCAGAAAAATGGCGTTCAGGCGCAACTTTGGGGCAAACTCCCGGTTTTTCCGTATTTGGCCAAGGCATGCCCATGACTCCCGCTTCGTCCGTCGATGAAAAGAGCTTCCGTACCCTGCTGAGCAGAAACGTGGCATTGCCCCTGGGTGTGGGCGTGCTCAGCGCGGTGTTTTTCGTGTGCCTGATCACCTATTTGCTCTCGGTGATCCAGTGGGTGGAGCACACCGACCGGGTCATCAACAACCTCAATGAGACGTCAAAACTGACGGTCGATCTGGAAACCGGCATGCGCGGCTTCCTGATCACCGGGGACGAGCATTTCCTCGACCCGTACGAAGTGGCCAAGCCGCGCATCATTGCGGACCTGCATAACCTGCAGGAGCTGGTGGCCGACAACCCGCAGCAGGTCGACCGCCTCAAGCGCCTGGAAGCGTTGCAGCTGGAGTGGAACAAGTACGCCCAGTCGATGATTGATATGCAGCGCCAGAGCGGCGACTACCGCAGCGCGGTAAAGGCCGGGCGGGGCAAGCGCTTGACCGACGAGATTCGCAAGGAATACGACGATGCGGTGGCCATGGAGCAACAGTTCCGCATCGCCCGTAACGCCGACGTCACCCGCACCACGGTGGCAAGCGTAGGCCTTTACCTGGTATTCGTGCTGGGCCTGAGCGCCTTTCTCGCGTATATCGGCAGAAAAAATTTAGTCTCACTTTCAGTAAGTTACAGCGCAAACCTCGCGTCACAACAGAAGATTGCACGGCGTCTGGAACAGCAAGCATGGCTGCGTAATGGCCAGACCGAACTGGCCGAGCAGGTGTTGGGCCAACTGACCTTGAACATGCTGGGTCGCAATATCCTGCAGTTTTTCGCCCAATACATGGGCTCGGCGGTCGGGGCACTCTATGTGCGCGAAGAGCACGGCGGCCTGAAGCGTATTGCAACCTACGGCTTTTCCCGCGAGCAGGAGCAGCAGGAGCAGGCGATCTACAGCGACGAGGGCATCGTCGGCCAGGCCGCGCAGCTCGATCGCTTGATCCGTCTGGACGATGTGCCGGTGGACTACTTCAAGGTCAGCTCGGGCCTGGGTGAAGGCACCACCCGCAGTGTGCTGGTGATGCCCACCAGCGACGATGATCGCGTCAACGGCGTCGTCGAGCTGGGCTTCCTGCGTCCGCTGCAGGAGCGCGACGTGGAACTGGTGGAACTGATCGCCGGCAACATCGGCACCTCCATCGAGGCCGCGCGTTATCGCCAGCGCCTGCAGGAAGTGCTGGCCGAGACGCAGCAGCTCAACGAAGAGCTGCAAGTGCAGCAGGAAGAACTCAAGACCGCCAACGAAGAGCTCGAAGAACAGTCGCGCATCCTTAAGGAGTCCCAGGCCCATCTGGAAACCCAGCAGGCCGAACTGGAGCAGACCAACGAGCAACTGGCCGAACAGACCCAGACCCTGGCCGAGCAGCGCGACGCCATGGACCGCAAGAACATCGAGCTCAACCAGGCCCAACTGGAACTGGAAGACCGCGCCGAAGAACTGCAGCGTTCAAGCAAGTACAAATCCGAGTTCCTCGCCAACATGTCCCATGAGCTGCGCACGCCGCTCAACAGCTCGCTGATCCTGGCCAAACTGCTGGCGGAAAACCCCCAGGACAACCTGAGCGCCGAGCAGGTCAAGTTTGCCGAGTCGATCTATTCGGCGGGCAACGACCTGCTCAATCTGATCAATGACATCCTCGATATTTCCAAGGTTGAAGCCGGCAAACTGGAAGTGCGCCCGGAAACCTCCAGCGTGGCGCGCCTGGTGGACGGTCTGCGGGGGATGTTCGAACCGCTGGCGGCCGATCGCAAGCTGGGCTTCCAGGTGGAGGTGCAGGAGGGCGCTCCCGCCATGCTGTTCACCGACCGCCAGCGCCTGGAGCAGATCCTCAAGAACCTGCTGTCCAACGCAATCAAGTTTACCGAGCAGGGCCAGGTAAGCCTGTCGGTGTCCGGCGCCGCCGAAGGCGGCATTGTGTTCAGCGTGCGCGATTCCGGCATCGGCATTGCCCTGGACCAGCAGGAAAGCATCTTTGAAGCCTTCCGCCAGGCCGACGGCACCACCAATCGACGTTACGGCGGTACCGGCCTGGGGCTGTCGATCTCCCGCGACCTGGCGACCCTACTCGGCGGCTCGATCCAGGTGACCAGTGAGCCTGGCAAGGGCAGCGTGTTTACCCTGGTACTGCCGGAGCAGTATGAAGAGCGCCCGCGGGACGCCGCCACCGAGGAGGCGCCGCGCCCAGTGGTTGCAGCGCCCGCACCGGCCCCCGTCAAGGTCTCGCCGTTGCCGGTGGCCGATGCGGAGCAGATCCCACGCTTTGCCGACGACCGCGACAAGGCCCCGTTCACCACGCGCTGCATCCTGGTCGTAGAAGACGAGCCGAACTTCGCGCGGATTCTGTTCGACCTGGCCCACGAGCTGGGCTATCAGTGCCTGGTCGCCCACGGGGCCGACGAAGGCTACAACCTGGCCGAGCAGTACATTCCCGATGCGATCCTGCTCGACATGCGCCTGCCGGACCATTCCGGCTTGACCGTGCTGCAGCGTCTGAAGGAACACGCCAATACCCGCCATATCCCGGTGCACGTCATTTCCGTGGAAGACCGTGTCGAAGCCGCCATGCACATGGGCGCCATCGGTTATGCCGTCAAGCCCACCACCCGTGAAGAGCTCAAGGACGTGTTTGCGCGCCTGGAAGCCAAACTGACGCAAAAGGTCAAGCGTGTGCTGCTGGTGGAGGACGACGACCTGCAGCGCGACAGCATCGCCCGCCTGATCGGCGACGATGACATCGAAATCACCGCCGTCGGCTTCGCCCAGGAAGCCCTGGAACTGCTGCGCAACAACGTCTACGACTGCATGATCATCGATCTCAAGCTGCCGGACATGCTGGGCAACGAGCTGCTCAAGCGCATGGCCACCGAGGACATTTGTTCGTTCCCGCCGGTAATCGTCTACACCGGGCGCAACCTGACTCGCGATGAAGAAGCCGAGCTGCGTAAATATTCGCGCTCGATCATCATCAAGGGCGCGCGCTCGCCGGAGCGTCTGTTGGACGAAGTCACACTCTTTCTGCACAAAGTCGAATCCCAGCTGTCCCATGAGCGCCAGAAGATGCTCAAGACCGCCCGCAGCCGCGACAAGGTGTTCGAGGGGCGCAAGATTCTGTTGGTGGACGACGATGTACGTAACATCTTCGCCCTGACCAGCGCCCTGGAGCACAAAGGCGCGGTGGTGGTGATCGGGCGTAACGGCCGTGAAGCCATCGACCGTCTCAATGAAGTCGAGGACATCGATCTGGTGCTGATGGACGTCATGATGCCGGAGATGGACGGTTACGAGGCCACGGCGTTGATTCGCCAGGACCCACGCTGGAAAAAGCTGCCGATCATCGCCGTGACCGCCAAGGCCATGAAAGATGACCAGGAGCGCTGCCTCGCGGCAGGCTCCAATGATTACCTGGCCAAACCGATCGACCTGGATCGTCTGTTCTCGTTGATTCGCGTATGGCTACCGAAGATGGAACGCATTTAAGTGGAGCGAAGTTTTTTGGAAAAAAGCAGCGATATTGAGCTGCGCCTGCTGATCGAGGCGATTTACCTCAAGTACAGCTATGACTTTCGCGACTACTCCGGGGCGTCGGTCAAACGACGCGTGGCCCATGCCATGCGCCAGTTCGACTGCGCCACCATTTCCGCGCTGCAGGAGCGGGTGCTGCATGACCCGGCGGCGTTCATGCAGTTATTGCAGTTCCTGACGATCCCGGTGAGCGAGATGTTTCGCGACCCGTCGCACTTCCTGGCGATCCGTCAGGAAGTGGTGCCCCTGCTCAAGACCTACCCGTCGATCAAGATCTGGATCGCCGGTTGCAGCACGGGGGAGGAGGTGTACTCCATGGCTATCCTGTTGCGTGAAGAGGGCCTGCTTGAGCGTACGATTATTTACGCCACCGACATCAACCCGGCGTCCCTGGATAAAGCCAAACAGGGCATTTTCTCGCTGGAGAACGTGCGGGCGTACACCAGCAATTATCAACAGGCCGGAGGGCAGCGTTCGTTTGCCGACTACTACACTGCGGCTTACGATTACGCGATCTTCGATAAAACGCTGCGGGAGAACGTGACGTTCGCCGACCACAGCCTGGCCACCGACAGCGTATTTTCAGAAACTCAATTAATTTCTTGTCGCAACGTACTGATTTATTTCAATAAAAAGTTGCAGGACCGGGCGTTTGGGTTGTTTCATGAGTCGCTGTGCCATCGCGGCTTCCTGGTGCTTGGCAGCAAGGAAACCCTGGATTTTTCTGGCTACAGCAAGCACTTCGAACCCTTGGTCAAGCAGGAACGGATCTACCGCAAATCATGAACGACGCCGCAGCCAGCCCGATTCGCGGGATTGAAGCCATTGTCGTCGGCGCGTCTGCCGGTGGCGTGGAGGCGTTGCTGAGTATTTTCGGCGAGCTGCCCCAAGGCTTCGCGCTGCCCATCATTGCGGTGCTGCACTTGCCGGATGAGCGCCGCAGTCAACTGGCGGAAGTGTTCGCGCGGCGGCTGCGTATCCCAGTGCGCGAGGCCCGCGACAAAGAAGCCATCGAGCCCGGCACGTTGTACTTCGCCGGTCCCGGCTACCACCTGTCGGTGGAGCAGGACCGCAGCCTGTCCCTGAGCCAGGAAGAACGCGTGCATCACTCGCGCCCGTCCATCGATTTTCTGTTCACCTCGGCGGCGGACGCGTATGGCTCCGGCCTGCTGGCGATCCTGCTCACCGGCGCCAACCAGGACGGCGCACGCGGCCTGGCCTACGTTAAACAGCAGCACGGCATCACCGTTGTACAGGACCCTGCGGAAGCACGCGTGGACGTCATGCCCCGTGCAGCCCTGGCGTTGCAGACACCTGACCATATTCTGACTCTGGGCCGGATTGGCTCATTGCTGGTTTTGCTGGAATCTACCCCATGTTAAGTACCGTCCAGGCCAAGCTGCTGATCGTCGACGATCTGCCGGAAAACCTGCTCGCCCTCGAAGCGTTGATCAAACGCGAGGATCGCCAGGTCTTCAAGGCATTGAGCGCCGACGAAGCGTTGTCCCTGTTGCTCGAGCATGAGTTCGCCATGGCGATTCTCGATGTACAGATGCCCGGCATGAATGGTTTTGAATTGGCCGAGCTGATGCGCGGCACCGAGAAGACCAAGAACATTCCCATCGTGTTTGTGAGTGCCGCCGGGCGCGAACTGAACTACGCGTTCAAGGGCTATGAAAGCGGCGCCGTGGACTTTTTGCACAAGCCGCTGGATATCCATGCGGTCAAGAGCAAGGTCAACGTGTTTGTCGACCTGTATCGCCAGAGCAAGGCGATGAAACTGCAGGTTGAAGAGCTGGAGCGCAGCCGCCGCGAGCAGGAGCTGTTGCTCAACCGCCTGCAGGCCACCCAGGCCGAGCTGGAGCAGGCGGTGCGCATGCGCGATGACTTTATGTCGATCGTCGCCCATGAGGTACGCACCCCGCTCAACGGGCTGATCCTGGAGACCCAGCTGCGCAAGATGCACCTGGCGCGGGACAACGCTGCCGCATTCACCCTGGACAAGATGCACGCCATGGTCGACCGCGATGAGCGTCAGATCCGCAGCCTGATCCGTTTGATCGAAGACATGCTCGATGTATCGCGCATTCGCACCGGCAAGTTGTCGATCCGTCCGGCGCGTTTCGACCTGGCGCAACTGGTCAGCAACCTGGTGGAAAACTTCGCGCCGCAAGTGGCCGCCGCCGAATCGTCCATGCAGCTGTCGGCCGAAGGGCCGGTGGTGGGCAACTGGGATGAGTTCCGTATCGAGCAGGTGATCACTAATCTGCTCACCAATGCGCTGCGCTACGGGGCCAAGAGCCCGGTGGATGTGCGGGTGTATCGCGAACACGGCGAAGCGCGGGTCGAAGTGCGCGACCGAGGGATCGGCATCAGCGAGGAAAACCAGAAGCGCATCTTCCAGCAATTCGAGCGCGTCTCCGCCAGCCAGGTAGCGGCGGGGCTGGGCCTTGGATTGTTCATCTCAGAGCAGATCGTCGCGGCCCATGGCGGCACCATCGAAGTCGAGAGCCGGATAGGCGAGGGCGCCCTGTTTCGGGTGTGCCTGCCCCTTGAACCCACGGCGTGAAATCAATCGTCACCTCGACGCAACCTTCTGCGTGACCCTATGGTCGTAGTTGCAGCAATTGACCGGACAAAGGCTTCCCATGAGTGAAGATGCACAAGATGTCGTACTGATCGTCGAAGACGACGAATCCATTATGTTTGTGTTGGGTGAGTACCTGGCGGGCCTGGGTTACCGGGTCTTGAAGGCGATCAATGGTGAACAGGCCTTCGAAATCCTGGCCACCAAACCGCACTTGGACCTGATGGTCACCGATTACCGCCTGCCGGGTGGCATTTCCGGTGTGCAGATCGCCGAGCCGGCGTTAAAGCTGCGGCCGGAGTTGAAAGTCATCTTCATCAGCGGCTACCCCCAGGAAATCCACGACTGCAACAGCCCGATCACGCGCAATGCGCCGGTGCTGGCCAAGCCGTTCGATCTGGATACGCTGCAGGAACATATCCAGCGCCTGCTGGCGTGAGTGGTGCGGCGCTTGTCAGGCGCCGCTAATGCCAACGGTTCAGTAAATTCAAGACGATTGAAAATCGGCCGACGGATTTCTTCTGCTGAAATTCGGCGCGGTTGCTGGCCACTATCCTGCAACGAGACCTCTACACGCCGCATGGCAGCGTACTGTGCTACAAGCACGCCATCGCAAATTTCAAGGGCTCCCGGGCGCTGCAAAAACGTTGCGCGCCTGACAGTTTTTTGTGGTGAGCAAGCCGGTTCACCACCACAAAACTCTCATTTCCCCAGGTTAGGTATCACTGAAGATAGGTATACCTATGCTCAGGCAAGCACGCCCCTGATGCTGGATTCCAGGGTGCTGGAGGGTGTGAACACTATGTCAAAGCCCGCGCCCGTGTCCATGAACTCTTGAATGCCCGCCTGTTGCTCCGCGCCAAGTGGGTAGACGTTGGCTTTACCTGCGGTGTTGGGCACCTGTTTTGTACCACCAAGGGCGTGATCCAGTGCATGTGAGTTTGACTGATAGAGGTGCAGTTGGCCGTCCGGGGCTTTCTGAAGGTAGACGGCATGAACAATTTTATCTTTGTTGTAGCCGCCTCGACTCACAAAGGTCATGACGCCTGATTCGTTGATATGGGCGGCATTGAAACTAGTTTTGCGCGTGCCGGGGCCAATTTTCATGACCTGGTTATAGCGCTCCGATCCGCCATTGAGGACTTCGGGGATGATCTTGTTGAATGCGGTGTCGGTGATTTTTTTGTCGGCTTGAGCAGTGCGCAAGGCGGTGGCGTAACAGATATCCAACTGAGGCTCTTTATCCAACTTTTTGAACAACGCGACCAGATTGTCACTCAGCTCTGCACTGGAAAGCACTTTGGGTTCGAAACCCTTGAGCGCCGGGCCGAAGGGCTGCCGCGTCGCTGGGTTAAAGGCATGCCAGTTGCCCGTCTTTTCATCCAGCCGGGCAAATAGCGCCAGCTCGTCGATTGCGTTGGACGATTTGATCCCACCCTGGGCGATCCCCGGCGTCTTTGTGAGGGCCACGGCGTCAACTTTGGTCAGGGCCGCGCGCAGTTGCTTGAAGCCTGTGCGTGTGGCTTCGTATCCACGTCGCACCGATTTGACTGCTCCTCGGGCCAGATCCGCCACGCCGTCCAGCGGGTTGATCGCCCCGATAGCGGCGCGGCCGATAATTCCGGTGAGTCTGGACGCTTTGCTCAACCCACTGGCCGCACTACGCAGCACTTTTGCGCCCTTGCCTACAACGCCGGTGCCGGCCGTCAAAAAGCCCAACGCATCAAAGGCCAGGTCCGTGATTCCGCCGCCGATGTCACCTTTTGAAAAACTGACGATCGCCGAATAAAAGGGGATCAGGTTAAGTACAACTTCCTGGATTTGTTTGTAGGTAGGCACTTCCTGGTCAAAGGTGGTCAGCACCTGGCCTTGTTGCTGGATTTTATTGACCAGACCCAGTTCCTGCGTGACCGTGCGCGCAATCGCCTTGGTTCGGTTACTGTTAAAACTCTGTGGCGTTCGCTCGTCAGGCGGGGTTTCCTCGGTCAGGCCTGGAGCGCTGTCGAGGCCATCGGCCGATAGCTTTACCGGCACCATGTCGTAATGAAAGTGCGTGTGGACCGGGGGTTGCCGTCCAGGCTCGAACAATCCCAAGTCGGGGCGCTGTTTGATTGTCCCATCTACGTTGATCTGGTAGTGCCGAGTGTGCGCATTGCGTGTAGTACGGAAGATCAACTCCGTGGGTTCGGGTTCGTTCGAAGCGCCGTTACCTACTCGCCGGGTAGCCCCGCCGAAGTTGTCCTGCCTGACGCCGACCTCCCGGAATACGCTCAGCGCGCCATATTGAAAGTCTTTTTGTTCCTCGAGCGGCAATTGCGAGAGGTTGAAGTTGATACCGACTTCGACGCTTTTTTCCATTCCCTTCGCATAAGTTGAAATGTCCTGCCTGAACGCGCCGATGAGGTCAGGCCCCTCCTTCAACTTACTGGCCACGTCAGCAATATCCAGCTTGTCGCTGAGCGAGACCCAGCGGTAGTCGGAGCCCGACGTTTGAGTAATTGTCTGCTGAGCCGAAATGAACGGATAGAAACGACCAGCCTTGAAGTTATCGAGCCCGGAAGATTTTCCGGGCAACGAGAACAACCGCTCCTTCAGATAGAGGTCCTTGATTGAGTATGGTCCCGGAAAATCCACATGTGCCGGGGAGAGCTGGATGACCTTCGCTTCCAGGTCGACATCCGGGCCTAATGTCGCTCTCAAATAGTCATCCGTTCGTTTGTGCAAATCAGGCACATCGCTGCTACGGGCCTCGGACGCCTGCTTCAATGCTCGGATCTGCTCATTGAAGGCGCTGCGCACCCGTTGCATCTGCCCATCGTTATACACATCGTGCGGGTTCGATTCGATCACGCCATTGGCCACGCCCCAGTCCTTGAGCGCAGTGTTCTGCGCCTCCCATTCGACCTTGCGTTGCGTTTGCGTGACAGGCGCCGTGCTCGCCCAAGTCATCACCTGGGAGTAGGACATGTCTGCTGTTGCACCGGGCGTTGCAGATTCGATACGCGCCACGGCGGTGGCGAAACTGACCCAGCCATGTGAGCCGTAGAGCAGTTGCTCGGGGAGCCCCTTGACCAGAAACTCCGGGGCCCTTGATGACAGCAACAGATGCGCCTGTAAGCGCGCCTTCTCGGGCGAGGACGAGCGACCGGTGGTTTCCAGGTGTTCGGCCAGACGCGTGACGACCTGCGAAGCGGGCCTGCCCCAGTGGTGATCGCCGGCCAGGTTGAAGCCGGCCACCCGGGTTCGGGTTGACGGCGCGTTAGGCGCGGGGGCGTCCGTATCCTGACTTAAGGCCGCCAATAGCCAGTCATTAACGCTGCCTTTGATCGAGTTGGCCTCGAACTTGGCTTGTATAGCCCGTCCAAGCGCCTGTCCTTTGCGCGATTGAATCAGTCTGTCGAGAATACCGCGGGCATTGGCCAATTCCGAGGGTTCCAATGAAGCGCCGTGCAGCAAGTACTCAAGAACGTTCTTGTAGGAGCTTACATCCAGGTCGCCCACGGTAGCGTGCCGCAGCGTACTGCGCAGTGTCAGTTGGCTCTGCTCGTCAAGAGGCATGGGCCAGGACAACGCGCCGCTGTAGTCACCAAGCGCCGGGCCTTTCTCCAGCGTCTTGGGCAGCGCGTCCAAAAGGTTTTGCACTTGCTCGGCGTTGGTGGGAAGGTCCCAGCCATTTTGCAGGATGTAATCGTTGAGGCTGACCTTCGCGCCAGCCTGCGGGGCGAAGGCCTGCCCCCAGGTAGAGTCGGGATGGATATCAAGTCGGGTGCGCTGCAGATAATCAACAACTTCGTCACTCAAAACACTGCCGGAGTCGAGGCCACTGCTGAGGTGGCGCAACTCGCCCTGCAGGAAGTAAAGGTTACTGTTGTCGCCCAGTACCCGTTTCTGTTCATTGAGCGCCTCGTCGCTGCGTGCGGCATCGACAGCCGGGTCCCAATCTCTGACGAAGGTCAGATCACGTTCCAGCTGCACGGCTTGCTCTTGCGCTTGCGTCGGGTGGCTGGTGCCCGGTTGTGAGTAGAAGTTGCGCACCAGCTTCAGTGGCGCGCTGTCGCTGTGCTCGGTCAGCGGTGGTTTGAAAGCGTAGAAGTTGGAAATGGCACGTCCTGCCATCATCAGCGGCCCGCTGACCGTTGCCCAATCCTTGTTTTCCGGACCGACTACTGCGCGCTGTGGCGGCTTAGGTCCGCGATTTTTCAGCTGGTAGAACACCTGACCGGTATCCGGCTTGATTCTGATGCTGTCAGGGTCTGCGCCCACGCGTCTTATCCAATCGAGCACCTCGGGGGACTGCATCGCGCTTCCCAATTGCTTCCACCATTGTCCGAACGTCGAGTGCATGGGCATTGCTTCGACCATGATCGCATTGTCCTTCTCCGGGTCGCCGGCGATCTGGAGCAGCGTTTTGGCATAACGAAAGGCCATTTCGTTGTCGCCGGACACGGACACACCCTGCACCCCTTGGGGCGGTTGCCCAAGGTTCACCTGGGCCGCGCGCCCGACCGGTGGCTCGCGTACAGCGAGCTGCGTTGGGGCTTGAGCCTCGACGGGCTGGGTGAGTAACGTTCGAAGGGAAGAGATCATCATAGGCAAGTAACTCGCTGGCGTTCAGAAATAACTCAGCGCAGAGCGCGCGGACCTATTGCTGAGTAACCGTTACTTGTAGGACCGTTCCACGATGCCACGGGTCGAATGTTGCGGCATGTTGACGCTGCGTCGATTACGCCCGGATCATCTCCCGCACCTTGGCCGTCAACAGATCAAACGTGAAGGGCTTGGCGATCAGTTGCATCCCAGGCTCCAGGAACCCGCCGCGCACCGCCGCATGCTCGGCATAACCGGTAATGAACAGCACCTTGAGGTCTGGCCTGATCTGCCGGCCGATTTCGGCCAGTTGCCGGCCGTTCATGCCGGGCAGGCCAACGTCGCTGATCAGCAGGTCGATACGCTGGTCCGACTCGATGATCGGCACGGCGGTGTTGGCATCGCCGGCCTCGACGTAGGCATAGCCCAGTTCCTTGAGTACCGCACTGACCAGCACGCGCACTGCGGCGTCGTCCTCGACGATCAGTACCGTTTCGCCTTCGTTGGCGAACGGCAGCAGCGTCGGATTGCTCGCTTCATCGGCGACCACTTCGCCGACGAAGCGTGGCAGGAACAGGCTGACTGTGGTGCCTTTGTCGACTTCGCTGTGAATGATCACGTGACCCCGGGATTGGCGGGCAAAGCCGTAGATCATCGACAGCCCGAGCCCGGTGCCTTGGCCAATCGGCTTGGTGGTGAAGAACGGATCGAACACCCGGCCCATGACACTTTCGGGGATGCCGCACCCGGTGTCGCTGACGCTCAACTCAACGTAGTCGCCGGGCGTGAGTGAGCCGTAGGCGGCGGTGAACACGCTGTCGAGGTGGCGGTTGCTGGTTTCCACCGTCAGTCGGCCGCCATTGGGCATGGCATCCCGCGCATTGATCACCAGGTTGAGCAGGGCGCTCTCCAGCTGGTTGGGGTCGGCTTCGGCGGTCCACAGTTGCTCGCTCAAGCGCATGTTCAGGCTGATGCTTTCGTTAATGCTGCGTTGCAGCAACTCGCCCATGGAGGTGACCAGTCGATTGATCTGCACCGGTTTGGAATCCAGGGACTGGCGGCGGGAAAACGCCAGGAGCCGGTGGGTCAGCCCCGCCGCCCGGTTGGCGGAAGTCACGCCCAGGTCGATCAGGCTGTCAAGGTCGTCGAGCTTGCCGCGGGCCACGCGCCGGCGCAGCAATTCCAGGCTGCCGATAATACCGGTGAGCATGTTGTTGAAGTCATGGGCGATGCCGCCGGTCAACTGACCGACCGCTTCCATCTTCTGGGACTGGCGCAACGCCTCTTCATTGCTGCGCAACTGCGCGGTACGTTCTTCGACCTGTTGCTCAAGCGTTTCCAGGGTGCGCTGCAGGCGCAGTTCGCTGGCGCTGAGGTCGATCAAGCGATCGCGGGCCTCGTACTGGCGGCGTCGCCCACGCAGGGCTGCGCTGACCAGGCTGATCAACGTTACCGGATGGAACGGCCGCTCGAGGAAGGTCACGTTACCCAGCAAGCCACTGAGGTCCGACGAACCGTTCTGCTCGCTGCCGCCGTGGTGAGTCAGCAGTACGATGGGCAGGTCCGACCACGCCGGTTGACGATGCAAGTGCTCCAGCAATGGCTCCAGATCGACCCCCCGCAAGGCTTCGGCGGCGATGATCAACAGGCCGGCACCTTCTTCCAGGGCCTCGCACAGCGCCATGAGATTGCTGGCAATGATGCCGCTGTAGCCGGCTTCGTTGAGCATCATCAGCGCCAAGGTGCCGTCGCGGCCCAGAGGCGCCAGAACGATAGCGCGCTCGGAGGCGGGTGCCAGGGCCGTCACTCTCCCTCTTCCTTCAACAAAGGCGAACCGGCGCCCATGTAGGTAGGAATGCCACGCAGGACGCCCTGGAAGTTGGCCAGCGGTTCACCGACGGTCATGCCCTGGTGACTGATGCGATACTCGCGAATGGTCGACTCATGGGTGCCCGTGCGTTTCTTGATGATGGAGATGGCGCGACGCACTTTGCCCTGTGCTTCGAAGTAACGCAGCAGGATCACGGTGTCGGCCAGGTAAGTAATGTCGACCGGCGCCTGCATGTCGCCAACGAGGCCATGTTGCGCGACGGTCATGAACGTCGCCGCGCCACGACGGTTGAGGTACAGTAACAGCTCGTGCATATGCAGGATCAGGGCGTTTTCTTCAGGCATCGCGGCCTGATAGCCGTTGATGCTGTCGATCACCACGGTCTTGATCCCGCGCTCATCCACGCAACGTCGCACGCGGTGGGAAAACTCACCAGGCGACAGCTCGGCGGCGTCCACCTGTTCGATCAGCAGGTTTCCGGTCGCTTGCAGCGCGACAAGGTCAATGCCCATATTGCGCATGCGTTCGAACAGCAGCCCCAGCTCTTCGTCGAAGATAAACAGCGCGGCCTTTTCCCCACGCGCTACCGCGGCGGCGGCGAAGATCATCGAAATCAGCGATTTGCCGGTGCCCGCCGGACCCAGAATCAGGCTGCTGGAGCCGGTCTCGACACCGCCGCCCATCAACGCATCCAGTTCGTGGATGCCGCTGCTCAGGGTCTGGCGCACATAACCGCCACGATGCTCGGCCGCCACCAGGCGCGGGAACACATGAATGCCGTCGCCCATGATGGTGAAATCGTGGAACCCACCGCGGTATTTCTGGCCGCGGTACTTCACCACGCGCACGCGGCGGCGTTCGGCGCCATAGTTGGGGGTCAGTTCTTCCAGGCGGATCACGCCGTGGGCGACGCTGTGCACGGTCTTGTCCAGGGATTCGGTGGTCAGGTCGTCCAACAGCAGCACCGTGGCGTCATAGCGCACGAAGTAATGCTTGATGGCGAGGATTTGCCGGCGATAACGCAGCGAACTCTGGGCAAGCAGGCGGATCTCGGACAGGCTGTCGATCACCACGCGGGTTGGCTTGACACGCTCGACCACTTCGAAAATCTGCCGGGTCGCTTCACCCAGTTCCAGGTCCGAGGAGTACAGCAGGCTCTGCTGGTGCTCGGCGTTGAGCAGGCTCTCGGGCGGGGTCAATTCGAAGATATGGATATTGTCGTCCAGGTCCCAACCGTGGGACTTGGCACCCTGGCGCAGCTCACGCTCGGTTTCGGACAGGGTGATGTACAACGATGTTTCACCGTTTTTCGCGCCGGCCTGCAGAAAATGCAAGGCTACGGTGGTTTTGCCGGTCCCTGGCTCACCTTCGAGCAGAAACAAATGGCTGCGGGACAACCCACCGGAAAGAATGTCGTCGAGACCTTCAATGCCGATGGCTGCTTTTTCGGTTAACAACGCTTTAGATGTAGACAAGAAGTGCCCTCAGGTCACATACGAGGAGATGTGCGCACCCGTTCGGGCGCGCCTTAAGCACTTGACCGTTGGCTGTTGCGGGGGTTCAACGTTTTGCGCGGGTTTGTGCGCGACTGCGGCTTTTTTTCCAACTTTTTGTATAAGCCTTACAGGCCTTGCTGCAGCGCCGGGTCATCCGGGTTCTGTTGTTCGAGCTGGGCCAGCAATACCTGCACGTTCTGCAACTGGCCGCTCTCTTTCCAGTAGTTGATCAGCAACACGCGCGCCTTGCGGTTGGCCGGGTGGCGCTGGACGATTTCTTCCAACTGGCGCTGGGCAGCTTCCAGTTCCTGCTGGGCGTGCAGAGTGGTGGCCAGGTCGTAGCGGTAATCCTGATTATCCGGTTCCAGCTCTACCGCTTTGGACAGGCCGAGCAACGCATACGTGCGCTCGCCATGGTGCAGCAGCCACAGGCCGAGGGCGTGCTGCAGGTAAGCCGACTCCGGATGCGCCGCCAATTGCCGGGCCAACAGTTGCCGCGATTCGTCGGTCTTGCCCTGTTTGTCGAGCAACTCGATCTGCGCCACCACCGCCGGCAGATTGTCCGGCTGCAGGCGTGTGGCCTGTTCCAGCGCATTCTGCGCCTCGGGCAGCAGCGCGCTGTGGATGTACAGGCGCGCCAATTGAATCCAGCCTTCAGCGGTTTCGGGCTGGGCCTTAAGGTGTTTGACGTATTCGTCCAGCACCTGTTGCAGCGGGCCGAAATACAGGCCCAGGGCGTCGGGCGACAGGCCGAGCAGGGCATTGGCGGCGGCAAAACGAACGCGTTGCTCCGGGTCATCCAGCAGCGGACCGAGCAACAGGGTGCGCTGGCCGCTGGGCACCAGGCCGACGATGCTGTGGATCGCCGCCTCGCGCACCAGCGGTGCCTCGTGAGCCAGGTCCTTATCCGCCAGCTTCAGCGCCTGGGGGCTGGGGTAGTTGGGCAATTCGGCATGCAACGCGGCACGGCGTTCCGGCGACAGGTCCGGGCGCGCGAGTTGCTGGTACAGCACGCGCGCTGCGCCGGGCTCGCCGTTATGCGCCTGTTTCAACGCTTTCGAATAGCCTTTGGCAATGGCAGGCGGCACGGCCACTTGGGGGGTGTGGGTGAAATACCCAATGATCAGTCCGATAAACAACAGGGCGCACAGGCCGACGAGGGCGTAACGGCGTGACTTTGACATGCAGGCGTCCGAAAGCGTGGGCAGCTCGTTTAAAGCCGCAAGCTTCGACCAGACCACGGCAGGTGTCAAACCCGCATCAGGTGAGCACGTATTCCACCGGCTCCAAGGCCGGCGGCAGCTGCGTCACACCGAGGGCGGCCAGCACCTCGCGCTCCAGGGTGCGCAGGATCGCGTTGCAGGGCAGATCGTTCTCGTCAAAGCCAAACGGGTCTTCCAGGTCATCGCCGATTTCGTCGAGGCCGAAAAAGGTGTAGCTGACAATGGCGGTGAATACCGGCGTCAGCCAGCCGAGGGGTTCGGCCATGGCGAAGGGCAGCAGGATGCAGAACAGGTAGATGGTGCGGTGCAGCAGCAGCGTGTAAGGGAAGGGCAGCGGCGTGTGCTTGATCCGCTCACACGCGGCCTGCACCTGGCTCAGGCTGACCAGGCGAGTTTCCCACTGGGTGTAGCGCCATTCGCTGATTGCGCCGCGCCCGGCCAGTTCGCTGAAGCGCGCGCCCACCTGCTGCAGCACTTGATCGGGCAGGTTCGGGTGGTCGGCCTGCGCCTGCGTCCACGGTTGTATGGCCGAGGCTTCGTCTTCATGGCGCAGACGCGCGATCAAGCCGTGGGCGAAGCCACACACAGCGCGCAACACGTGCGCTCGCTCGGACGTATCGGTCAGCACCTGGGTTTGCCGAATCAGCGAGCGCACTTCGATCACCATCTGACCCAGTTGCTTGCGGCCTTCCCACCAGCGGTCGTAGCAGGCGTTGTTGCGAAAACTCATGAAGATCGACAGCGACAGCCCGAGCAAGGTGAAGGGGGTGGCATTGACCTTGGAGAAGTACGCCGGGTGCAGGGTTTCCACCAGCACGATCACCGACGCGAGCAACGTCACCAGCAGGCTGCGCAAGGCAATGCGCTTGGCAATCGACCCCTTGAGGGAAAACAGGATACCCAGCAGGTTGGGTTTGGGACGCACGATCATCGGGCGGGAGCTTCTCAGGTGGCGCAGCTCGTCAGGGTAGAAGCTGACGGGCAGGGCGTCCAATCGCTTGGGCCGACCGCTTCATCGGCGCGGTCTATGATCAAACGCGGCATTGGCCAAAACAGTCAGCCATGTTGAAGGCTTTGACCATTGCTGGTGAAGCGCGCTGGAGCGACTATTTCCGCGGTGCTTGTCGTAAAAAAACGTCCTGAAAATAAAAACGACCGAAGGATTCCAAGCGATGCGTGACTATTTGGCCGCCACCACCGAATTTGATTATCCGCTCACCGTCGAGGCCACTCTGGCCGGCAGCCTGCAGGGCCTGAACGCCTGCGTCGAATGCTGCGACCGTTACGCGTTGCCGGGGCGCATCGCGCTGTTCTGGGAGGGCAAGGACGGGCGCAGCGCCACCGTCACTTTTACCGACCTGCAGGACCAGGCGGCACGCTTCGCCAATTTCCTCCTGGCCCAAGGTGTGAAGCGCGGCGACAAGGTCGCCGGTCTGCTGCCACGCACGGCGGAGTTGCTGGTGGTGGTGCTGGCCACCTGGCGCATCGGCGCGGTGTACCAGCCGCTGTTCACCGCGTTCGGCCCCAAGGCCATTGAACACCGTTTGAACAGCTCCGGCGCGGCGCTGGTGGTTACCGACGCGGTAAACCGGCCCAAGCTCGCCGAGGTGCAGGGTTGCCCCCTTATCGTCACGGTCGCCGGCCCCAAGGGCGAAGGCATCGTGCGCGGCGACTTCAGTTTCTGGGCCGAGCTCCCCACGTATTCCAACCTCTGCGAGCCGGTGCTGCTGAGCGCGGAGGAACCGTTCCTGCTGATGTTTACCTCGGGCACCACCGGCCCGTCCAAAGCACTGTCGGTGCCGCTCAAGGCGATTGTCGCGTTCCAGAGCTACACCCGCGACGCCGTCGACCTGCGGCCCGAAGACGCGTTCTGGAACGTCGCCGATCCGGGCTGGGCCTACGGCATCTATTTCGGCGTGACCGGGCCGCTGTCCATGGGCCACCCGATTACCTTCTACGACGGCCCGTTCACCCTGGAGAGTACCTGCCGGGTGATCAACAAATACGGGATCACCAACCTCACCGGTTCTCCCACCGCCTACCGTTTGCTGATTGCCGGCGGCGAGCAGTTCGCCCGTTCGATCAAGGGCAAACTGCGCATTGTCAGCAGTGCCGGCGAGCCGCTGAACCCGGAGGTGATCCGCTGGTTCGCCGACAACCTCGGCGTGACCATCCACGACCACTATGGCCAGACCGAGTTGGGCATGGTGCTGTGCAATCACCATGGCCTGGCTCATCCGGTGCACGTCGGCTCCGCCGGGTTCGCGTCGCCGGGGCACCGTATCGTGGTGCTGGACGAGGCGTACCAGGAATTACCCGCCGGCCAGCCCGGCATCCTGGCCATCGACCGCGAGCAGTCGCCGATGTGCTGGTTTGCCGGCTACGAAGGCGTCAAGACCAAGGCCTTTGTCGGCAAGTACTACCTCAGCGGCGACACCGTGGAGCTGAACCCGGACGGCAGCATCAGTTTTGTCGGACGCAGTGACGACGTGATTACCACTTCCGGTTATCGCGTGGGCCCGTTCGACGTGGAAAGTGCACTGGTCGAGCACCCGGCGGTGATCGAGGCGGCGGTGGTCGGCAAACCCGACCCGGAGCGCACCGAGTTGGTCAAAGCGTTCGTGGTGATCAACGAGCAATACCGCGCCACGCCGGAACTGGCCGAAGAACTGCGCCTGCATGTGCGCCAGCGCCTGGCCGCGCATGCCTATCCACGGGAAATCGAATTCGTCAGTGACTTGCCCAAGACCCCCAGCGGCAAGTTGCAACGTTTTATCTTGCGTAATCAGGAAATCGCCAAAGCTCAAGCAGCGGTGGCGTGATCCCTTTTTAAGGACACAACGATGCAGATTGAAAACAAGGTATTCCTGGTCAGCGGCGGCGCTTCGGGCCTCGGCGCGGCCACCGCCGACATGTTGGTCGGTGCCGGCGCCAAGGTGATGCTGGTGGATTTGAATGCCGACGCCGTGGCGGCCAAGGCCCGGCACCTGGGCGACAACGCCCGCAGCACGGTCGCAGATATCAGCCAGGAAGCGGCGGCTGAAGCGGCGGTGCAGGCCACGGTGGCGGCGTTTGGCGGACTGCACGGGCTGGTCAATTGCGCCGGTGTGGTGCGTGGCGAGAAGATCCTCGGCAAGAACGGCCCTCATGGGCTGGCGAGTTTTGCGCAGGTCATCAACGTCAACCTGATCGGCAGCTTCAACCTGCTGCGCCTGGCGGCGGCGGCCATCGCTGAAACCGAGGCCAATGCCGAGGGCGAGCGCGGCGTGATCATTAATACCGCGTCGGTCGCCGCATTCGACGGGCAGATCGGCCAGGCTGCATACGCGGCGTCCAAAGGCGCGATTGCCAGCCTCACCTTGCCCGCCGCCCGAGAACTGGCACGCTTTGGCATCCGTGTGATGACCATCGCCCCCGGCATCTTCGAGACCCCTATGATGGCCGGCATGACTCCCGAAGTACGCGACTCCCTGGCCGCCGGCGTGCCATTCCCGCCGCGCCTGGGCAAACCCGCCGAATACGCCGCGCTGGCGCGGCACATCATTGAAAACAGCATGCTCAATGGCGAGGTGATCCGTCTCGACGGCGCCTTGCGCATGGCGGCCAAGTAAGGAGGACAACCGATGAACGATCCGATTGTGATTGTCAGCGCCGCACGTACGCCCATGGGCGGGTTTCAGGGCGACCTCAAGGGCCTGACCGCGCCGCAGCTGGGCTCTGCGGCGATTCGCGCAGTGGTCGAGCGCGCCGGCATCGCCACCGATGCCGTGGATGAAGTGCTGTTCGGTTGCGTGCTGCCCGCCGGCCTCGGTCAGGCGCCGGCGCGCCAGGCGGCACTGGGCGCCGGGCTGGACAAGGGCACTCGCTGCACCACCCTCAACAAGATGTGCGGCTCGGGCATGGAGGCGACCATCCTGGCCCACGACTCGCTGGCGGCCGGCAGCGTCGACGTGGTGATCGCGGGGGGCATGGAGAGCATGTCCAACGCGCCGTATCTGCTGGACCGCGCCCGCAGCGGTTACCGCATGGGCCATGGCCGTGTGCTCGACCATATGTTCCTCGACGGCCTGGAGGATGCCTACGACAAAGGCCGCCTGATGGGCACCTTCGCCGAAGAGTGCGCCCTGCATAACGGCTTTACCCGTGAAGCCCAGGACGCCTTCGCCATCGCGTCCCTGGGCCGCGCCCAGGAGGCGATCAGCCACGGGCACTTTGCCGCCGAGATCGTGCCGGTCCAGGTCACGGTGGGCAAGGAACAGAAAACCATCCTGCACGACGAGCAACCGCCGAAGGCCAAATTGGACAAGATCGCCCAGTTGAAACCGGCGTTCCGCGAAGGCGGCACGGTGACGGCGGCCAACTCCAGCTCGATCTCCGACGGCGCGGCGGCGTTAATGCTGATGCGCGAGTCCGAGGCGCTCAAGCGTGGCCTCAAGCCGTTGGCGGTGATCCACGGGCACGCGGCCTTTGCCGATGAGCCTGGGTTGTTCCCGGTGGCGCCGGTGGGGGCGATTCGCAAGCTGATGAGCAAGACTGGCTGGACTCTGGACGAAGTCGATCTGTTTGAAATCAACGAAGCCTTTGCCGTGGTGACCCTGGTGACCATGAGCAAGCTGCAGATTGCGCATGCCAAGGTCAATATCCACGGTGGTGCCTGCGCGTTGGGGCACCCGATCGGCGCGTCCGGCGCGCGCATCCTCGTGACCCTGCTCGCAGCCCTGCGCCAAAAAGGCCTCAAGCGCGGCGTGGCCGCTATCTGCATCGGCGGTGGCGAAGCCACGGCCATGGCCGTCGAATGCCTGTATTAAGGACTCTGCACCATGCTGCCCAATGACGAACACCTGCAAATCAGCGATGCGGCCCGGCAATTTGCCCAGGAACGCCTCAAACCCTTCGCCGCCGAGTGGGACCGCGAGCACCGCTTTCCCAAAGAAGCCATCGGCGAGATGGCCGAGTTGGGCTTTTTCGGCATGCTGGTGCCGGAACAGTGGGGCGGTTGCGACACCGGTTACCTGGCCTACGCCATGGCCCTGGAAGAAATCGCCGCCGGTGACGGCGCCTGTTCCACCATCATGAGCGTGCATAACTCGGTGGGCTGCGTGCCGATCCTCAAGTTCGGCAACGATCAGCAAAAGGCCCGGTTTCTCACGCCTCTGGCCAGCGGCGCCATGCTCGGCGCGTTCGCCCTGACCGAACCCCAGGCCGGCTCGGATGCCAGCAGCCTGAAAACCCGCGCGCGCCTGGAGGGCGATCACTACGTGCTCAATGGCTGCAAACAGTTCATCACCTCCGGGCAGAACGCCGGGGTGGTGATTGTGTTTGCCGTAACCGACCCGGCGGCGGGCAAGCGTGGCATCAGCGCGTTTATCGTGCCGACGGACTCACCGGGCTACAGCGTGGCGCGAGTCGAGGACAAGCTCGGCCAGCATGCTTCCGACACCTGCCAGATTCTGTTCGAAGACCTGAAGGTGCCGCTGGCCAATCGCCTGGGGGAGGAGGGCGAGGGCTATAAAATCGCCCTGGCCAATCTTGAAGGCGGCCGCGTAGGTATCGCCGCACAAGCGGTGGGCATGGCCCGCGCTGCGTTTGAGGCGGCCCGCGACTATGCCCGCGAGCGCGAAAGCTTCGGCAAGGCGCTGATCGAACATCAGGCCGTGGCGTTTCGCCTGGCGGACATGGCCACGCAGATCGCGGTGGCGCGGCAGATGGTGCATTACGCCGCCGCCCTGCGTGACAGCGGCAAGCCGGCGCTGGTGGAGGCCTCGATGGCCAAGCTGTTCGCCTCGGAAATGGCTGAGAAAGTCTGTTCGGCCGCCTTGCAAACCCTCGGCGGTTACGGTTACCTGAGCGACTTTCCCCTGGAGCGCATCTATCGCGATGTGCGGGTCTGCCAGATTTACGAAGGCACCAGCGATATTCAACGCATGGTCATCTCACGCAATCTTTAAGGAGCCGATACATGAGTTACGAGACTATTTTGCTTGAGGTTCAAGGCCGGGTCGGTTTGATCACCCTGAACCGCCCGCAGGCGCTGAACGCGCTGAACGCACAGTTGGTAAGCGAGTTGAACCAGGCCCTGGATGGCCTGGAAGCCAATCCGGAAATCGGCTGCATCGTGCTGACCGGTTCGAAAAAGGCCTTCGCCGCCGGCGCCGATATCAAGGAAATGGCCGAGCTGACCTACCCGCAGATTTATATGGACGACCTGTTCAGCGACAGCGACCGCGTGGCCAACCGCCGCAAGCCGATCATCGCCGCCGTTAACGGCTTTGCCCTGGGTGGTGGCTGTGAGCTGGCGTTGATGTGCGACTTTATCCTGGCCGGCGACGGTGCCAAGTTCGGCCAGCCGGAAATCAATCTGGGAGTGCTGCCGGGCATGGGTGGTACTCAACGCCTGACCCGCGCGGTGGGCAAGGCCAAGGCCATGGAAATGTGCCTGACCGGCCGTTTTATCGATGCAGTGGAGGCCGAGCGCTGTGGCATCGTTGCACGTATCGTGCCGGCCGACGATTTGCTGGATGAGGCCTTGAAAGTCGCGACGCTGATTGCGGGCAAATCGGTGCCGATCAGCATGATGGTCAAGGAAAGCGTGAACCGTGCATTCGAAGTGAGCCTGTCCGAAGGCGTGCGCTTTGAGCGACGGGTATTCCATGCGGCCTTCGCGACGCAGGATCAGAAGGAAGGCATGGCGGCATTTGTGGCCAAACGCGCGCCGCAATTCAAGGACCAGTAAAAATGTGGGAGGGGGCTTGCCCCAATGCCGGTCAGTTAAGAGACGGAACGGGCAACCAGTAACCTGTGGCGAGCGGGCTTGCCCCGCGTTGGGCTGCGAAGCAGCCCCAAAACATAGTCCCGGAGCTGCCTGGCATACTGCGACGCTCCTATTGGGGCTGCTGCGCAGCCCAACGCGGGGCAAGCCCGCTCGCCACAGTTACAGTGTTCCTCCTTAACTGACTGGCATTGGGGCTTGCCCCCTCCCACATGGCGTATTTAGAACGGGTAGTTTTTCAGTTCGCGGGCGATGACCATCCGTTGAATCTCACTGGTCCCTTCATAAATCTGCGTGATTCGCGCATCCCGGTAGTAGCGCTCCACCGGGTAATCCTCCAGGTAACCGTACCCGCCATGGATCTGCATGGCCTGGGAACAGACCTTTTCGGCCATTTCCGAGGCGAATAGCTTGGCCTGGGACGCTTCCGACAGGCAGGGCTTGCCGGCGCTGCGCAGGCGCGCGGCGTGCAGAATCAACAGGCGCGCGGCGTTGAGGCGGGTCTGCATGTCCGCCAGCAGATTGGCCACGCTCTGGTGCTCGATAATTGCCTTGTCGAACTGCACGCGCTCACGGGCGTAAGTCAGCGCCGCTTCGAATGCCGCACGGGCGATGCCCAGGGCCTGGGCGGCGATGCCGATACGGCCGCCTTCGAGGTTGGACAACGCAATGGCCAGGCCTTTGCCGCGCTCGCCGAGCAGGTTGGCTTCGGGCACGCTGCAGTGGTTGAGGGTGACGGCGCAGGTATCGGAGGCGCGTATGCCCATTTTGTGCTCGGTGCGGTCCACCACGAAGCCCGGCGTGTCGGTGGGCACCAGGAACGCGGAAATGCCTTTTTTGCCCAGCGCCGGGTCGGTCACCGCAAACACGATGGCCAATTTGGCCCGCTTGCCGTTGCTGACGAATTGCTTGGCGCCATTGATCACCCATTGGCCGTCGCGCAGCTCGGCACGGGTACGCAGGTTGTGCGCTTCCGAGCCGGCCTGGGGTTCGGTCAGGCAAAAGCAGCCAATCGCCTGGCCGCTGGCCAGTTGGGCGAGCCAGGTTTGTTTCTGCTGCTCGCTGCCGTAGTTGAGGATCGGCCCGCAACCCACTGAATTGTGAATACTCATCAGTGCGCCAGTGGCGCCATCCCCTGCCGATATCTCTTCCACGGCCAGGGCGTAGGCCACGTAATCGACGTAGGTGCCGCCCCATTCTTCGGGCACGACCATGCCGAGCAGGCCCAATTCGCCCATTTTCGCCACGAGGCCATCGTCGATCCAGCCGGCTTTCTCCCAGGCCTGGGCGTGGGGGGCGATTTCACCGCGGGCAAAGTCGCGCGCCATGTCGCGGATCATCACTTGTTCTTCTGTGTATTCAATGTCTTGCATGAGTTATTTCGCAACCTGCTCGAAGTCGTGGAAGAAGCTGTCGACATGCGCGGCATCCAACGCCTGAAGCGTCGGCGGATGCCAGCGCGGGGACTTGTCCTTATCGATGATCAGGGCACGCACGCCCTCGATCAGGTCACCACGCTCGAACCACTGACGGTCCAGATGCAACTCCAGCGCGAAGCATTGTTCCAACCGCAGACGGCGGCCACGGCGCAGCATCTGCAGGGTTACGGCCATGGCCAGGGGGGAACGGGTCTGCATCAGGTGCACGGTGTTCAACGCCCACTCGTGGCTGTCGGCCACGGTGACGGCCTGCAATTGCTCGACGATGCTTGGGATATCGGGCAGGGCGAAGAAATGGTCAATGGCCGGACGCAGCGCCGCCAGCGGCGCGTCCGGCAGCCGTTGCACGGCAAGCTTGGCTAACACGCCTTGCAGGTCTTTGAGCGGCGCGTCATGCCATTGCAGGCGGTCGAGTTTCTGGTCGAGCTCGGCAAGCCTGGCGCTGTCCAGGTACCAATTTGCCAGGCCGCAGTAGAGTGCATCCGCCGCGCGGATCTGCACCCCGGTCACGCCGAGGTAAATGCCCAGCTCCCCGGGAATACGCGGCAGAAAGTAGCTGCCGCCCACATCCGGGAAGTAACCGATCGCCACCTCCGGCATTGCCAGGCGGCTGCGCTCGGTGACTACGCGCAGGTCTGCGCCTTGCACCAGCCCCATGCCGCCGCCCAACACAAAGCCATCCATTAAGGCCAACACCGGTTTGCGGTAATGGTGGATGGCCAGGTCGAGCGCATATTCTTCGACGAAAAAATCCTGGTGCAGGGTGTCGCCGCTTTTGAAACTGTCGTAGAGGGAGCGAATATCGCCGCCGGCACAGAAGGCTTTGTCGCCAGCGCCGCGCAGGACCACGGCATGGACCTCGGGATCGTCCGCCCAGGCCTGCAATTGCCGGGTCATGTGGCGGACCATGTCGAGGGTAATGGCATTGAGACCGGCGGGACGGTTGAGGGTAAGGTGCCCGATATGGTTACGAACCTCGGCGAGCACCTCGTCCTGAGGCGCATCAGCCCGGCTTGCTTCGGATGAAACCTGAGCAGTCATCTCTAACTCCCTGCTTTTATTGTTCTTTATCAAGAGGTCCGCAGACGGACCATCCCGCGATCCTACCAGCGCAAATTTGCCCAGTACAACCGTGAATCCTGCAGGTCGTTCCTGCATTTATGCACACGCCGGGAGGGCGGGACAGCCCGCCCGACGTTATGCCCGTCAGGGCACACGGCTGGCCAGTACCTGGCCGATGCTGCGGCGCCGTGCGTGAACTTGCGCAGCGTGAATCAACTGCTCCAGCTCGGTGGGAGCCACGTCATAGAATTGCTCCATTTCAGCCAGTGCCAGCTTCAGGTCGGCAGCGGTGACGGCGGCATCGCGTGTGGCATTCGGGTCGGGCAGGATCGCTGCGGGTGCCTCCACCGCACCCTTGGGATAACGCGTGCGCGTGGCGTTATTGTAGGCCAGCGCGCAGCAGAGCAAGGCACCGGCGCCCATCAGCACCGCGCCGAGCTCCTGCCAGCCAAGTGCCGCAGAGGCCGGATCCGCCAGCACCAGCGTCATGGCCAGGCCACCCGCCGGCGGGTGCAGGCAGCGCAACCAGCACATCAGCACCACGCTCATGCCGGCCGCCAGGCAGGCGCCGCCGAGGGTGCGTCCCAGTACCCTTGCCACTAATAAGGCGACCACACCGGCGCACAGGTAACTGCCGATGATCGACCAGGGTTGCGCCAACGCACCGGACGACACGGCGAACAGCAGCACCGCTGACGCCCCCAACGGGCCGAGCAGGTGCAACGCGACATCCATGCCAAAGACTTGGGCGCACAGCCAGACACTGAACAGGGTGCCCAGCGCCATGCCGATGGCGGCGCGGCTCCATTCCGAAGGGCGGGTGTTGATAGCAGCGGGGAACCAGCGAGCAAGCATTGATGAGATCCATAAACGGCGGGCAAAAAAAAGACTCGTCTGGTCACCCGGAAAAGTCTTTGGACGCTCCTGCCGCTGGGCAGGAACGCGAGCAGTGTGCCGTGGGGCTTCGTTCAGCGCCAATGCATATTAATGAGGGTTAAATACAAAAAAATTGGATTGAAGCGGTGTCAGCCGAACGGAATCGAACAGATGACACTGGCCAGCGGCGTATTGCGTTCACCCAGTACGCGGCTGTCGGTTTCTTCGTTGAAGAGCCGTTTGCGCAGACATTCCTGCAGGGCGGGTTCACTGGCCAGAGGGCCTTTGAGGGCGACGAGGGCGTCGCGCAGTTCCATCAGTCGATCCAGGGGCGGCACGGGCAGGGGGCCGACATGCAGTTCATTGCAAATATCGTATGGCACGGCATTTTCCTCTCATGAAGTAAACCACGGCAGTGGTTGCGGCCTATAGCGTCCTTGTTGTTATCCATGGCCTGTGGCGGTAAATGATTACCGCCATTGGTCACGGAGTTTACAGTCGCGTTTCAGGCGCGGGAAAGGGAAAAGACAGCAGTCATTACGCATAGCTGCGTAGGACGTTTCTGCACTCGCGGCCTTTGTGTAAAGGTTCACAATGCCGACGGTTTACTCAGGTGCAGCAGCACATAAGGGTTGCGGTCGAACTCCCCGGTGAGCGTCGGGGTAAGATCGCGAAAACGCGGGTCCTGCAACCCTTCGAAGTCCGCCTGGCTCATCACCAGCCAGGCCGGCCCCTGCAGCGGCGCCAGGTCGGAGGCTTGCTGGGTAAACAATGGCACTTGGTCGCAATCGAGGTTAACCATGTACTTGATCGCTTTGGCGTCTTTGCCCAGGCCGTGCAATACCACCGGCGCACGCGCTTGCATCACCTGCTCGTGCACCTGGAGGGTAAAGGTGCGCGTGTCGTAGAGGCTGCGCTCCAACGGCTCGACCACCAGGATATATGTGGCCCACACCGCCAGTACGGCGGTCAGTGCCGGACCCGTCGCGCGCAGGCGCGCCTTGAGCAAGCCCAGCACCGCCAGCACCTGCAATGCCGCCAGTAAGCTGATTATCGGCATCAGATGGCCCAATGGCTCGGGGTAGCGCGCACGCATGAACACCAGCCCGGCGATCAGCAGCACGGGCAACAGCGTCCAGAGACCCAGCATGAAGCCCCGCAACCAGGCAAACGCCCGCCCTTGGGTCACGTAAAAAGGGTACGCCGCGATAATCGCCGCCATGGGCAACATAGGCAGCACGTAGCGCGCCTTTTTCGCCTGGGGAATCGACAAGCCCAGCAGCACCAGCAGGGCGGCGGCAGCGCAATAACCCACCAGTTTCAAGCCCGGCTGCGGCGTCTGCCTCCCGCCCAGGGCTACCGCCAGCAGTACCAGCCATGCCATCGGGTAGGCCAGGGCGTAATTGCCCAGCGAGCTGGAGAAGTAATACAACGCACCGCTGGACCCTTCGCTGCCATCCATGCGCCCCAGAAACTGCATGCGGATCACGTCCTGCATGAAGGTCTCGCCGCCGCTGAGCTTGGCCAGCAACAGCAACAGGCCCACGCAGGCCACCAGCAACGCCAGCGCCAGAAAGCCAAAGCTGAACAGCTGACGCCATTGGCGATTGATCAGGTAGTAACTGCAGAGTACGCCTGTGGGCACCACCAGGCCGATCGGCCCGCGCACTGCAAACCCCACGATCAAAAGCAGGTACACCCAGTGCAGGCGCTTGCCCGCGTCGAAGTGATCATGGGCGTAACCGAGGTAGAACACTGCCAATGTGACTGCGGCGAGCATCTGGTCCAGGGACACCGCGCGGGTTTCGCTGATAAAGGTGCTGCTGAGCAGCAACAGCGCAACGCTCAGCAAACCCCAACGTTGGGAGTACGGGGCGGTCAAGCGATAGATCAGGGTCACGATCAGCGCCGAGGCCATCGCCGTGGGCAGCCAGGCGGTAAAGCTGCTGACGTGTCCCAGCGGCAACGACAGCAGCCACGTGAGCAGCGTCGAGGTCGCCAGGTAATCGGCGTAGGGCTGGCCATAGGTGGTGGGAAAAAAGCTCGGCCCATGCCGCAGCATTTCCTGGGCAAACACCACAAAGCGCGAATCGAAACCGATGATCGCCTGGTTCCAGTTACCGGCAATGAACAACAGCAGGCCCAACAGCCCCAACACCAGGGATTGGCGGCGAACCGTGGCATTGAGCAGGGGCGATCGGGTTTTGTTCACGTCTCAGGCTTCCACGACCTGCGGCACCCACTGTTGCTGGGGAATCGGCAATTGGCAGGAGTCGCCACGGCCCATCGGGAAGTATTGGAAGCCTTTGCGCGCCAGGCGCTCACCGTCGTAGAGGTTGCGGCCGTCGAAAATCACCGGCGTTTTCAGGCGCTGGTGGATCAGGTCGAAGTCCGGCGCCTTGAATTGCTGCCACTCGGTGCACACGATCAGCGCATCGGCGCCCACCAGGGTGGACTCGGGCGTGCCCATCAGCATCAGGCGGGTCTCATCGGCATAGATGCGCTGGGTTTCCTGCATGGCCTCGGGGTCGAAGGCGCGCACATCGGCCCCGGCGTCCCACAGGGCTTCCATCAACACGCGGCTGGGGGCGTCGCGCATGTCATCGGTGTTGGGTTTGAAGGCCAGGCCCCACAGGGCGAAGGTCTTGCCGCGCAGGTTGCCTTTGAAGAACGCGTTGATACGCTCGAACAGCTTGCTCTTCTGACGCTGGTTGATCGCTTCGACGGCTTCCAGCAGGTCGCTGGAGCAGTTGGCCTGCTTGGCACTGTGGATCAGCGCGCGCATGTCTTTGGGGAAGCACGAGCCTCCATAGCCGCAACCGGGGTAGATAAAGTGGTAGCCGATGCGCGAATCGGCGCCGATGCCCAGGCGCACGGCTTCAATGTCGGCGCCCAAGTGTTCGGCCAGCTCGGCGATCTGGTTGATAAAGCTGATCTTGGTGGCCAGCATGCAGTTGGCGGCGTATTTGGTCAGCTCGGCGCTGCGCAGGTCCATGAAGATAATGCGGTCATGGTTGCGGTTGAACGGTGCGTACAGATCGCGCATGACCTCGCGCACTTCTTCGCGCTCGCAGCCGATGATGATGCGGTCCGGCCGGCGGCAGTCGGCAACCGCCGAGCCTTCCTTGAGGAATTCGGGGTTGGAGACGATATCGAACGCCAGGCTGCGGCCGGCCAGGTGCAAGGCTTTGTCGATATGAGCGCGCAGGGTGTCGCCGGTGCCCACGGGCACGGTGGATTTTTCCACCAGAATGACCGGCTCGATCCGATGGCGAGCCACGGCATCGCCGACCGATAGCACGTATTTCAGATCCGCCGAACCGTCTTCATCCGACGGCGTGCCCACCGCGATGAAGAGCACCTCACCGTGCTCGACGGCGAGTTTCTCGTCATAGGTAAAGTGCAATCGCCCGCTTTCGAGGTTCTCCTTGACCATGGCGGCCAGCCCCGGCTCGAAGATACTCACATGGCCCTGCTGCAGCAGCTTGACCTTGTTTTGATCGACATCCATGCAGATGACATCGTGACCGACTTCGGCCAATACGGTGGCCTGTACCAGGCCGACGTAACCACTACCAAATACGCTGATTTTCATGGGGCATTCCTGGGACTTGTAGAGCGAGCACGACGAGAGTTGATAACCAGCACACCCAGGATGACAAATGCCACCCCGAGAGTTTTCGAAAGCGAAAAATGTTCGTTGAACACCGGCAGGCCGGCCGCCAGCAGGTACACCAGCGCGTAGCTGATGCTCAGCAGCGAATAGGCCCGACCCAGCGGCAGGTGCTTGAGGGCCACCAACCAGCAAAGCATCGACAGGGCGTAGGCACAGATCGCCAGAACCACCACCCCGAGGGCTGCAAGATCGATCTGCGCATTGAGCCATTCATGGGGCAACGGTAAACGCGTCATGCTCCAACGCATGCCCAACTGCGCCGCGCTGACCAGGCCCACGCTGCCCAAGGCCAGGGCAAACCCGCGCGCCCGGCTCATACCTGACGCCCCAGCAACACTACGCCGGCAATCACCAGCGCGACGCCCAGCCAATGCCGCGCGTCGATGGGCTCTTTGAACACAAAGCGCGCCACCAGGGTGACCAAGACAAAATTCAGGCTGAGCATCGGGTAAGCGATGCCCACCTCAAGGCGCTGCAATACGAGCAGCCATACCAACAGTCCGAAGCCCAGGCACAGCAGGGCCGACCACAGCCACGGCGAACGTAGCTTCAGCGCCCAGCCGTCGGGCAATTCTCGCCAGCTTTCCACGGCAAACTTCTGCGAGACCTGGCCCATGCAGGTGAGCAGGCAGGCGCTGAGTAACAGAAGCAGGGTGATCATTGCGCGACCTGCGGGAAGATCAGGATCACGATATTGCCCTGCGCATACCGCTGGCCGTCTGCGGGCAGCAGGGCGAGTTCTTCCTTCTCACCCTGGCTATTGACGCGCATCACCACGCCCACGGGGCCGCTGCGACGGGTTTGGGCCATCCAGGCCTGGATCTGATTGCGGTCGACCAGACGGTGAGCGGTGTCCGCATAAGCCAGGCCGTATTTCACCTCGCCAGAGGTGTTGTACAGCGTGATGTCGGGCCGTTTCAGTCGCCATGACAACGCCGCGGAGGCGCCCAGGTCGTTGCTCAACAGCGCAATGGAAGGCTTGAGTTCTTCGGCATGATCGATGATGAACTGGTCCGGGGTCTTGTTATAAACCACCGAATGGGGCAATGCGGCGGGCACCAGCGCAACCAGCAGGCCGCTGCCGATCAGCGGTGCGGCCCACAGCGTCGCCGGGCGTACCGCTTGCAGCAGGTTAACCAGGACCCAGCCGGCCAGGCAGGTGAATACCAGCACCAGGCTAAGGGCTTCATCACCCTGTACGTACACCGACTTCTTCAGTTGGAACCAACCGAGCGCCAATAGGGCAAGCACGCCGATCACCATGTTCAGCCACCCGTTGATGCGTACCACGCGGTCACGGCCTTGAGCGAGTTTGTCGCTCAAGGTAGAGCCCATCAGCAAAGCCAGGGGCAGCAGGCACGGCATGATGTACGCAGGCAGTTTGCCTTTGGCCAGGCTGAAGAATGCCAGGGGCATCAATAGCCACAGCAGCAAGTACGCGGTGTCCGGCAGGCGCCGGTCCTGCCACGCCTGTTTGAGGCTGGACGGCAGCAGGGCAACCCAGGGCAGCGTGAACGCCACCAGCAAGGGCAGGTAATACCAGAACGGCTCGGCGTGTTGCGCGTCTTCGCCGGCAAAGCGTTGGATATGCTCGTGCCAAAAGAAAAAGTGCCAGTAATCCGGCTCTTGCAGGTGCACGGTCAAGGCCCATGGCAGGCTGACCAGCATCGCCGCAGCCACGGCCACCGGGCCGAACTTGAACAATTCCATCGAGCGTTTCTGCCAGACGGCGTAGGGCAGGGCGATCAATACCGGCAGTAACCAGGCCAGAAAGCCCTTGGTCATGAAACCCATGCCACAGGCCACGCCCAGCAAGGCCCAGGACCACAGCCTGGCACGCGGCGTGCGGCTGGCGAAGCAGAACCACAGGGCTACGCCCGTCAGGTTGACCCAGAAGGTGAACTGCGGGTCCAGATTGGCGTAGCCACCGAGCATCGCCACGCTGACGAAACTCATGTACAGCACAGTGCTGACCAGGCTTTTCTGCGGGTCGTTCCACAACCGGCGGGCCATCAGGTAAACCAGCAGGATACTCAAGCCGGTGCTCAAGGCCGACGCAAAACGCACGCCGAACAGGTTCTGCCCGAACATGGCCTGACCGAGCGCAATCATCCAGTAACCGGCGGCAGGTTTCTCGAAATAGCGGATACCCATAAAGTGCGGCGCGGCCCACTTGCCGGTCAGCAGCATTTCCTGACTGATCTGCGCATAGCGGGTTTCATCCGGAATCCACAGGCCGTGGGTGGCCAGCGGTAACAGGTAAAACACGCCAAACGCCAGCAGGAGCAAGGGCAATGCCCAACGGCGCGTCATGCCTGCTGCACTCCCAGCCAACCCTCGCGGCCACTCAACGCACCGCGCACCAGGTGTTGCTGGGGCAGGGTGGTGAGGTCCGTGGGCAACAAGTCGCCCAGCGGTGTGAAATCGATGCCGCGCTGCCCTGCCTGTGCGAGCAACCGGCGAAAATCTTGAGCCATCAGAATCCCTTCTACTTCTGCATGGATGGTATAGACGTTGAGCTTCGACGCCGTGAAGCGGTCAAGAATGAAGTTATTGAAATCCTTAGCGGCGACCACCGGCCCTACCACTTCGTCGAACGTCGGCAGGTCCACCGGAATTTGGGGCGTACCCGCGCTGCCGTCAGCCAATGTCGGCCGAAACAGGCTGGTGCCCCGGCAATCGCTGTTGTAGCGAAAGTTGAAACCTTGTTTGGCTTGCACGACGCGCTCATCGGCACGCCAGCCGGCCGCCGCTGAGCAGTCGATGCGCGCGCCGAGGATGTCGCTCAGGGTGTCCACGCCACGTCGAATCTGCTCGATCAACTGCGCCTCGCTCCAGCGCCCGGTGTTGGCCTGCCAGCCATGGTGATCCCAGGCGTGCAGGCCGACTTCATGCCCGGCGGCCTTGGCCTGGCGCATCAAGTGCCCCAGGTCGCGGCCGATCGGCTTGCCCGGCCAGGCGGTGCCCGCCAGCAGGATGTCCCAGCCATACAGGCCGGCGGCATTGGAGCGCAGCATCTTCCACAGAAATTGCGGGCGGATCAGGCGCCACAGGTGGCGCCCCATGTTGTCCGGCCCCACACTGAAGAAGAACGTCGCTTTCACCCCGGCTTCATCCAGGGATTCGAGCAACCGTGGCACGCCTTCGCGGGTGCCACGGTAGGTATCGACGTCGATGCGAAGACCTGCCTGCATCAGCGCTTGTCCGCCTGTTCGAGCATCGCTTCACGCAGGAAGAAATCCAGCGTGTTGCCGATGGTTTCGCTCATTTCCACGGTCGGTGCCCAGTTCAGCAGGCGCTTGGCGTTTTCGATGCTTGGCTTGCGGTGTGCCACATCCTGGTAACCGGTGCCGTAGAACGCCTTGCTCTCCACATCGCGGAACCCGGCGAACGGCGGGAAGTTGCCGCGCAGTGGGTGCGCTTCGAACTGGCGCAGCAGCTCTTCGCCCAGTTGGCGAATGCTGGCTTCGTTTTCCGGGTTGCCGATGTTGATGATCTGGCCGTTGCACGCGTCATTGTCGTTATCGATGATGCGCGCCAGGGCTTCGATACCGTCGGCGATGTCGGTGAAGCAGCGTTTCTGCTCGCCGCCGTCGAACAGGCGGATCGGCGTGCCTTCCACCAGGTTCAGGATCAGTTGGGTGATTGCTCGGGAGCTGCCGATACGCGCCGAATCCAGGCGGTCGAGGCGCGGGCCCATCCAGTTGAACGGACGGAACAGGGTGAAATTCAGGCCCTTGGCACCGTAGGCCCAGATCACGCGGTCCAGCAGTTGCTTGGAAACCGAGTAGATCCAGCGTTGCTTGTTGACCGGGCCGACCACCAGGTTGGAGGTGTCTTCGTCGAAATACTGATCCTGGCACATGCCATAGACTTCGGAGGTCGACGGGAAGATCACGCGCTTGTTGTACTTGACGCAGTAGCGTACCAGCTTGAGGTTTTCTTCGAAGTCCAGTTCGAACACGCGCAGCGGGTTGCGGGTGTATTCGATTGGCGTGGCGATGGCCACCAGCGGCAGGACCACGTCGCACTTCTTGATGTGGTACTCGATCCACTCGGTGTGGATGCTGATATCGCCTTCCACATAATGGAAGTTGGGGTGGCTGCGCAGACGCTCGATGGCGTCGGAACCGATGTCCAGGCCATAGACTTCATAACGGTCGTCGCGCAGTAGGCGCTCGGAGAGGTGGTTACCGATAAAGCCGTTCACACCGAGGATCAGCACGCGGGTACGGCGTGGCTTGCGGCCGGACTCGGCGCCACGCAGCACGGAGCCGTCCACCAGGCCCAATTCGTTAGCCAGGGAGGGCCCGGCCAGGTACAGGCCGTTGTCGTTGCGCTGGCCGAACTTGATCACCAGGGAATCTTCACCGCAGGCGATGCGCAGCGGGTTGACGCTGATCACGCGGCCGGGCGCCAGGCCTTCGTTGCCCTTGACCACGTCGGCCTGCCAGACGATCAGCTTGTGCTCGCCCACGGCGCAGAAGGCGCCCGGGTATGGCTGAGTGACCGCACGCACGAGGTTGAACAGTTCTTCAGCCGGTTTGTTCCACTCCAGCTTGCCGTCGGCGGCCGTGCGGCGACCAAAGCAGGTGGCCTGGCTTTCATCCTGGGCCGTTTCAGTCAGCTTGCCCGCGGCCAGTTGCGGCAGCGCATCGCGCAGCAGGTGGGTGGCGGCGTCACGCAGCTTGGCGTGCAGGGTCAGGCCGGTGTCGCTGCGCTCGATCACAACTTTGTGCTGAGCCAGGATCGCGCCGGCGTCGGCACGTTTGACCATGCGGTGCAGGGTCACGCCGGTTTCGGTTTCGCCGTTGACCAGCACCCAGTTGGCAGGCGCGCGGCCACGATACTTGGGCAGCAGCGAACCGTGCAGGTTGAACGCGCCTTTGCTCGCGGTGCCCAGCAGGGCTTCGCTCAGCAGGTTGCGGTAGTAGAACGAGAAAATGTAGTCCGGATTGAGTTTGGCGATGCGCTCGACCCACAGCGGGTGGTTGGCGTCTTCCGGAGCGTGCACGGGGATGCCGTTACGCGCGCACAACTGGGCCACGGAGCCGTAGAAGTTGTTTTCCTTGGGGTCATCGGCATGGGTGAACACGGCAGCGATGTCGTAACCGGCAGCGAGCAGCGCTTCGATGCCTGCACAACCAATATCGTGGTACGCGAATACAACGGCTTTTGAACTCATGACTGGACCTGATCGGAAGAAGTGGAAGTGTGGGAAGACGCCAGGCCGTCGACGACGACCACGGGTGCCGGTGCCGCCGGTTGGTTGCGCAGCACTTTTTCAATAAAGAAACGCGGGCGGGCGCGCACATCGCTGTACATACGGCCCAGGTATTCACCCAGCAGGCCCATGCCGATGAACTGGCCACCGGTGAACACGAACAGCACGGCAAACAGCACGAACAGACCGTCACCGGCCCAATCGGCGCCGAAGGCCAGGCGCATGACGATCAGGGCAAAGGCGAACAGCATGCCCAGGGCCGCCAGGCTGAAACCGACGATGGACAGCAGGCGCAGCGGGGTGGTGGTCATGCAGGTCAGCAGGTCGAACATCAGGCTGATCAGGCGCATGGCGCTGTATTTGGATTCGCCGTGCTCGCGCTCGGCGTGGTGCACCAGGATCTCGGTGGTGTGGCGGGCAAAGCCGTTGGCCAGGATCGGGATGAAGGTGCTGCGCTCGCGGCAGGCCAGCATGGCATCGACGATGGTGCGGCGATAGGCGCGCAGCATGCAGCCGTAGTCGGTCATGGCCACGCCGGTGGAGCGTTGCACGGCCAGATTGATCAGGCGCGAAGGCCAGCGGCGAAAGGCCGAGTCCTGGCGATTATTGCGCACGGTGGCAACCACGTCGTAGCCCAGGGCCGCTTGTTCCACCAGGCGCGGGATTTCTTCGGGCGGGTTCTGCAGGTCGGCGTCAAGGGTGATCACCACATCGCCCCGGCATTGCTCGAACCCGGCCATGATTGCCGCATGTTGGCCGTAATTACGGTTGAGGATCACCGCGACCACGTTGCTGCCATCCTCTGCGGCGGCGTCCTCGAGCAATTGCGCGGAGTTGTCGCGGCTACCGTCATCGACCAGGATGATTTCGTATGCGTAGGCCAGTTGCTTGCAGGCTGCCGTGGTGCGGCGCAGCAGCTCAGGCAGGCTGTCTTGTTCGTTGTAGACCGGGATAACGATCGACACGCACTGAATAGGGTAGGGTTTCAAAGATTCATGACCTCGGGGTTAGAGCGGCTTGGAGCGTGAAAACAGCAACGAAGCACGACGGGCGCGCTTTAGCGCACAGCTAAAGCTTAAGCACAATCAACAGGTTAACTGGCAAACCACGGATTGCCATGAAGTACTGCGTTTAAGGTTAAGCGGAAAAATGTGGAACGAATATGAAAGCCGGATGAAAAACTCGTTTATTTGACAGGTAGACAGCCAGGGTTCAGCTAGCCCCGCTGGATAAACAATCTTCTCTGCATCAACGCTCAAGTGCCGGTAAAGTAAGCCATCTCTTGCCAGGGTACTCGGATGAATAGCGTGCAGCTTTTACGCGGCCAATTGCGGCCAGTGTTGATGGGGTTGTTATTGAGCGTGGCCTGTATCGCCACAGTGCGGGCCGATGACGGCGTGGCGCTCACCAGCATCGACCAGGTGCCGGATGGCGTCGAAGTGCGCGGCAAGCAGATCGCTGCCTATACCTGGGATGACCAGCAGGGAAAAAACCTCCTGGTGCTGGCCGAACAGGTCAATGAGCGAGACGACGATGGCACCCAGACGGCTTTTGTCTACGCGGCCCAGTACCTGATCGACGGCAAGCGCCCCAAGCGCATATGGATGCTCTACGACGATGTGCAGCGCTGCCAGTTCGACGCGGCCCTGCGCTTTGATCGGACTGCCACCCGGGTTACCGACCTGAACGGTGACGGCCTTACCCAGACCATCGTCGGTTACTCGCTCACCTGCACCAGCGATGTCAGCCCGAATGAATTCAAGTTGATCATGCGCGTGGGCAAGTCGCAGAAATTCCGCCTGCGCGGCGTCGACCGTTACGGCGCGGCCTGGTGGGACGAAGAGGCCGGCGCATTGCGTGGCATGCCCTTGCCCAAGGACTGCAGCGTGGCCGCGCAGCAGGCGTTGGTCAGCCAGTACAAGGAGCAGGGCACCGAGCTGCCATTGCCGGGCTGTTACCGCGATGAGGACGATTTCGCCAAGGCGCCGGACGCCTACTTGCCCTACATGCGCAAGCACTGGTTCGCGCTGATGCAAAAACAGGACAGCGAGTGGAGCCAGGCCCAGACACAGGCGCCGGAGCCGACCGAGGATGAAGAAACCGTCCCGTGATTTTGTGCGAGGGCGAGTCCTGCGCTAGACTCAGCCCTCGCCAATTCACTGAATAGCTCGAACAAACAATGGTTTGCTCGCGTTATTTAATCCAAAGGCTGATTAGTTTTGACTGAGTCGCTGCGCAACCCTCTGACCCTCTACCTCACCCGCCTGGCACCTTCGAGCCAACTGACCATGCGCTATGTGCTGCAGGATGCCGCCGACCGCCTGGGCTTCGAGGACATCAACCTGGAAGATATCGACTGGCACCTGCTGCAGCCCGAGCACGTCATCTCCCTGGTGGCAGCGTTGCGCGAGGACGGCTACGCCCCGAACACATCGTCGCTGTACGTGAACGCGGTGCGCGGAGTGATGAATGAAGCCTGGCGCATGAGCCTGATCACCCAGGAACACCTGTTGAAGATGCGCACGGTCAAGGCTGCCGCCGGTACGCGCCTGGGCCAGGGCCGCAACCTGCGGCGCACATTGATCCGCGAACTGATGGAAGTCTGCGCCGCCGACCCACGCCCGCAGGGCCTGCGTGATGCCGCGGTGATCGGGATTCTCTACGGTTCAGGCATGCGCAAGTCGGAATCGGTCAACCTCGACCTTGCGCAGATCGACTTTACCGAGCGCAGTTTGCGGGTGATCGGCAAAGGCAACAGAGAACTGGTCAAATACGCCCCGGACTGGGCCTTTGCCAAATTGCAGGCATGGCTGGACTTTCGCCGCCAGCAACTCAAACCGGGCGAGCAGGACGACGACTTCCTGTTCAACCGTATTCGCCGAGGCAGCCATATCACTCGGGAACGTATCACCAAGCATGCGATTTACTACATTGCCCGTCAGCGCGGGGAGCAGGTGGGGGTGAAGATCATGCCCCACGACTTTCGTCGTTCATTCATCACGCGAGTGATTGAGGAGCATGACCTGTCAATCGCACAGAAACTGGCGCACCACACCAATATCCAGACCACCGCCAGCTATGACGTGCGCGACGACAATGAGCGGCGGCGGGCGGTGGATCGCTTTGACCTGTAGCGGCGGTCACAGAATCGGTTTGCCGCCTGTGACGGCATAGCGCGAGCCGGAAATGTAGCTGGCTTCGTCCGAGGCCAGCAGCACGTAGATCGGTGCCACTTCCACCGGCTGTCCGGGGCGGCCCAGCGGGGTTTCGCTGCCGAAGTTCTGCACGTCCTCATCGGTCATGGTCGCCACGATCAACGGGGTCCAGATCGGGCCAGGGGCGACACTGTTGACGCGAATCCCCTTGCTGCCGAGCATCTGCGCCAGGCCGCCGGTGAAGTTGGCAATTGCCCCTTTGGTGGCGGCGTAGGGCAGCAACGTCGGCTTGGGCATGTCGGAGTTGACCGACGTGGTGTTGATAATCGAACTGCCGGCCTTCATATGCGGCAGCGCGGCCTTGCAGATGCGAAACATCGCGGTGATGTTGATATCGAAAGTCTTGACCCATTCCTCGTCCTCGATTTCCTCGAGGGTTTCATGGCTCATTTGGAACGCTGCGTTGTTGACCAGCACGTCGATACGGCCGAACTGTTCGACGGTTTTGTCCACCAGCGCCTGGCACGTGGCTCTTTGCGCGATATCACCGGGCAGCAGCAGGCACTGGCGGCCGGATTCTTCGACCCAACGCGCGGTTTCCTTGGCGTCGTCATGCTCATCCAGGTAGGCGATGGCCACGTCGGCGCCTTCTCGGGCAAATGCGATAGCGACCGCACGGCCGATGCCGCTGTCGGCACCGGTGATCAGGGCGATCTTGTTGGCCAGGCGGCCGGAGCCCTTGTAGCTCTGTTCACCGCAGTCCGGGTACGGGTCCATTTTCTTCTGAGTGCCGGGCACGTTTTGCGCCTGGGGAGCGAAAGGTGGGCGTGGATAGTCAGTCATTTCCAATCTCCATAGGTTTCTAAAGGTGCTATGGGATTAGTAGTTTCATGGCCGGCGATAGTTGTAATGGATGCCGGCCAAGCCCGACGAATGGTACCGCTCAGGAGGAGGGTGGGGCGCTCGCCAAGTGCGGCGGCAAGCGGCGCAAGGTCCACAATACGGTGATCAGCGCCGCAACCGCACACAGCGCAATGCCGATCAGCATCGGCGCCGGGGTGTGATCGGCGAACACGCCTACCAGGCTCATGCACACTGCGCCCGTGATCATCTGAATCGCGCCGAGCAACGCCGAGGCCGAGCCCGCCACGGCGCCATGGTCTTCCATGGACAGCACGCCGGCCGCCGGCAGCAGCAGGCCGAGAAAACCGAAGCCGATAAACAGCAGGGACATCATCAACGCCAGGCTGCCGGACCACAGTGTGGTAACTGCCAGCAGGCTCATCACCACCGCCACGCCGATGACCGAGCCGCGAATCAACGGGGCCAGGCCAAAGCGTGCGCTGAGGCGCGCAGTCAGTTGGCTCATGGCGAAGAACGACGCGGCGTTGAGGGCGAATGCCAGGCTGAATTGGGTCGGCGTCAGGCCGAAGTGTTCTATGTACACGAACGGTGCGCTGCCGATAAACACAAAGAACGTGGCCAGCCCGAAGCCGCATACCACCGACAACCCCATGAACACCGGATCGCGCAGTAAGGCGCCGTAACTGCTGAACGCACCGGCCAGGGTCTTGCCCAGGCGCCGCTCGGCCGGGTGAGTTTCAGGCAGTTGTACAGCGGTCATCACCAGGCACAGCACGGCCACCACCGCGAGCACGGCGAACACTTCACGCCAGCTCCACAGCGCAATCACCAGGCTGCCGGCCAACGGCGCAAGGATCGGTGAAACACTCATTACCAGCATCAGCAGGGACATCAGCCGCGCCGCTTCGTGGCCGGTGTACAGGTCACGCACGATGGCACGCGGCACCACCATGCCGGCGCAGGCACCGAACGCCTGTACTGCGCGAAACGCGATCAGCACTTCGATCGTCGGCGCCAGCGCGCAACCGACGCTGCCCACGGCAAAAATCACCAGGCCGGCGTAAATCGGCGGTTTGCGCCCGAACACATCGCTGATCGGCCCGTAAAACAACTGGCACACGCCGATCACGATAAAGAACACCGTCAGGCTCATCTGCACCGCCGCCGGTGACGCTCGCAGGCTGGCGCCGAGGGTGGGCAGGGCGGGAAGGTAGCTGTCGATGGCGAATGGGCCGATGGCGGTAATCAATCCAAGCAGCAGGGCGAGATGGGCAATACGACGAGACATGGGGCGGTTCCGGGCCGAGCAAAGGCCGGCCAGCTTAAGGTATCCGCGCAGATACGCAAACTTAGGCTTCAATAACAGGAACGAGATGCCGATAACGGTACTAACGACGCTCAGGCGGTTGGCATTTCAACCGGCGTTCCAGGCACAGGGATACCCGCATGACGATCAAACTACGCTTGATGCTGTTGATTGGGACCGGATTGTTGACCGCCATGCTCATGAGCCTGGTCAGTTATCTGGGGAACGCACGGATGAGCGACGCTGTGCGCGACAATGAAGTCAGCATGACGGTACTGCGTAACCACATGGAAGCGGACATGATGCACGACGCACTGCGCGCCGATGTGTTGTCCGCCATGCTGGTGGGGCTGGGCAAGAGCACCAGCAGCAAGGACGACGTCAGCAGTTCGCTCAAGGAGCACGCGGAGCATTTTCGCCAGATGCTGGCGGAGAACCTCAAGCTGCCGTTGGACGAGACGCTTCGGACCAAGTTGGAAAGCACCAAGCCCGCGCTCGATACCTACATCAGCGCCGCCGAACGTATCGTCGCGCTGGCCCTGGATAACCCGGAAGCCGCTCGCGGTGAATTGGAGACGTTCAATAAGGCGTTCACTCAACTGGAAGATCAACTGGCGACGCTGAGCGAGCTGATCGAAAGCAATACCCAGCAGACCGGCGCCAGCACGCAACAGACCATCCGCAACGCCAATTTCACCCTGGGCATCGTACTGCTCGCCAGCTTGTTGCTGCTCCTGGCACAAGGCCGTTGGGTGATGCTGAGCATCATGGGCCCGTTGCAGTCCGCCAGCCGGATCGCCGCCGGCATCGCGCGGGGCAACTTGAGCGAAACCATCGCCGAGCCGCGGCGCAATGACGAAGCCAGTTCACTGATCCGCAGCCTGGCGACCATGCAGCGTGACCTGCGCGGCATGATTGATGTGGTGCGCAGCAATGCCCATGGCATCACGGGCGTCACCGAGCAACTGAGTCACGGTTGCCATGAAGTCGCCAACAGCAGCCAGCAGCAAAGTCTAGCCGCCAGCACCATGGCCGCCGCCGCCAGCGAAATGACCGCCAGTATCGAAGAAATCACCCGCCACGCCGGGCACGCACTGGACATGGCCAACCAGGCCGAGGCCCTGGCCAAGGACGGTGGGCGAGTCATACATCAAGTCGTCAGTGACATGGACGGGATCGCCCGTTCCGCCCAGCAATCGGCCCAGGTAATCCGCACCCTCGACAAAGACTCCGAGGCGATCTACAGCATCATCCAGGTGATCAAAGGCATCGCCGATCAGACCAACCTGCTGGCGCTCAACGCTGCGATCGAAGCGGCGCGGGCCGGGGAGCAAGGGCGCGGTTTTGCAGTGGTGGCCGATGAAGTGCGCAGCCTGGCGGGGCGTACCAGTGCGTCGACCCAGGAAATCGCCAGCATGGTCGGGCGCATCCAGCAAAGCACGCGGGAAGCGGTTACCAGCATGGAGGAGGGCGTCGCTCAAGTGGATAAAGGCATGGCCGTCACCGCCGATGTGGAGCGCGCCATTCGCGAGATACTGCAGGCGACTCTCAACACGACGGAATTGGTGCACGACATTTCGCGCACCATCAGTGAGCAGAGCCTGGCCAGCAATGAAATCTCTCACCAGGTGGAGATGATTGCCGGCATGTCGGAGAACAACAGTCGAGTGATCGGCCAGACCGCGTCGACGACGGACGAGCTGTCGAACCTGGCGGGCAAACTGTCGCAGTCGGTGGACCGGTTTCAGCTATAGGAACGTAACCTATTGATATAACTCAACTAAATAGTCATTTAGTTGAGTTGGCTATCGATGTCTTGCGCTCAAGAATGGGCGAGGGCGGTGGCGCGGCGCCGACTGATACGTTCCACCGTCTGCATGTGTTCGGTGCCCCAGACACACAAGGTGCCCAGCGCGTTTGCGAGGGATTCGCCGAACGGCGTCAGGGAATATTCGACCTTGGGCGGTATTTCCTGAAAGTCGATCCGCACGATGATCTCGTCGCGTTCCAACTCCTTGAGCTGCTGAATCAGCACTTTGTCAGTCACGCCACCGATGGCGCGGCGCAATTCGCCGTAGCGATGGACATTTTTCGCCAGGTTGTAGAGCACCAGCGGTTTCCATTTGCCGCCGATCACGGCGAGCGCAGCCTCAAGGCCGCAGTTGAACGACGTATTAGCCATGATTCGGGCACTCCATAGGGTACTTACCAAAAGGTGCATACTATTCAAAATAATAGTCCGGATCTACAGTTGTGTTTCCACACATCTGGGAGTTCACCATGAGCAGGCTTAACGGCAAGATTGCGGTAATCACCGGCGGCAACAGCGGCATCGGCCTGGCAAGTGCGATTCGTTTTGCAGAGGAAGGCGCGCGGGTAGTCATCGTTGGACGCAGGCAGGAAGAGCTGGACAAGGCGCTGGGCCTGATCGGCCCGAACGCTATCGCCATCCAGGGTGATATTTCGAAACTGGATGACCTGGAACGCATCTTCACGCAGATCAAGGCCACCAAGGGTCGGATTGATGTGTTGTTCGCCAATGCGGGCCTGGGCGATTTCGAGCCTATTGGTTCGATTACGGAAGCATCGTTCGACCGCACATTCGGCATCAACGTCAAAGGCACGCTGTTCACGGTGCAGAACGCGCTGCCACTGATGAGCGCCGGCGGCTCGGTGATCTTGACCGGTTCGACGACGGGCACCATGGGCACACAGGCATTCAGCGTCTACAGCGCAACCAAGGCCGCGCTGCGCAATTTCGCCCGGAGCTGGGCGCTGGACCTCAAAGGCACCGGCATTCGCGTCAATGTCATTTCACCCGGACCGATCTCGACACCCGGCCTGGACCTGGCATTGAGCGGCACCGGCCAGAAGGACGCGATCATCGACGACATGACCGGGCAGATTCCGCTGGGCCGCATTGGCCAGGCTGAAGAAGTTGCGGCGGCGGCATTATTCCTGGCGTCGGACGAGAGCAGTTTCATGACCGGCAGCGAGATGTTCGTGGATGGAGGATTTGCTCAGGTTTGACACTGCAAGGGTTTTGCCCGTTGAAATGTGACGGGCACTGCCTCTAATTATGTAACATCGTATTACGCATAATGTATATTATGTTAAATCATGTATCACGCTACAGAGGCTCATCAAACAAACCTGCCCCCTAACGCTTCAACGCCACCGCCATTTGCAACTGCAGGTCTTTCTGCGCAAACGGTTTATGCAACACCGGGCAATCGGCAAACTCCCCCGGCACGCCGCTGGCGCCGTATCCGGTACTGAACAGGAACGGAATGTGTCGCTCACGCAGGACCTGGGCCACCGGAAAAACCCGTTCTCCAGCCAGGTTCACATCGAGAATCGCCAGGTCGACCTCCAGTACCTTTGCAATCTGCAGCGCTTTCGCGAGCTGGGCCACGGAGTCAACCACCGTGCAGCCCAAGTCTTCGAGCATCTCTTCGATCAACATGGCAATGGCACTCTCGTCTTCGACCAGCAGCACGCTGATTCCGGAAAACACGGTCATGGTTTAGCCTCGGCAACCCTAAAGGAAAAGCGGCAGCGCACGCCCTCAGGGGCGAAGTCGAGTTCAAAAAAACCACCTAAATCGCGCTCGATGCAGCGCTTCATCAGGCGAGAGCCCAGGCCTTCGCGTTCCGGCGTGGCGACTGAAGGGCCGTTCTGTTCGCGCCAGTCCACGGTCAGCAGCGCACCACTCGGTTGCGCTTGAATGCTCCAGCGCACTGACAGTGTTCCCGTCTCGGTGGACATTGCGCCGTATTTAAGCGCGTTGATCGCCAGTTCGTTGAGGGTCATGGTTAAGTTCAGGGCGACACGGGTATCAACGTGGATGGCATCGCCGGCGATCAGGATGCGTTCGGGCTCCTGGCCCAATACTGGCATTAGTACGTCATGGGCCAGCGCGCTGAGCGGAGTCAGGCCCCAATGCTGCTTCGTCAGCAGGTCGTGGGCCCGCGACAATGCCAGCAGCCGGGCTTCGAACCGCGTGTACCCTTCCCTGGCATCCTGCGCATTGCGTGCAGTCTGGGCCGCCAGGGACTGGACCGTGGCCAGGGTGTTCTTGACCCGGTGATTGAGCTCATCAATCAGGGTTTTCTGGCGCTCTTGCGCCTGTTTCCGTTCGCTGATATCCACCAGCATATTGATAGCGCCGATCAGGTTTCCGTCCGCATCGTGCAGAGGGGTTGGATAAGGCGCAAACGGCACGCGGCTGCCATCCGGCCGCTCCGCAATGGCCTCCACGCCGCGTATGGGCCGGTTTTCCTTGAGTGCCACGGCCATCGGGCATTGGTCGTGAGGCAGATAGGTGCCGTCGGTATTGAATAATTTCCAGGTGACGCACCAAAGGTCGCCCAGTTGCGGCGTGCGCCCCGACAACTCGACGGCCGCGCGGTTATAGAAGGTAATGCGCCCTTCGGCGTCGGTGGTATAGACAGCCGCCGGCAACGCCTCCAGCAGATTGCGCATGTGCCGCTCGCTGTCACGTATCCGATTCTCCATCTCGCGGGTGAGCGTGACGTCCTGGACAACCCGCACGCCATAGCGGAACCTGCCATCCGGTGCTCTTACCGACGAGCTGTAGACATCCAGATAAAGCGGCTGGCCATCGAGCTTAACGGCCCGCTTGCGCAACACATAGTGGTCCAGTTCCCCCGCCACCTGGCGTGCATATAAAGCCGCGTCCTGCTCCACACTGTTAGGGTGGGTATAGTCCAGAAAGGTCATCGCCAGCAGTTGCTCGCGAGTTCGACCGAGCATGTTGCACAACGCGTCGTTGACCCGCAGCAGGCGGCCGCCCTCTCCCGCTTCGGCAATGCCGATGGTGGCCGCCTCGTAAGTCGCCGCCAACCGGTCATCACTCTCCTGACGCTCGGTTTCGGCGTGATACACACGGGTAACGTCAATGGTGAAGCAACGGGTATTGAAGAATTTCCCCTCCTCAAATCGCCCGTTGGAGGTAATCGCGACATGTTTGATGCTGCCGTCCTTGGCCCTCAGACGCGCCGGGTAACTGTTCAGGCAATCGCCGCTGCCAAGCTTGTTGAGGATGTCACCGATGACGGGCTCATCCACATGGAATTCGGTGATGTGGCGACCGATGTATTCCTCCGCTGAGTAGCCCAGCAGCGCCAACTCCGCTTTGTTGGCGCGCAGGATAACGCCCTCGCCGCTGACAATATGAAGGCCAACGGCACTGTTTTCGAAAAAGTCTTCAAGGTCGGCGCTTTTGCGCCGCAGTTCTTCGGCTAATGCGTGGTGCGCCGACACGTCCTGAAAGCAATTGATTGCGCCCTGGATATGGCCATGCCCGTCTCGCAGCGTGCGAATGCTCATGAGTGCTACGAATCGCGAACCGTCCGGGCGCTCAATCAAGACTTCCTGATTGCGCGCACACAAGCCCGCGCTGAGCGTTGAAGCCATCGGGCACTCGTCAACCGCCAACGGCATGCCGCTGGTGGTGTAAAGCCGATACGAGCCGCAGAAGCGGTCTCCCTGTTCACCCAGAACAGGCGTTCTCCCCCACAAAGTGGCCGCCTCGCTGTTGAACCTGACGAGCCAACCATCGCGGTCACAGAGGTAAATAGCCCCCGGAATGGCATCGAGCGAGCGTGTCCCCATCGCGAGGAGGCTGTCGTACTCGCTGGGTTCGCAAGTGTCTGCGGGGAACTCGTCGACCTTCAACATGCTTGATCCTCAATGCACCTGTATTGAAACGCTTCGGGTGTCACCGCCATTGGCGCTCCACGGAGTGTATGTCCTGGAACGGCATGCCTTGGATTAATTTCATTTTTCTGAGGCTAACAGACACTGGATCGCTATGGGTTGCGTTAGTTAAGTAAAGCTTAGTGGCGCGAGCTGTATCGCACGCATCCTTTCAAGCTTGAGGATTACGGGTCAGCATGGCGGTAAATACTAATAGTGCGCATGATTGCGCGCTTCCCTGCGCCTCTGCCCCGCCCGGTACCTTTCATCCAGCCGCAACTCAATACAGTTGAACCTCGAACGGCCTGCATTTTTCTATCGAAAACACACCGATGGAGGACCGCATCATGGCAGACGATCCGCTCATAGCGACTCACACACACCGGGACATCGACCAACGCGGTGCGATGAACACGGTCGAACGCGCGCTCTCGTTCACGACCGGCGCCGCGCTACTGTTTCATGGCTGGCGCACGGGAGGCTTGCCCGGCGTTCTGGAGGCCGCGGCGGGTGCCTATGGCGTCTATCGCGGCGCCGTCGGTCATTGCGCGCTCAAGCAGGCGTTGACGCCAACTCCCCTGGAGCAGCAATGGAGCGCCGAACATCACTGGCCGATCAGCGCGGCGATTACGCGCAGCATTACCATCAATCGACCGCTGGATGACATTCGCACGTTTATCAGCGGCCCCGAAAATCTCGGACCGCTGCTGCGTTGGATCGACAGCGTCGAGTTGATAGCCCCCGGCACCACGCGCTGGACGATCCGCGCGCCTGGCGGTCGACGCCTGCACTGGACACTGGTCCAGACCGAAACCGCCCAGACCGATAAGCTGCACTGGAAGACTTCCGGAACCGCCCTTTGGGAGCACGACGTCACAGTTTCGCTGACACCTGCGCCCGCGGGCCGAGGCACTCAAGTCAAGGCTATCGTCGTTTGCAAGCCGACCATGGGGCGCGTGGGCTATGGCCTGGCGCGCGCATTCAGCATGTTCAGCGACAAGGCATTGCTCAATGCCCTGCAGGCGCTAAAGCAGCAGCTGGAAACCGGCGAGGTCAGTACTAACCGGCTGCGCCCCCAGGACGACGATGTTTTCTTTTATGTGCACGGCAGCACCGAGCAGGTGGCCACCGATCACGCGACGGTGAAAACCGGCGTGGCAATCGAAGGAGGGATTCACTGATGCGCGCACTGACCTGGCAAGGCCCGAACAAACTGCAGGTCGACAACGTCCCCGATCCGTCGATCCTCAACCCGCGCGATGCGATCATTCGCGTCACCCTGTCGTCCGTGTGCGGCTCCGACCTGCACCTGCTCGGCGGCTACGTTCCGGCGATGAAACCGGGCGATATCATCGGTCATGAATTCATGGGCGAAATCGTCGAGGTGGGCCCGGGCGTCACTGGCCTGCGCAAGGGTGACAAGGTCATCACCATCTCCATCATCGGCTGCGGCAACTGCGAGCCGTGCCAGCGCAGCGATTTCTCCTGCTGCGACAACTCCAACCCCAACCCCTCGGCCACCGACCTGATGTACGGCCAGCCGTGCTGCGGCATCATCGGTTACAGCCATGCCTTCGGCGGTTATCCCGGCAGCCATGCCACTTACATCCGGGTGCCGTTCGCCGACGTCAACCTGTTCAAGGTGCCCGAGGGCGTCAGCGACGAACAGGCCGTATTCGTTTCCGACGCTGCGCCGACCGGGTATTTCGCCGCCGACAATGCCGGCATCCAGCCAGGCGATACCGTCGCCGTCTGGGGCTGTGGCGGCGTCGGCCAGATGGCCATCTGCAGCGCCTATCTGTTGGGCGCTGAACGGGTGATCGCCATCGACCGTTTCCCGGATCGCCTGCGTTTGGCCCAGGAGCACGGCAAGGCCGTCACGATCAATTACGAAAAGACCAACGTGCATGAAGCACTGCTGGAACTCACCGGCGGGCGCGGTCCGGATCGTTGCATCGATTGCGTTGGCATGGAGGCGCACGGTACCGAGATCGACTACGCATATGACAAGGCCAAGCAGATGCTCAGGCTGCACACCGAGCGAGGCACGGTGCTCAGACAAGCGATTCGCGCCTGCCGCAAAGGCGGCACGGTGTCGGTGGTGGGTGTCTACGGCGGCTTGCTCGACAAATTCCCGATGGGCGCCATCGTCAACAAGGCGCTGACGTTGAAATCGGGCCAGCAGCCGGGCCAGCGCTACGCGCCAACCCTGTTCGAACACATACAGAAAGGCGAGCTGGATCCGTCCTATCTGCTTACGCACCCCATGAGCCTGGAAGACGGCGCGCAAGGCTATCAATGGTTCAAGGAAAAGACCGATCAGTGCCTGCGTGCAGTGTTCAAGCCTTGACGCGTAACGGCCGGGGCGCAGGCGACCGCCGCCTGCGCCCGGTTATGCGCAGCCCTACTCGTCGGCATGAACGTGGGCATCGGCACACGGCAACCGACCTGACTCGCCGCCGGCAATGCGTTCGGCCTGGTCGATACCGCGCTTGAGTGCATCGTCAATCGCCCATTCGCTGCCGGGCAGCCGTTTTATCCGCTCCTGCACCGCTTCGCCGGTGGCCGTGTAGACACTGATAAACACCTCGATATCCCCCGTCTGCGCTTCCCGCGCGCGAACGTCGATGTGACAGCCGTTTTCTACTTCCTGACTGAAGCACGTCTCGGCCCGGTCCTGGGCCGCCCAGGTTTTATAAGTCTCGCCACGAATAAACATGTCGTTCTCCCGTACTGAATGCCCACCCGAAGCCCCGAATATCGGCTGGAGGGCCCGGTATTTATTGAGGGCCACTTGAGCATAGCCCGGCCCAGGCGCCCCGCCGTTTCGCTCGTTCAACCGTTCGTCAGCTTGCGTAACATTTTGTTAAACCAACGTTGGAGCCCTTATTCAAAAAAATCGAGGCCGACGCTAATGGCCTCTCTTGCTTCGCCGACCGCTGGCGGCGACGGCATTTTGCTCGCGTGGTTTTCAACTTGGCACGCCGTAGTGCTCGCATCACACAAGGATCGGCGTCAGTAAAGGAGCATGTATGAAGCGAACTATTGGGTATTGCCTGGTGTATCTCGCGACCAGTTTTTTACTTGCGGGCTGCAACCTGATCATCTTCAACCCCAAGGGCGCCGTTGCGCGGGATGAGCGGGACCTCATCATCCTGGCCACCGGCCTCATGCTGCTGGTCGTGGTGCCGGTCATCGTCATGACCTTCGTGTTCGCCTATCGCTATCGCGCCACCAACAAGAAGGCGCGTTACTCGCCGCGCTGGGCCAGTTCTCACAAGATCGAGGCGGTAGTCTGGGGCGTGCCGTTCGTCATTATCTGTCTGCTGGGCTGGGTCACCTGGGTCACCACCCACACACTCGACCCGTATCGCCCGCTCGATTCGGATGTGCCGCACATGAACGTGCAAGTGGTGGCCACCGATTGGAAATGGCTGTTCATCTACCCCGACCTCGGTATCGCGTCGGTCAATGAACTGGCGATGCCGGTGAATACCCCCGTGAGCTTCACGGTCACCTCCGACGCGGCCATGACCTCGTTCTTTATCCCCGCGCTGGGCGGCCAGATCTACGCCATGGCGGGGATGCAGACTAAATTGCACCTGATTGCCAACGAGGTCGGGGAGTTCCGTGGTATCGCCGCCAACTATAACGGCGAAGGGTTCTCCGACATGCACTTCTCGACGCTGTCGCTCAACCCGTCCGATTTCGAGCAGTGGGTGGCGAAGGTGAGGAAAGCCCCGCAACGGCTGGACCAGGCCAGCTACGCGGCATTGGCCAAGCCCTCGACCCGACATCCGGTCAGTTATTACTCGCAGGTACAGGAGCGCATGTTCCTGGACATCGTCGACAAATATGAAGGCATGAACAAAGCCAACAGGACCCCGCGCAGTCAGGCGCAACGGGACGGCACTGGCGTGCGTACCGATCACCAACCCGGTTTGGCGGCTGAGGAGCGTTAACAATGTTTGGAAAACTGTCATGGGACGCCATTCCCACCACCGAACCCATCGTCATGTACACCCTGGCCGTCGTCGGCCTGATCGGCCTGGCACTGGTCGGCTCGATCACCTGGAAGCGCAAGTGGGGCTACCTGTGGCGCGAATGGTTCACCTCGGTGGATCACAAGAAGATCGGCTGCATGTACATCATCGTGGCCCTGGTGATGCTGCTGCGCGGTTTCTCCGATGCCATCATGATGCGCACCCAGCAGGCCATGGCCGCGAGCGGCGGCCCCGGCTACCTGCCGCCGGACCACTATGACCAGATCTTCACCGCGCACGGCGTGATCATGATTTTCTTCATGGCAATGCCGTTCGTGGTCGGCCTGATGAACATCGTCGTGCCGCTGCAGATCGGCGCGCGCGATGTGGCGTACCCGTTTCTCAATGCGCTGAGCTTCTGGCTGTTCGTGGTTGGCGCGGCGCTGGTCAACATTTCGCTGGGCGTGGGCGAATTCGCCCGCACCGGCTGGGTCGCCTACCCACCCTTGTCCGGGCTCGCCTACAGCCCCGGGGTCGGCGTCGATTACTACATATGGTCACTGCAGATATCGGGGATCGGCACGCTGCTGACCGGGCTGAACTTCTTCGTGACCATCCTCAAAATGCGCACCGAAGGCATGAGCCTGTTCAAGATGCCGGTATTCACCTGGACCGCGCTGTGTACCTCGATCCTGATCCTGGCCGCCTTCCCGATCCTCACCGCGACCCTGTTCATGCTCTCCCTGGACCGCTACCTCGACATGCACTTTTTCACCAACGAGGCCGGCGGCAACCCGATGATGTACGTGAACCTGATCTGGGCGTGGGGCCACCCGGAGGTGTACATCCTCATCCTGCCTGCGTTCGGGATTTTCTCGGAAATCGCCGCCACCTTCAGCAGCAAGCGGCTGTTCGGCTATGCCTCGCTGGTGTGGGCGACGATTGCGATCACGATCCTGTCATTCATCGTCTGGCTGCACCATTTCTTCACCATGGGCGCGGGAGCGAACGTCAATGCGTTCTTCGGCATCATGACGATGATCATCGCCGTGCCGACCGGGGTAAAGATTTTCACCTGGCTGTTCACTATGTATCGCGGGCGCGTGCGCTTCGAAACGCCGATGCTGTGGACGCTCGGGTTCATCGTCACGTTCAGCATCGGCGGGATGACCGGTGTATTGCTGGCGGTGCCCGGTGCCGACTTCCTGCTGCATAACAGCCTGTTCCTGATCGCGCACTTCCATAACGTGATCATCGGCGGCGCGGTGTTCGGCTACATGGCCGGCCTGACGTACTGGTTCCCCAAGGCCTTTGGCTTCAGGCTCAACGACAGGCTCGGACGCATCGCCTTCTGGTGCTGGCTGACCGGTTTCTACTTCGCGTTCATGCCGTCCTATGTGCTGGGTTTCATGGGCATGACGCGCCGGCTCAACCACTTCAACAACCCCGAATGGCGCCCCTGGCTGATGCTGGAATTGGTCGGCGTGGGCATCATCCTCTGCGGCGTGGCGGCGCAGGCACTGCAACTGTATGTGAGCATTCGCAACCGCCACGCCTACCGCGACCTCTCCGGCGACCCCTGGGACGCCCGCACGCTGGAATGGGCCACTGCCTCCCCTCCTCCGTTCTATAACTTTGCCGAACAGCCCAAGGTCGACGACCTGGATGCGTACTGGGGCATGAAAGAACGCGCCGTGAGCACGCTCAAACACACCGACTACCGCAGCATCCACATGCCGCGCAACACCTCGTCGGGCCTGGTGATCAGCGTATTTGCCCTGATCTGCAGCTTCGCCCTGGTGTGGCATATCTGGTGGATGGCGATCGTCGGGCTGGTTGCGTCGATCGTCGCGGTGATTGTGCGCAGCTATGACGATGACATCGATTATTTCGTGCCGGCCGAAGAAGTGGCGCGTATCGAGAAAGCGCGTCTCAAAGACTTGGCGGAGGCTTGATCATGTCCAACATCGTGATCGAAAAAGACATTGCTCATAACCATGAGCAAGGGCACGAGGACGCCGGCTCGCTGAGTGTCTTCGGCTTCTGGATCTACCTGATGACCGACTGCATCCTGTTTGCGACGCTGTTCGCGGGCTACGCGGTACTGCGCGACAGCGTCGCGGGCGGCCCTTCCACGGTGGATATTTTTGAACTGCCCTATGTGCTCGCTGAAACGGCCTTGCTGCTGGTAAGCAGCATCACCTATGGCTACGCCATGCTGGCCATGAACCGCAACGACCCCGCGCACGTGCTGCGATGGCTGGCGGTGACCTTCGTGCTGGGCTGCGGGTTCATCGGTATGGAGATCAACGAGTTCCATCACCTGATCGCACAAGGCTATGGGCCGAATCGCAGCGGGTTCCTGACGGCGTTCTTTACGCTGGTCGGCACTCACGGTGCGCACGTCCTGACCGGTCTGGTCTGGATGGCCGTACTGATGGCCCAGGTCTGGCAGCGCGGGCTGACCAGCACCAACACCACACGCCTGAGTTGCCTGAGCCTGTTCTGGCACTTCCTCGATGTGGTGTGGATCTGCGTATTTACCGTCGTTTATCTGCTGGGAGTGGTGTGACATGTACAAACAAAGTCAGATTCACAGCAGCGCCGGCACCAGCCATGGCAGTAGCCGGTCGTACATGATCGGGTTCATCGTCTCGGTGGTCCTGACCGTCATTCCCTTCGCTCTGGTGATGTACCCGTCACTGCCCCGCCACGTAACCGCATGGGCGGTAGTCGCGCTGGGCGTGGTACAGGTCTTTGCCCATCTCAAGTATTTCCTGCACCTGGATACAGCTCAGGAACAGCGCTGGAACCTTATTGCGCTGATCTTTTCGGTGATCATCATTGTTCTGCTGGTGGGGCTTTCGCTATGGATCATGAACAGCATTCACCACAACATGCTGGCGCACTGAAGCAGTGGATAACATCTATTAAATGGCCATCATCCGGCCAGGAAAGTTATACGAAGCGGCTTAACAATTCGATATTTGTACAAGTTTTATCGAGCCATTAACCACTCATCGGGACACTTTGAAATTTTTAGAGCATTTGGCGCTTCGAGGTTATCGGAATATATGTCCGTTACAGCAATGGGCAATTAAACCGAAAGTTATTTGATACAGGAGAGCTATCATGACTACAGGTAATAAAAACCCAGGCAACTTCGCCAACGATCGCGAGAAGGCTGCCGAAGCCGGCAAAAAAGGCGGCCAGAACTCGGGCGGTAACTTCGCCAATGATCGTGAGAAAGCGTCCGAAGCCGGCCGCAAAGGCGGTCAGAGCAGCCACGGCGGTGGCCGCCAGTCTTCGTGACACAGCGCTGGGGGGCAGCCTGGCTGCCCCCTTTCATTCTCCCCACCGAGGAACCGTCATGAACGCGGCTACCGATTCGCGGCAAGACGAGCTGCAGCGCCTCAAACCTGCCGAGGCGCAACCGGAAACATTAATCAACCCGCATTTGCATCCGGCGGTGCCCACTGCGGCCCAGCCGAACGTTGAACGACAACAAACCGATCCCGCCAAACGTGAAGAATCGGTGCGCGGTTGTTATGAGCGTCTGCAAACTCCAGCCCAGGCTGAAACGAATATAAGAGAATCCAGAATGCTGCCGGTGTGTGAACGCAGTTCTTGAGCGTTACTGTTGTTGCGCGCCAACTGAACGCTGATTGTTTATATTGCCGAGTCTTATCACTAGCAATTAAAAAGGTGGCAAGGTATGACTACGCATGTTATTAACTTCACCGGCCCGATCAACGCCTCCACCTGCGGCCAACTGATTGAAAAAGCCTCTTTAGCCGTGCAGAAAGATGCGAGCTGTCTCTTGGTAAATATCGCCACCATGGGTGGAGAATGCAGTTACGGCTTCACCATGTATAACTTCCTGATATCTCTGCCTATAGCAGTGCATACCCATAACATGGGTACTGTCGAATCCATGGGCAATATCGTCTTCCTCGCCGGGCAGCGCCGGACCGCCTGCGTCCATAGCAAGTTTCTCTTCCACCCTTTCCACTGGCACCTGCAAGGTGCGGTCGATCATTCGCGCATGTCGGAATATGCGATGAGTCTGGACTATGACCTGCAGCTGTACGCGAAAATCGTTGCCGAGCGAACCGCCAATGCCAAGGAGCAGATGGAAACGGAAAAATACCTGATTGCCGCGCCTCGCATTCTCAATCCTCAGGAGGCAATAGCCACGGGCCTTATCGAGACCATTGAGTTGCCTCGGATAAAGCCCGACTACGTCACCTGTTGCATTTACTCCTGACAGCCAGGCCGGACCGAATCACTTCTTGAGAATCAACAGCGGCTCGCCCTTCTTGACGACATAGGTTGCCAGCTCCGAGCCGCGTTCCCGACCGACGTTCCTGGCGATATGTGCCACACCGGCAGGAATGAACAGCGAATCGCCCGCCATAAGCGTGACCGGCTGCTGGCCTTCGAGACGGTATTCGAATGTGCCGCTGATCACATAGGCGATTTCCACACCGGGATGCGCATGCCTGGGTGAGGTCACACCCGGTTCGAAATCGACGCGCGCCTGGATCACCTCACGCTGGTCGGCCCCCAGGTCCTGGTGTACCAGGTCTGTGCGGCTCAGCCCTTGCTGCCAGCTCTGAGCCGGGGTTGTAGAGTGCGCATCGGCGGCATGAGCCAAGCCGCTCAGCGAAACGATCAATGCAGCGGCGGTCATCAACAGTGGGTGGCGCATGGTGTTGCCCTCTTGAGCAATGATGGGGTGGTCATTACTGTGGGCGCGGCGGGTATCGGGAATGTGTCACGCAGCGGGTGTTTGTCAGCGCTTTTGTATCCATCGGTGGGCTGGATACATGTTCATACAAAGGCGGTTGTACACTGCCTGCAAACCGACACTGGGGTGACCGCATGAATCTTCCTGCAAGCGCATCAGAATCCCCTGCCCCATCGGCGATCAGATGGGAGGCGCATGCGTGTCTTCCGCTTCTGGCAAACCAGGACATGTCGGCGTTGCTGCGCTATCGGCAAGCGGGGTTTCACCATGTCTCGGTAAACGTGGGCATGGACATGACGCCACTGGACACCGTGATGCGGGTAATTGCCGGGTTCAGGAGCTGGGTGTCGCGGCATGGCGACGTATTGGTGCTCGCACACACGCTTGCCGACATCCGCAGCGCCCGCGACCAAGGCAAATTGGCCATTTCGTTCGACCTCGAAGGTTCCAGCATGCTGCTCCAGGACCCTGCGATGGTCGAGTTGTTCGCCGCGCTGGGGGTCCGGCAGATTCTGCTGGCTTACAACCGCGACAATGCCTGCGCCGGAGGCTGCCATGGCGCGGATATCGGGTTGTCCAGGGTGGGACGCGAGGTGGTGGCGGCGATACATAAAGCTGGTGTGGTGATGGACTGCTCACATGCCGGCAAGCGTTCCAGCCTGGAGATCATCGAGTGTTCGAATCGCCCCGTGGTCTTCTCCCACACCAACGTCAAGGCACTCTTCGACCATCCTCGCACCATTGACGATGAACAAATCCTCGCCTGCGCCGGCTCGGGTGGCGTCATCGGCCTGACGGGGCTGGGGCTGTTCCTGGGTGATCCACAGGCCTCGGCGCGCTCTTTCGTGCGCCAGATCGACTACCTGGCGGCGTTGGTGGGAACCGCGCATATCGGCCTGGGCCTGGATACCGAACTCGTCCGAGGTGCCATTGACCTGCCAGTGGGCGTCAGCGAGGAGACGTGGTGGCCAGATGCTTTTTACGGCGGGATCAGCGGTCAGGATCAATTACAGCCCGAAGCGCTGCCGGATATCGCGCGTGAGCTTGAGCGCCTTGGCTACAAGAATGCGGAAATCAACGCCATATTCGGCGAGAACTTCGTGCGCGTCGCCGAGGCCACGTGGCTGCCGTGACGCAACGCCACTCCGCTCGTGCCACTGCACTTATGTGCGGCGCGCATACCCCATTCTCAAACGTCATAATCCTCCGTTTTCCTACATGGTAATCTCACACATCTACCAATAGGCATTGATCGTATGTCGACAATGGCCCCAACCAGGAAAGATCATGCCAAAAAAGTCTCACTCAGCCCTGCGCCGTCATTTCCGTGAATTGCTGGCGACGCCCGCGTGCGTTGAAACCGCCTCCGTGTTTGATCCAATGTCGGCAAGGATCGCCGCCGACCTGGGCTTTGAGGTCGGCATTCTGGGGGGGTCGGTGGCCTCATTGCAGGTGTTGGCGGCTCCCGATTTTGCCTTGATTACGCTGAGTGAGTTCGTTGAGCAGGCCACCCGCATCGGCCGCGTCGCGCAGTTGCCTTTTATCGCCGATGCCGACCACGGCTACGGCAACGCGCTCAATGTGATGCGTACCGTCGAAGAGCTGGAACGCGCCGGCGTCGCTGCGCTGACCATCGAAGATACGTTGCTGCCGGCGCAATTCGGGCGCAAGTCCACGGACTTGATTTCGATTGACGAAGGCATCGGTAAAGTCCGCGCTGCGCTGGAAGCGCGGGTTGACCCGGAACTGTCGATCATTGCTCGCACCAATGCCGGCGTATTGCCAACCGATGCGGTGATCGAACGCACCCGCGCCTACCAGAAGGCCGGTGCCGATGGCATCTGCATGGTCGGCGTCAGCGATTTCGAGCACCTGGAAAAGATCGCGGAAAATCTCACCATTCCATTGATGCTGGTGACGTACGGCAACCCTCAGCTCAACGACGCGCAGCGTCTGGCGGACCTCGGCGTACGCGTGATAGTGGCTGGTCATGGGGCTTACTTCGCGGCGATCAAAGCCACGTACGACAGCCTGCGCGCCCAACGCCAGCTGACCCACAGCACCTCCAACCTGAGCGCCACCGAGTTGACCCACACCTACACGCTGCCTGAAAGCTACGTGGCCTGGGCCAAAGAATTCATGGACGTAAAAGAGTAATCATCGCGTGGATCGAGGGGGCAGCCGCCGCCCCCTCCTACAACATCAACCTGTCGCGGGTTATCCGACCCAGCCCACCGCTGTTTTCGGAATGACCTCGGACTCATCCAGCTTCGACGCAAACATACTCACCGCCTGCACCGCATCGCTGGTGCTGGTGCGTATCTGCAGGATCACCGAGCCTGCCTGATCCGCCAGGTTGACGCCACGCTGCGCGCCTTCCTGAGTGGCATTCATGCTGCTCACTGCGTCACGGGTTTCCGACAGGATCATGCCGATCATCTCGGCGATTTCCGCCGTGGAGCGGCTGGTGCGGCCGGCCAATTGGCGAACCTCGTCGGCCACGACCGCAAAGCCGCGGCCCTGGTCACCGGCGCGGGCCGCTTCGATGGCAGCGTTGAGTGCCAGCAGGTTGGTCTGGTCGGCTATGCCGCGGATGGTGTTGACGATGGCGGTAATCTGCTCCGACCGATCGCCCAGTTGCCCCACCAGCCGCGCGGACGCCCCGATGTTTTCAGCAATCCGGCGCATTTCCGTGGCGGTGTCGTGGATAACCTGGGTGCCGTGCTCAGCGAAACGTTCGGTTTCCGATGAGATATGGTAGGCCCGCGAGGCACCACGGGAGTCCTCTTCGAATTTCTCCACGCGTTCGGTGATGTCACTCGCAAATTTGACGATTTTGAGCAGCGTGCCATCAACGTCATACACCGGGTTGTAGCTGGCTTCCAACCACACCGGACGACCATGTTTGCCGATGCGCTTGAATTGCCCGGTGAAGAATTCGCCGTTGTTCAAGCGACGCCAGAAGTCGGCGTACTCGCTACTGTTGACCAGGCTCGGTTCGCAGAACATGCGGTGATGCTTGCCCTTGAGTTCGGCCAGCGAGTAGCCCATGACATTCAGGAAATTGGGGTTGGCATCGAGTACGTGGCCGCCCAGATCGAATTCGATCACCGCCATGGCGCGGTCCAGTGCCGACAGTTTGCTGCGGGTCGCAGCCTCCTGCTCGACTTTGCTGGTGACGTCCAAGGCGTACTTGACCACTTTGACCGGCTGACCACGCTCGTCCAGCACCGGGTTGTAGCTGGCCTCCAGCCAGACAGTCTTGCCGCTGGCATTCACCCGTTTGAAGGTGCCGGAGACGAACTTGCCGGCGCGCAGGTCCGCCCAGAACTCGCTGTAGGCCGGGCTGCTGGTCAGTGAAGGTAAACAGAAGTCGCGATGAGATTTGCTGGCCAACTGATCGGCGCTGTAGCCCATGGTTTTCAGGAAGTTATCGTTGGCCCGCAGCACCTTGCCGTTCAGGTCGAATTCGACCACCGCCATGGAGCGCTCCAACGCTGCGTTCAGCCCTTTGTATGCGGTGACTTCGGCCTTCCTGGCCGCCAGTTCTGTTTTTAATGCGTTATTGAACATGACGAACCCTCTGCCGTGCGGAGAACCTGCTTCTAAAGTAGCTATCGGCGGCGCAATTCGCGACTTTACGCGGCTTTAATTTTTATTTTCTGGCGTCAAAAAAACGCGAAAAGTCGGGCTTAACTACCCTCGGCACCCGACGTATCGGGATGCACCATCGCCCCCATGCGCTGGCGCATACCGGGGCTGGCCGCCGGGCCGGCCTGCAAGGTGCAGGCGTCCCAGGGCACCACCCGGCCGTTGACGGCATCGACCATCATCGGCACCAATGGCCGCGCCGTGTCGCGCTCCACAATCTCCACGCTGGCGCCCTCCTGGGCGTAATGCCGGTTGCCCCAAGCCACCAAGGACAGCAGCACCACGCGAAAGTCCTCGCCCTTGGCCGTGGGTACGTATTCATAACGCGGCGGGCGTTCGCTGTAAGGCCTGCGCTCAAGCATGCCCGCCTCCACCAGTGCATTGAGACGACGGGTCAACATGTTCGGCGCGATGCCCAGGCTGCGGGAAAATTCGTCGAAGCGCCGCAGACCGTGCAAGGCGTCGCGCATGATCAAGATGCTCCACCACTCCCCGACCTGGTCGAGGCTACGGGCTATCGGGCATTCATCGCTGGTAAGAGACGTGCGTTGCATGGGTTTTCCTGTAAGAGCGGTGCAAAGTTGCAGGATGCCATGTTACTTTCATGATGATAGTAACGTCCACAGGGTCTGCATTCCCCAACACACCTGGAGTCGATTAAGCATGAATAAACGTATCGTTGTGACCGGCATGGGCGCGCTGACGCCGCTGGCCTGTGGCGTCGAGCCGACCTGGCGGCGCCTGCTGGCCGGACAATCCGGCATCCGTCATCTACCGCAGGCATTGATCGGTGACCTGGCGATCAGTATCGGCGGCCAGGTACAAACCCTGGCGCAGGATCCGCAGGCCGGTTTCGACCCTGATCGTCTGCTGGCGGCCAAGGAACAGCGCAAAATGGACCGTTTCATCCTGTTCGCCCTCGCCGCCGCCGATGAAGCGTTGCAGCAGGCCGGCTGGGCCCCCGCCAACGCCGAACAACAGGAACGCACCGCCACCATCATCGCCTCGGGCGTCGGCGGTTTTCCGGCGATCGCCGACGCGGTACGCACCACCGACAGCAAGGGGCCGCGGCGATTGTCACCGTTCACCATTCCGTCATTCCTGAGCAACATGGCCGCCGGGCACGTCTCGATCAACTATGGCTTGAAAGGCCCACTGGGGGCGCCGGTGACTGCCTGCGCGGCGGGCGTGCAAGCGATTGGCGACGCCGCGCGGATGATCCGCGCCGGTGAAGTCGACGTGGCCGTGTGTGGTGGGGCCGAAGCCGCCATCCATCGCGTCAGCCTGGCCGGGTTCGCGGCGGCGCGGGCCTTGTCCAGCGCTTTCAACGACGACCCGGCGCTCGCCTCGCGGCCCTTCGATCAGGCCCGCGATGGCTTCGTGATGGGCGAAGGCGCGGGCATCCTGGTGATCGAAGAGCTGCAGCACGCTCTGGCGCGAGGTGCGCAACCGATTGCCGAGTTGGTCGGTTATGGCACCAGTGCCGACGCCTATCACATGACCGCCGGCCCGGAAGACGGCGACGGCGCGCGCCGTGCCATGACCCAGGCACTGCGCCAGGCCGGCGTCGATGCCTCCCAGGTGCAGTACCTGAACGCCCACGCCACCTCGACGCCGGTGGGCGACAAAGGCGAACTGGCCGCGATCAGACGTGTGTTCGGCGCCGATAGCAATCTGGCCATCAGCTCGACCAAATCCGCCACCGGTCACTTGCTCGGCGCTGCCGGAGGCATCGAAGCGATTTTCACAGTGCTCGCCCTGCGCGACCAGATCGCTCCGGTCACCCTTAACCTGGACACCCCGGACGAACTGGCCGAGGGCATGCGCTTGCTGCGCGGTGAGGCCCGGCCCATGCCGATCGAGTACGCGTTGTCCAATGGCTTCGGCTTTGGCGGCGTGAATGCCAGCGTGCTGTTCCGCCGCTGGCACTGAGCCTGGGTTTGCCCCAGGGGTGGATTTCGAGGACCATGGCGCCTTTGTGTTTTTTGCCAACGAGAGGCGCCCATGGCCAACCACGATCTGTCCTACACCCCCGACCCGGACGCCGAGTCCATTTCTTCCGACGTTGTCGGCTTCAACGGCATCCTGGTATCGACCCAGATCCCGACCCGCGCCGACGGCAGCCTGGAACTGGGGGATATCACCCTGCAAAGCGAGTGCACGCTGCAAGCGCTGAAAGTCGCTCTGGAAAAGGCCGGCAGTTCCATGGATCGCGTGATGCACCTGACCATTTATCTGACGGACATGGCCGATCGCGCAGCCTTCAACGAAGTGTACAAACGCTTCTTCGCCAAGCCATGGCCCGTGCGCGCGGCGGTTGGCGTGGCCGCGCTGGCGGTGGAAGGCATGCGCGTGGAAGTCACCGCAATGGCAGCCAAGGCGTGAAGTGATGCCGGGCAGGCATTTCACGGCTACAATGCGCGCCTCAACCGTGACAAGCCTGACTAAAAAAACTATGTCCTTGCCCAAGCACCACCTGGAATTGCTCAGCCCTGCCCGCGATGTCGCCATTGCGCGCGAGGCTATCCTGCACGGCGCCGACGCCATTTATATTGGCGGCCCAAGCTTCGGCGCCCGCCATAACGCGTGCAACGACGTCAGCGATATCGCTCAACTGGTCGAGTTCGCCCGTCGTTACCACGCCCGCGTGTTCACCACCATCAACACAATCCTGCATGACAACGAGCTGGAACCGGCGCGCAAGCTGATCCACCAGCTCTACGATGCCGGCGTCGATGCGCTGATCGTGCAGGACCTGGGCGTGATGGAGCTGGATATCCCGCCCATCGAGCTGCACGCCAGCACCCAGACCGATATCCGCACGCTGGCCCGCGCCAAGTTCCTCGACCAGGCCGGATTCTCCCAGTTGGTATTGGCGCGCGAACTGAACCTGCAGGAAATCCGCACCATCGCCAACGAGACCGAGGCCGCCGTCGAGTTCTTTATCCATGGCGCGTTGTGCGTGGCATTTTCCGGGCAGTGCAATATTTCCCATGCGCAGAACGGCCGCAGCGCCAACCGTGGTGATTGCTCCCAGGCCTGCCGTCTGCCGTATACCTTGAAAGACGACCAGGGCCGGGTGGTTGCCTTTGAAAAGCACCTGCTGTCGATGAAAGACAACAACCAGAGCGCCAACCTGCGCGCGCTGGTCGAAGCCGGTGTGCGTTCGTTCAAGATCGAGGGCCGCTACAAAGACATGGGCTATGTGAAGAACATCACCGCCTATTACCGCCAGCGCCTGGACGAGATTCTCGAAGATCGCCCGGACCTGGCTCGCGCCTCCAGCGGTCGCACCGCACATTTCTTCGTGCCGGACCCGGAAAAAACCTTCCACCGTGGCAGCACCGACTATTTCGTCAGCGACCGCAAGATCGATATCGGCGCCTTCGACACCCCGACCTTCACCGGCCTGCCGGTGGGTGTGGTGGAAAAGGCCGGTAAGCGCGACCTGCAAGTGGTCACCCATGAGCCGCTGTCCAACGGCGATGGCCTGAACGTGCTGGTCAAGCGAGAGGTCGTGGGGTTTCGCGCCAACATCGCCGAGCCCAAGGGCGAATTCGAGGAAGACGGCCAGAAGCGCTACCGCTATCGCGTCGAGCCGAATGAAATGCCGGCCGGCCTGCACCAGCTGCGCCCGAACCATCCACTGAACCGCAACCTCGACCATAACTGGCAACAGGCTTTGCTCAAGACCTCGGCCGAGCGCCGTATCGGCCTGTCGTGGGTCGCGCGCCTGCGTGAAGAGCAGTTGGTAGTCACCGCAATCAGCGAAGAAGGCATCAGTGCCAGCGTTACCCTGCCCGGCCCGTTCGGCGTGGCCAACAAGCCGGAACAGGCGCTGGATACCTTGCGCGATCTGCTCGGCCAATTGGGCACCACCGAATATCACGCTACCGCCATCGAGCTGGATGCGCCGCAGGCATTCTTCATCCCCAACTCACAGCTCAAGGCCCTGCGCCGCGAAGTGATCGAAGCGCTGACCGCTGCCCGTGTCGCGGCTCATCCGCGTGGCGGGCGCAAGGCTGAAACCACGCCGCCGCCGGTCTATCCGGAAGCGCACCTGTCGTTCCTGGCCAACGTCTACAACCAGAAAGCCCGCGACTTTTACCATCGTCACGGGGTGAAGTTGATCGATGCGGCCTTTGAGGCCCACGAAGAAACCGGCGAAGTGCCGGTGATGATCACCAAGCACTGCCTGCGTTTCTCGTTCAACCTGTGCCCGAAACAGGCCAAGGGTGTCACGGGCGTGAAGACCAAGGTGGCGCCGATGCAGTTGATCCACGGCGACGAAGTACTGACCCTGAAATTCGACTGCAAGCCTTGTGAAATGCATGTGGTGGGCAAGATCAAGGGCCACATCCTGGGCTTGCCGCAACCGGGCAGCGTGGTCGAACACTTCAACCCGGACAAACTTATCTATCAGGGCACGCACTGATGCTGTTGCACTTCGTCAACGGCTAATACTGTTTTGTGGTGAGCGGGCTTGCCCCGCGCCGGGCTGCACAAGCAGCCCTGGAACCGGCTGTCCCCATTCGGTCTGACACTGCGCCGCAGTTTGATCGCGGGCCGCCTCGCGGCCCAGTGCGGCGCAAGCCCGCTCATACAGGCACCGCCTTGGGCTATCGCCAATCGATCTAACACCCTGTCATTTTTCACAGGTGCCTTCAGCGCCTCGTTGCGTTAGCGTCGGTGCTGTGGTCGGAGGGTTGCCCATGACGCGCTCACTTATCAAAGAAGTCAGCGATGCCAATTTTGATCGGCAGGTGTTGCAGGCCCTAGGCCCGGTGTTGGTGTATTACTGGAACAATAGCTGTGGCCATCTGTCCTACCTCGAACAAATGGCTGAGGATTACCTGGGCCGCTTGACCATTGTGACGCTGAATGTCGACGACCATTGCGTCACACCGGCCCGGTACGGGGTGCACGAGGTGCCCACGCTGATGCTGTTCAAAGACCACAGGAGGCATTTATGAGTCAGATCAAAGCCATCACTGACGATTCGTTCGAGGACGACGTTATCCACAGCACCAAACCTGTACTGGTCGACTTCTGGGCCGAATGGTGCGGCCCGTGCAAAATGCTTGCGGTGTCTATCGAACAGATCGCCGAGGAATACGCAGATCGGTTGCAGGTTGCCACACTCAATGTCGACGAGAATCCAGCCACGCCGCAAACATATGGCATAGATAGCATGCCTACGCTGATGCTGTTCAGTGGCGGTCATGTAGTAGGCACGAAAATCGGCGCTATCACAAAGTCGGGACTGATCAGCTTTCTGGACGGCAAGCTCTGATTGCTCAGGCCCGCAAGCCTTTCGCCGCCTCCAAGAGTCCCTGAAACCGCCGATAACGCTCATCCAGCACCGCCCGCTGCGTCGCATCCGGCAAGTAGCGCGCCTTGATCGGCATACCTGCCGCCAGCAAGGCTGCGCCCTCGCCCACCGCCATAAACCCCAGTTTCGCTGCGCCGATGCAGGCGCTCAGTTCGCTGCCGTGCAACGTGTAGATCTCCCGTTGCAGGATATTGGCCAGCAACTGCGCCCAATACTCGCTGCGCGCGCCGCCGCCTACCAACGCGCAGGCGCCGACCTGGGCGCCGGCCGATTGCACGGCATGCAGCGCATCCAGCAGGCCGAAGCCGACGCCTTCCATCACCGCATAACCGAGCATCGCCGGCGTGCAGTCATGGCCCAGGCCCATAAAGCCGCCGCGTAACAGGGGGTCGTTGTGGGGCGTGCGTTCACCGGCCAGGTACGGCAGGAATAACGGCGTGCACAGCGGCACCACCTGGCCCATCGGCAAGTGTGCCTGCACCTGATCCAGCAAGGCCTGCTCGTCGGGCATGCCCAGCAGCCGCGTAACCCAGCGCAGGCAACTGGCGCCGGCGAGCATGGCGCCCATGGTGTACCAGCGATCCGGCAGCGCATGGCAGAAGCTATGCACCGCGCTGGCCGGGTTGCCGGCGGCGTGATCGGTGATCGCGACGATGGCCGCGCTGGTGCCCAGAGTAATGAACCCGTCACCGGCGTGAATGGCACCGATGCCCACCGCCGCCACCGGGTTATCGCCGCCACCGCCGGCAATCACCACGTCGGGCGACAGCCCCAGGTCCATCGCAGTCAACCGTGCACTCGCCGCCCCGCCCTCTACCAGGCGGGGCATCTGCCACGGCGCCAGGCCTGTAGCGCGCAGCATTGGCGTGAACCACTCGCGCCGGGCGACATCCAGCCACAGTGTGCCGGCGGCATCGGACATCTCGCTGATGCGTTCGCCGGTCAGGCGCAAGCGCAGGTAGTCCTTGGGCGACAACACACAATCAATGGCCTTGAACACCTCGGGCTCGTGCTCTTGCAGCCACACTAACTTCGGCGCGGTAAGCCCGGCCATCGGCAGGCTGCCGGTGACATCGGCAAACTCGGCGCCCAGGCGTTCTGCCTCGGCCACGGCACGGGAGTCATCCCACAGGATTGCCGGATACAGCACCTGGTCGTCCGCACCCAACAGCACCGCGCCATGCATCTGCCCGGACAGGCCGATACAGGTCACCTGGGCATACGCCGGATGGCCGCGCAGTTGGGTCAGCGCCTGCACGCAGGCCTGCCACCAATCCTGCGGGGCCTGCTCGGACCAGCCACTCTGCCGGCGCGACACGCTCAAACGCACACCGGCATGGGCCAGTACGTTGCCGTCGAGGTCCATCAGGATGGCCTTGAGTTCAGAAGTGCCCAGATCGATGCCGAGGGAAACCGGACTGTTCATATGTATGTGATTCCAATCAGTGACAGCCACAGGAATTGCGCAGTCGCAGGGTCGGTGCCAGACGCGCGCACTGAGTGGGCGCGGCGGGCGACGCCATGCGTTGCAGCAGCAGGTTGACCGCCTGGGCGCCCAATGCCTGCACGGGCTGGGCGATCAGGGTTAATCGCGGCACGAAAAAGTCCGCCCAGTCAAAATCATCAAACCCCACCAATGCCATCTGCGCCGGGACCTCCAGGTGCGCATCACGCAGAGCGTGCATGGCGCCCAGGGTCATCAAGTTATTACCGGCCATGATCGCCGTCGGTGGCGACGCCAGGCCCAACAGTTGCACCGTGGCCTGACGAGCAGGTTCCGTACTGGAACCGCCGTTGACCAACAACTGCGGATCAAAGGCCAACCCCGCCGCCTGCAACGCCGCCATGTACCCGGCCACCCGCTCATCCGTGGTACTGAACCCCGCGCGCCCGGCGATAAAGCCGATACGGCGGTGACCGTGGCTTATCAGGTGTTCGATCAGGGTTTGCGTGGACCGCGCGTTTTCCACCCCGACCTGGTCGAACTGCGCGCTCATCATCCGATCCACCAGCACCGCCGGAATCTCGTTGGCACGCAGGTATTCCAGGGCCAGGGACCCATTCGACGGCGCCAGCACAATACCGTCGACCCGCCGATGATGCAGCGCGGTCACGACCCGCAACTCTTGTTCCGGGTCATCGTGGGTGTCGACAAACAGCATCATGTAGCCGTGCTTGGCGCACTCGGCTTCAATCGCGTGCACGGTTTCGCTGAAGTAGTGATTGGACAGCGCCGAAATCGCCACGCCAATGGTGCTGGTGCTGGAGCGGGCCAGCGAGCGCGCCAGGGTGTTGGGGATATAACCCAGATCCTGGATCGCGCGCTGCACCGCCAGCACCGTCGCCTCGCTGACTTTACGGGTGCCGTTCACCACATGGGACACGGTTGAAGTCGACACCCCGGCGCGGCTTGCCACATCGTCCATGGTGACCATGGCACGCTTCCTCCGGCGAACTCAGTGTTTGCTCGACCAGCCGCTGTAGGTGCCGACATTGTCACGGGTGATCAGTTTCGGCGTGAGCAACGTCACCGCGTCGGCCGGTGCGTTGTCATTGAGAATGGCATTGCCTACGTCCACGGCGGTCTGGGCCATGGCCCACGGGTCCTGGCTGGCGGAGGCCTGGATCTGGGTGTCGGTCTTCAACGCGTTCTCGATATCCGGCGCGCCGTCGACGGAGGTGATGATGATGCCGCTGCGCTTGAGCTGCCTGGCCGCCAGGTCGCTGCCGATGGCTTGCGGATCGTTGATCGCAAACAGGCCGTCGATTTTGGGGAAGCGGGTGAGGTAACCCTGCATCACATTCAGGCCGCCTTCGCGCGAGCCTTTGCCGTCCTGATCGTCGGACAGCACCTTGATGTCCGGCGCAGCCGCCAGCGCAGTCTTGCAGCCCTTGACGCGGTCGGTCACGGCGGTGACCTGCGGGCCGTTCTGGATAATCACATTGCCTTTGCCCGAGAGCTTGTCCACCAGGTATTGGCAGGCCAGCTTGCCGGCTTCGACGTTGTCGGTCTGCACGGTGGCGTTCACGCCTTTGGCGTCCACATCCACGGCGACTACGACGATACCGGCGTCGCGGGCTTTCTTGATGGCCGAGGCCATGGCCGATGGGTCGACGGCGTTGAGCAGGATGAGGTCGACCTTGGACGAAATGAAGTTGTCGATCTGGGAAAACTGTTTGCTCAAGTCGTAGTCGGCGGACACCGAGGTGACCTTAACGTTGGGATTCAACGCCTTGGCCCTCGCGGTGGCACCGTCGGCCAGGGTCACGAAATACGGATTGCCCAGCGAGCCCATGCTGATGCCCACCGCTTTGAGTTCACGGGCCTGTACGGCCTGGGACATCAGGGCAGCCAGGGCGATGACGGGAACGATACGTTTAAAGTTCATGCGCTTCTCTCTTGTGATTGTTGTAGAAGGTCATTCAGGTCCGTGCGCCGGACTGGCGATAACGGTCCAGCGCCACCGCGCCAATGATCACGATGCCTTTGATGATGTATTGCCAGATATCCGACACCCCCAGCAGCACCAGGCCGTTGGTGAGCACGGCGATGATCAGCGCGCCGATCAACGTGCCACCGATGGTGCCGACGCCGCCGGTAAAGCTGGTGCCGCCGAGGATCACCGCGGCAATCGCATCCAGCTCGTAGGACTGCCCGAGTTGCAGGCCATTGGCGGCAAACAGGCGTGAAGCGCTCATCACCGCGCCCAGCCCGGCCAACGCGCCGGACATGGCATAGACGAACAGCAACACCTTCCACACCTTGATCCCCGACAGCCGCGCCGCTTCCGGGTTACCGCCCACCGAATAGATCTGCACGCCCATCACCGTGCGCCGCAGGATGAACCACGACAGGGCCACCACGGCCACCGCAATCACCACCAGCCACGGCACACCGAGTATCGAGTCGTTGCCGATAAACGCAAACGGCAGGTCAGGATTGAACACGGTCTTGTCGTCCGCCAATAGCCGCGCCAGGCCGCGCATGGCAGTGAGCGCACCGAGGGTGACGATAAACGGCGGCAGGCGCATGAAGGCGATCAGGCCGCCATTGACCAGACCGAGCAACAGGCCGAAGCCGATACCGGCGGCGATCCCGAACATACCGAACTGCGGCGACATCGATGCCTGCAGCGCCACCACCGCCGACGCCGCCAGGATCGCGCCCACCGACAGGTCGATACCGGCGGTGAGAATCACAAAGGTCATGCCCGCCGCCAGCACCACGTTTACCGAGGCCTGCTGCGTGATGATCGACAGGTTCTGCATCGTCAGGAAGTTTTCACTGGCCAGGGCGAAGCCCACCAGCAGCAGGACCAGCACGGGCAACATGCCGACCGTGCGCATCAGCTCGCGGGCCCGTTCGGCCCTGCCCGGCGTGGGGAGTGTCATTGTGTTGTTTGAGTCAGCCATGGGCAGCCACCTGATCGCCACCGGTGGCGAGGTCGATAATACGTTCCTGGGAAATAGCGTGGCCGGAAGCCCCGCCGACTTCGGCCACCAATTGGCCTTCGCGCATGATCAGCACGCGGTCGCAGGTGCCGATGATTTCCGGCAGCTCGCTGGAAATCACCACAATGCCCACTCCGGCCAGCGCCAACTGATTGATGATGCGGTAGATCTCGGACTTGGAACCGATATCCACGCCGCGCGTGGGTTCGTCGAGGATCAGCACATGAGGCTTGACCTCCAGCAGGCGCGCCAGCAATACCTTCTGCTGATTGCCTCCGGACAACGCGCCGACATTGACCTTGCCCGACGCCACGCGGATCGACAGCGACTTGATCGCGTCATTCGAGCGTTGCGCGGCGTGCGCCCGGTCAAGAACGCCCCCGGCACGGGCATCCGGTACACACGCGCAGACGTTAATGTTGTCGGCCACGCTCATGTCCAGGAACAGGCCCTGGGCCTTGCGGTCTTCGGTGAGGTACACCACGCCGGCGCGGATCGCATCGGCCGGGGTGCGCAATGCTGTGACGGTCTTGCCCACCACTTCCAGGGTGCCACTGGTGCGCGGATTAGCGGCGAAGATCAGCCGCGCCAGCTCAGTGCGCCCTGCCCCCACCAGCCCGGCGATGCCCAGCACTTCACCGGCGTGCAGGTCGAAACTGCACCTTCGCACGCGTTTGCCGTCGGCCATGTCGCGCACGCGCATGACCACGGCGCCGGGGTCGTACGCGGCGTGGTCCTTTTTGTAGAAGCCCGACAGGTCGCGCCCCACCATCATTTTCACCAGCACCTCGGCCGACAGCCCCTCGCGAGTCAATTCGCCGATGTACTGGCCGTCGCGCAGCACCGATACGCGGTCCGACAGCTCGTAGATCTCGGCCATGCGGTGGCTGATGTAGATAATCGCCAGGCCCTGGCCGCGCAAGTGTTTGATCAGCGCGAACAGGCGATCAGTCTCGCGGGACGACAGCGGCGTGGTGGGTTCGTCCATCACCAGGATCTTGGCGTGGGCATGCAAGGCGCGGGCGATTTCCACTAGTTGGCGCTCGGCGATCGACAGGCTGCTGACCCGTGTGGCCGGAGTGAACTCGGCGCCCAGGCGTTGCAGCACCTCGACGCAGCCGTCCTGCATGCCTTTGCGATCGATGGTCCAGCCACGCCGCAGTTCGCGGCCCAGGTAAATATTCTCGGCCACGCTCAGGTTCGGGCACAGGCTCAGTTCCTGGTAGATCACGGCGATGCCGAGGGCTTTGGCGGTAGCGGGTGTAAAGGTCGCGACGGGCTGGCCGCCAATGCGGATTTCTCCGCCGGGGTCGGCCTGGTAAGCGCCGGAGAGGATTTTCATCAGGGTGGATTTGCCGGCGCCGTTTTCCCCCATCAACGCGTGGATTTCGCCGGGGTAAACCTTCAGGCCGACATTCTTGAGCACGCGCAGACCATTGAAGGTCTTGCTGATGCCCTGCATCTCAAGCAAGGGTTCAAGGCTCATGGCTGAGCTCCTGGTTTTATTATTTTTGTCGTTCAGCCCTTTTTGAATCGGAGCCGATTGCCACCGACTCTAATCAGATACATTTGCTTACGCAAGCGCTTGCGTCGTCCATTTATCGCTGGGTGAAACGTTTCTTCAGCGCAACAATCACTTAGATCCCGAATTTATTCAACGCCGAGCGCGGTGAGCGTGGCCAGGCAGCTCGCTCGCTGGCCACTTGCAGATTGCTCACCTTGCGCGGTTACTGAGCGTTCGCCTTCGCCGCATCGTTGATGATCGCCACCACTCGCGCCGGGTTGGAGACCATCACCACGTGGGAGGCGCCCTTGATCTCGACGGTTTCCTTCGAGCCCGCGCGGTTGGCCATGAAAGTGAGCGCAGCCTCGGGAATGTTTTTGTCCGCCGAGCCGTAGATGAAATAGGACGGCACGGTCTTCCAGGCCGGGTCACCCGACGGTTCTTTCAGCGCAGCCTCGGTGATCGGACGTTGCCCGGCCGCCATCAGCTGAGCTTCGCGTGGCGACACATCGGCGGCGAACTGGCTGTTGAATTTGTCTTGCTGAATATACAGGTCGGTCACGCCGTCCTTGGATACCACCGGCTTGTCCAGGGTCGGGCCGAGGGTGCCGCCTGGGTAACGACCGGACAGTTCAAAGGCTGTCTCGCCCTTCTCCGGGGCGAAGGCGGCGACGTATACCAGGGCCTTGACCTTGTTGCTGCCGTGCACGGCATTGGAGATTACCGAACCGCCATAGGAGTGCCCCACCAGGATGACCGGCCCTTGAGTATGTTCAACGATATCGGCGACATAGTCCGAATCGGTCTTCACACTGCGCAGTGGGTTGGCCACGGCGATGACCGGATAGCCTTCGGCCTTGAGCCCGGCGATCACGCCATTCCAGCTGGAGGCGTCGGCGAAAGCGCCGTGCACCAGAACCACGGTGGCTTTCTGCGGGGCGGCGAAGCCTGCAGTGGCTACACCCAATGTCAGTGCGCCAGAGAACAGGGCGGCGGCAACGCGGGAGAACGTGAAGAGTTTCATGGCTATTTGCTCCTTTAGGGATGGCGCTCAAGGCGTTGAACGTGAGGCCATGATGCCGGAAGGCATTTTACAAACGGAGGCTAATAGTCGACGATATCATGCAGATCGTCTAAAGACATTCTTCCACTTCGTCAGGTGACCCATGGATCGTTTATCCACCTTGCTCGTTCACTTCGGCATCGGCGCCGATACCTTTCATAGCGGGCCACTGCTTGATGCCTTGGAAGGCACGCAGGCACACCAACGCGGACGGGTTTACCTGCTCAAGGAAGGCCGGGCCTGCCTGGAAATGCCCGCCGGTGTACAGCGCGTGGACGAGCCAAGCCTGATCCTGATACCACGGGCCCTGCCCCATCGGCTGGTGGCTACCAAAGCGGACCGCCCCGAGGTGGTGGCCGCTTCGCTGCGTTTCGATGGTGGGCTGGACAACCCGCTGTCGGTAGCGCTGACCGATTCGATCAGCATGCCCCTCAAGGACATCCCGATGATTGCCGGCACACTCGACTGGCTGTTCAGCGAAGCCTTCGCCGAACACTGCGGACGCGAGGCCGTGATGAACCGCCTGTTCGAGCTGATGGTGATCCAGTTCCTGCGCCACATGATGGCCTATCACAGCATGACCACCGGAATGATGTCGGGGCTGGCCGACCTGCGCCTGGCACGGGCGATGACGCTGCTGCACAACCACCCGGAACGTGCATGGACCGTGCAGGAAATGGCGGTGCAATCGAATATGTCACGCGCCAGTTTCGCCGCGCATTTTCATAAAGTGGTGGGCCAGACGCCTGCCGATTATGTGCTGAGCTGGCGTGTGAGCCTGGCCCAGAAGCGCCTGCGCGAGGGGCGCCCCATTGCGCTGATCGCCGATGAAGTCGGCTATGAAAGCCCCTCGGCGTTGGCCCGTGCGTTCCGGCGCAAGATCGGCACCAGCCCGCGCGAATGGCAACAGCAGCACCTGCAGGGTCCGGAGCAGCCCGCCGTAACGCCCGGATAACGTATCGGTGCCTGGGCCAACCAGTTTGAACCAGTACCGAGCCAGGGTCCTCCAACCTGGATAGACCACGGCCCGGTACACACTGATGACGTTTATTTTATGGATGGCCGTATTGGGTGCAGTGTTACTGACCCTTGCCCTCACCTCTTCCTACCTGCGCTGGATGCCGGTCACGACTTCGGCGGTATGCCTGTTGCTGGGGATCGCCATCGGCCCATTGGGCATCGACCTGCTGGACCTGGATATCAAAGGCTCTGCGCGCTGGATGGAGCACCTGACCGAAGTCGCGGTGCTGTTCTCTCTGTTCGTCAGCGGCCTGAAGCTGCGCCTGCCGCTCAAGCATCGCACCTGGCGCGTTGCCTTTGGCATGGCGGGTCCGGTGATGCTGCTGACTATCCTCGGCGTGTGCCTGGGGCTGCATTATCTGTTCGATCTGTCCTGGGGCGTGTCGCTGCTGGTGGGCGCCATTCTTGCGCCGACCGATCCGGTATTGGCGGGGCTGGTCCAGGTGAACGATGCACAGGACTATGACGCGCTGCGCTTTGGCCTGTCCGGCGAGGCGGGTTTGAACGATGGCACGGCGTTTCCGTTTGTGATCTTCGCGCTGATGTTCATGCAGCACGGCGGGTTCGAAGGCGACTGGCTCGGCGGCTGGCTGATGAAGAATTTGCTGTGGGCCGTGCCGAGCGGGTTGCTGATCGGCTATTGGATGGGCCGGGGCATCGGCCGCGTGACCCTGTGGCTGCGTATCACCCATTCAGACAGCACACTTTCACCCAACGACTACCTGACGCTGGCGCTGATTGCCTTGGCGTACGTGGCGGCCGAGGCCGTCGGTGGCTACGGTTTCCTATCGGTATTCGCGGCGGGGCTGGGCCTGCGCCAGGCTGAATTCAGGTCCACGGGCAATTCATCGACGCCCTCGGAGCACCTGGCTCTGCCGGTGGTGGGCCATCTGGAAGTGGAGCCTGAGCGGGCCCTGCAGGGCGACGTCACGGAGCTTGAGGAAACGCAGATCGCCGCAGGCGTGATGATGGGCGACATGCTGTCCTTCGGAAGCCTGGTGGAACGTTCGATGGAAGTCTTTCTGGTGACCTTGCTCGGGATCGTGCTGATCAGTCACTGGGATTGGCGCGCACTGCCGGTGGCGGCGCTGCTGTTCTGTGTGGTGCGGCCACTGAGCGTACTGGCGATGCCGTGGGGCCGGCTGATCGATGTGCGCCAGCGAGGCCTGATGGGTTGGTTCGGGATCCGCGGGATCGGCAGTATTTACTACCTGTTCTATGCGCTCAACCATGGGTTGGTGGGTACGAGCAGCGCGGTGGCGGTAAACCTGACAGTCTCGGTCATTGCGTTGAGCATCGTGGTTCATGGGCTGAGTACCCAGCCCATGCTGGCCTGGTATGAACGAAAAAACCCTGCGCGGGCTTAAGGCGCAGGGTCCGTCAGTTCGGTGTTGCCGACGTCGGCGGCATCGTCCAGATCGTTCAAAGGCACCTCGGCATCGTCCATCAGTGAGCCGGGATCTTCATTGCCTGGATCGTTGAGTTCTTCTTCCAGTTCTTTTGACATGACTGTCTCCTTTAGCCGCCCTGAGTATCGATATCGGCGTCGGTGTCGGGCTTGTGCTCAGGTTCCGGCTTGAAGTCGGGGCTGAAGTCGTTGTCCCTGGCCTTCGGATCGGTGGGAGCATCGGTGTCTTTGGGCGCGTCGGCACCCGTAGCCGGGGCGGGTTCGCCACCGTCGATGGCCGGATCGTTACGGCCGCTGACTTGGGGATCGTTGCTGTCACTCATGGCTCACCTCTTCGCAGTTATCAGGAAAATCACGTGCTGCGTAAAGCTAAGGTTCCGTGAGCGGCGTTGAAGTTCAAATTGCTTACGAGCCAGGGTTATCCACTTGGATGTAGAACGCATAGGCCCCCAGCAGAATCCAGAACACCATGAAAATCCACGGTGTCCGCACGGAAAACAGCAGGGATTTGCGATAGCCCTTATGGGAAGACTCGCGCTCGGAAAACAGCGGCGACTCGTCATAGGCCAGGCCCATTACCGGCTCGCTGTGCAGCAATTGGCTCTGCTTGAAGTGCCAGTGATCGATGATGTCGTACGCGGCGCGAATGCCTGGCCAGGCATTGAGCGAGCTGAGGATGCCCAGCAGTGCCAGGAACAGCGGCACGATCAGGGTGAACAGCTTGCCCCACTCGGGGTTGAGATTGCCCATGCCGGACACGAAGGCGATGACCAGGAACGATTGGGCGGTGAGGTAGGCGTCGGTACGGTTGGCCAGGATGGACGTTTCGTACTGGATCTCGCGACGGTAGAAGTCCAGGCGGTCCTTGGGCGAGCCGAAGATCTTGGCGTTGTGTTCGCTGTGGTCGGTCAACGCCGTTTCCGGGGTATCGGGGGAGATAATTCTGGGCACGGGGGTGGTCCACGGGGTGTATAGGCCTAGTTAGACGAAAGGGGTGGGTAGGGAGTTCAAGTTTGTTGTGCACTGGAGTGGTGCGCGTTTTTTTCGGGTGAGTCGGCTTGCACCGAGTTGGGGTGTGGGTGGGTGGATGGGGGCTTCGACGCGATCAAGCTCGCTCACTACGGGGCGGGCGGCAGGCGGACAGAGAGGTTTCGGCACAGGCATTGCTTTATGGATTCATCTGTTTGCAAACAGGAGCATTGGTAACTACCCCACCCAGAGCCTACATCCTCGGAAAGTAAGGTCCAGGCCCGCTGCCGCTGTACGCCACGGGCTCATAAAAACATGCGTTTTTTAAAACGGCAGTGCCGCTTGCTTAGCCACGGGCACTGACAAGGTACTGGAATGGCTCGATCTTTCTTTGATGAAATGAATGATGCAAACGGCGTGTGCCGTGCGCACTATCAGGATTTCTCCCGCTGGCTGGCCAATACGCCGCCGGAACTGCTGGCCCAGCGTCGTCGTGAAGCCGATCTGCTGTTTCACCGCGCCGGGATCACGTTCACTCTGTACGGCGACGAGCAGGACACCGAGCGCCTGATCCCCTTCGACATCATCCCCCGCAGCATTCCCGCGGTTGAGTGGAGCATGATCGAACGCGGGTGTATCCAGCGCGTCAACGCGCTGAACCTGTTTCTCGCCGATATCTACCACGATCAGCGCATCATCAAGGCCGGTATTATTCCGGCGGAGCAGGTACTGGGCAACGAGGGTTACCAGAAGGCGATGGTCGGCCTGGACCTGCACCGCGATATCTACTCGCACATCTCCGGTGTCGACCTGGTTCGCGATGGCGATGGCACTTATTACGTGCTGGAAGACAACCTGCGCACGCCCAGCGGAGTGAGCTACATGCTCGAAGACCGCAAGATGATGATGCGGTTGTTCCCGGAAGTGTTCGCCAGGCAACGTATCGCCCCGGTGGATCATTACCCCAACCTTTTGCTCAAGACCCTCAAGAGTTCCAGCCGCCTGGACAACCCCAACGTGGTGGTGCTCACCCCTGGCCGCTTCAACAGCGCGTTTTTCGAACATGCCTTTCTCGCGCGGGAAATGGGGGTTGAGCTGGTGGAAGGCGCCGACTTGTTCGTGCATGACCTCAAGGTGTTCATGCGCACCACCGACGGGCCCAAGGCTGTCGACGTGATCTACCGGCGCATCGACGATGCGTTCCTCGACCCGCAGGCGTTCAACCCCGAATCAATGCTTGGCGTACCTGGCCTGGTTGCGGCCTATTGCGCCGGTAATGTGGTGCTCGCCAATGCTATCGGCACCGGCGTTGCCGATGACAAGTCTATCTACCCGTATGTGCCCGACATGATCCGTTTTTACCTGGAAGAAGAACCGGTGCTGCAGAACGTGCCGACCTTTCAGTGCCGCAAACCGGCGGAGCTGTCCCACGTGCTGGCCAACCTTGAGCAACTGGTGGTCAAGGAAACCCAGGGCTCCGGCGGCTACGGCATGCTGGTCGGCCCGGCGTCCACCGCTGCTGAGATCGAGGATTTCCGCCAGCGCATCAAGGCTCGCCCGCATGCGTACATCGCCCAACCGACCCTGAGCCTGTCGACCTGCCCGACCTTTGTCGAAAATGGCATCGCTCCCAGGCATATCGACCTGCGGCCGTTCGTGCTGTCCGGCAAGGAGACTCGCCTGGTGCCGGGCGGGCTTACCCGCGTCGCCCTCAAGGAAGGCTCGTTGATCGTCAACTCGTCGCAAGGCGGCGGAACCAAGGACACCTGGGTGGTGGAGGGCTGAATCATGTTAAGTAGAACCGCCGCAGACCTGTACTGGATGTCGCGCTACCTGGAGCGCGCCGAGAACCTGGCGCGCATGCTCGAAGTCAGTTATTCGCTGTCATTGATGCCCCAGGCCGGGCGCAGCGACGGCCTGGACGAACTGGCCATGTCGTTGCTCAGCAGCGGCACGCTGGACAGCTATCTGGAACGCCACACTCAACTGGATGCCGAGCGCATGCTGCACTTCTTCGCGCTCGACGAGGAAAACCCGGCCAGCATCTACAACTGCCTGCGGGCCGCGCGCGGCAATGCCCATGCGGTACGCGGGCGTATCACTGCCGACATGTGGGAAAACCTCAACGCCACCTGGTTGGAAATGCGCAGCATCGCCGCCGGCGGCCTGGCCCGACACGGCATCAGCCATTTCTGTGACTGGGTCAAGCAGCGTTCGCACCTGTTTCGCGGCGCAACCTCAGGCACCATCATGCGCAACGACGCCTATCGTTTCATTCGCCTGGGCACCTTTGTCGAGCGCGCAGACAACACGTTGCGCCTGCTGGATGCGCGCTATGAGATGTTTGGCGAAGAGTCCGAAGAGGTCAGCGATCTGTCGGCGCGCGGGTACTACCAGTGGAGCGCCCTGCTCCGTGCGTTGTCGTCTTTTGAGGCGTACACGCAGCTGTACCCCAATGCGCTGAATGCCCGCTCGGTCTCGGAGTTGCTGTTGTTACGCAGCGACGTACCGCGTTCGTTGCACGCCTGCATCGAGGAACTGAGCCAGATCCTGGCGGACCTGCCAGGCAGCTACGGGCGCACGGCGCAACGGCTGGCGGCGGAGTTTGAGGCGCGGTTGCGCTACACCGGGATCGACGAAATTCTTGAGGACGGCCTGCACAGCAGGTTGACGGATTTCATCGACACCGTGCGCGAATTGGCGCGGGCAATCCACCGTTCGTACCTTGAAGTGGTGTGATCACGCAGGGGTTCGCTCGCGATAATGGCGAGGTGATCAGTGCATCAGGTGCTTGAACGCGGCGCTGTCGTTGGAGGTGTTCTTATGACGATATCGCCCACCAGCTCGGCAGCAATGACCGCACACGCGCCTCGCCGAAACGGTCGTCGATCAACATCACCACACCTTCGTCCTGCTGGCTGCGGATAACCCTGCCGGCCGCCTGCACGACCTTCTGCAGGCCTGGATACAAGTAGGTGTAGTCGTAACCCGCGCCGAAAATCGCACTCATGCGCCGCTTCATCTCTTCGTTGATCGGGTTCAATTGCGGCAAGCCCAGGGTGGCGATAAACGCGCCGATCAACCGCGCGCCAGGCAAGTCAATGCCCTCGCCAAAGGCGCCGCCGAGCACGGCGAAGCCAACCCCTTGGCTGTGTTCGGTGAACTGGTCGAGAAAGCCCTGGCGCTCGGCCTCGGACATGCCGCGTGACTGCTGCCACAGCGTGATGTACGGGTGCCGCTCGAGCAGACACTGCGCCACTTGTTGCAGGTAATCGAAGCTGGAAAAAAACGCCAGGTAATTGCCGGGTGCGCGCGCGAATTGCCGGGCGATCAACTCGACGATGGGTTCAAGTGAAGCCTCGCGGTGCGCAAATCGGGTCGAGATTTCATCGACAATGCGAACCTGCAGTTGCTCGGCCTTGAACGGTGACGCCACGTCGATCCACGCCGTATCCGCAGGCAAGCCCAACAAGTCGGCGTAGTAATGACGTGGGCTCAAGGTCGCGGAAAACAGCACGCTGCTGCGGGCAGCGGTCAACCGTGGGCGGATGAACTCGGCCGGTACTACATTGCGCAGGCACAGGGTCGAGCTGCTGCGTTTGCCGCCCAAGGACCGCTTAGTGATGTCGAAAATAAAGTGCTCGTTGAACAGCTCGGCCACTTTGGCAAATTGCAGCACGTCAAAGTAAAAGGCCTGCAGGTCACCCGCCAGCGCCTCGGGATGCTCATTGAAATGATCGCCCATGGCGCTGACGCACAGGCTCAGGGCGTTCAACAGCTTGTCGGGCCTGGCGTCATACGCCTGATACGGCGCCACTTGCGCCTTATGCAGCGCGTTCCACTCGCGGTTCAGGCGCTGCAAGGGTTTTTTCAGGGCCTCGGGTGCGCAGTCGCGCAAAGTCTTGAGGCGGTACTGATCAAGGCTGGCGCTGTACATTCCACGCGCGCGCTCCACCAGGTTATGGGCTTCATCCACCAGCACCGCGGCGCGCCATTGGTTGAGCTGGGCCAGCCCGAACAACATGGCGCCGACGTCAAAATAATAGTTGTAGTCCGCTACCACCACGTCAGCCCAACGCGCCATTTCCTGGCTCAGGTAATACGGGCAGACGTCGTGAGCCAGGGCCACCTCGCGCACACCGCGCTGGTCGAGCAGGCGTAGGCGGGACGCAGCCAGACGAGCGGCGGGCAAGCGGTCGTAAAACCCTCTGGCCAAGGGGCAGGACTCGCCGTGGCAGGCTTTATCCAGGTGTTCACAGGCCTTGTCCCGCGCCACCAGTTCCAGCACGCGTAATTGCAGGTCGGGGCTATGGGTAAACAGCACCTGGGTCGCATCCAGGGCCAGTTTGCGGCCAGGGGTCTTGGCGGTCAGAAAGAACACCTTGTCCAGTTGCCGCGGAGCCAGAGCCTTGAGCAGCGGAAAAATCGTGCCGATGGTCTTGCCGATGCCCGTCGGTGCCTGGGCCATCAGGCAACGGCCGGTACTGACCGCCTTGTAGACCGATTCGGCCAATGCGCGCTGGCCCGGGCGAAAGTCGGCGTGGGGGAACGCCAGGTTCTGCGCGGTGCGGTTACGCGCTTCGCGGTGCTGCATTTCCTGCTGTGCCCAATGGAGGAAGCGTGCACATTGCGCGTTGAAGAACAGGTGCAGCGCTTCGGCCTCGAAGCGCTGACTGAGCAGCGTCTCGCCCTCGCCGACGATATCGAAGTAGACCAGCGCCAGATCAATCTGCGTCAGGCCCAGCTTCTGGCACATCAGCCAGCCATACACTTTGACCTGAGCCCAGTGCAGCTGGCGGTGGTTGGCCGGTTGGGCCTCAAGGTCGCCTCGGTAGGTTTTGACTTCTTCCAGGCGATTGCGGTCCGGGTCGTAGCCGTCCGCCCTGCCCCGCACCTTGAGTTGCTGGTACTCGCCTTCCAGGGCCACTTCGTTCTGGTAGTGCGGACTACGGCGCGACGCAACGGTGCGGTGGCCGGCGATGCCTTCCTGAGCGCTGGGCGATGGCGTAAAACGCAGGTCCAGGTCGCCGACCTTGGCGGTGAACTCACACAGGGCGCGTACCGCCACGCTGTAACTCAAGCGGTTTGCTCCGCCCAGCGCACGTAGCAGACCGTGACGGGCATCTGGTATTGAGCACAGAATTCCAGCCAGCGCAGTTGGTTGTCTTGGAGGCGATCGCCGGGGCCCTTGACCTCGATCATGCGGTAGGTCTTTTGCGCGGGCCAGAACTGGATCAGGTCGGGCATGCCCGTGCGATTGGCTCGGATGTCCAGCAACAGCCGTTCGAACCAGCGGCACAGGTGGGTGGCAGGCAGGCATTCGAGGGCCTGTTCCAACAGCTCTTCGTTGAGCAGGTTCCAGAACACGAACGGTGACTGGATACCCCATTTATCGCGGTAACGCTGGCGGATGGTGGTCTTGTAGCGCTCATCCTGCAGCTGCTCGAAACACGCGGCGAACAGCGGCGCGCGGCGTTGGTGGAAATCTTCGCTGTGCAGGTCCACCGGCCCGCGCTGGAACGGATGGAAAAACGCCCCCGGTAACGGCGCGAAAATGACTTCCCAGCACAGCAGGCCGAACAGCGAGTTGATCAGGCCGTTTTCCACGTAATGCACCGGTGCGTCCGGCGCGCTGAGATGGGCCTGCACGCAGTATTCCACCGACATCAGCGCGTCGGGCACTGCCAGGTCCAGATCCAGGCGTGTAACGGGGCGAGCCCTGGGTTTGGGCAGCGCCGGCTCACCGAGTTTGCGTCGCAGGCGCGGCACTACGCGCAGCAGGTGCTGCTGCTCGGCAGCACTTTCGGGCGCGTGTTGCGCGACGCTGGCCAGGGCCAACGCCTGGGCGTAATCCTCCTGACGCTCCAGCACGCGGATCAAACGCGCGCGCGCGCCGGGGTAGGTACACGCGCGATAGATCTGCTGCGCCAGCTCCAATTCGGCGCTGCGCTCGCAATATTGGCCTATCTGAAACAACAGCTTGGCCCGACGTTTTTCCAGCCATGGGTTGTCGGTGCCCAGGCTGGCGACACGGGCCAATATCGCATCCAGTGCCTCGCCGCTTTCAAACGCTTGCTGGCACTGGTGCAGGAACAGAAAGCCATGCACGTCGTCACGGCTGCGCAGGCCACGGGATTCGGCGCAGAACTCAACTTTTTCATAGGTGTAGATGCCCAGATCCGCCAGCACGAATTCGGACCAGTCCTGGTGCAGGTTGCCAAAAAACATCAAGCGCAGGCGGTCACATAGCTCCATCACGGTGAGGCTGTACAGCGAATCGCCAAGCTCAGGGCACCAGTGCGCGAAGCTGCGCGGCTGGGTAAACCGAGCGGCCAACCCCTCCAGCCAGTCGGCTTTTTTGCCTTTGGGTTGCTCGATCCAGGGTTTGAACGTCGCCAGCAGCTCACTCTTCTGCAGCAAAGCGAACAGCGCTTCGAAGGCCAATAGACTGTGCGCGTCAACCCAACCCAACGCCAACAACGGCCTGGCGGCCGCGTGCGGGCAGCCAATCTCTACGTAGTTGAGCTTGCCTGCGCGAAAGTGCACGCCTTTGCGCATGACCATGCGCACCAGCAAGGCCTGGGACGCCTGGGGCAACCTGTCGAATTGCTGAATGAAATGCTGTTCGTCCGCATCGAGCAGGTCGGCATAGCGCTGCCCCAGCCAGTGCAGGACCTGACGGAAGTTATGCAGGTAATAAAGGGGGTCGTCGAGAGGGCTGGGCATGGCGCGCAAGGATCAAATACTGGTTATGCATACAGATTGACGCCGACAAAGCCGTGTTGCAATCAGTAATAGATAAATGGCGCACGCAACTTTTTGTATAAAAGTGATCAGATGGGAAAGCCAATGGCGTAACATTTATGCCCCGCTGCCTGTGACGCGGGGTTTTTCAAGGTGAAAGGTAAGGGTTATGAACATGAAGAATTTGGGTCTACCGCTGGTTGCACTCACTTTTCTGGTATTGGCCGGCTGCTCCACACAAACCGTTGTGACGCTGCAAAACGGCACGCAGTATTTGACCAAGGATTCGCCGAAAACCAAGACCGCCGACGGGTTCTACGAATTCACCGACATCGCCGGCAAGCGCATCCGCGTCAAGGCTGATGAAGTCGCCACCGTCCGCAAAGAAGACTGAACCACCGCCAAAACCTGCGGGAGGGGCGGTGCGACGGTTCGGCTAGCCTGCGATAGCGGCCAACCGACAACATCCCCCTCCCTGCCCCTTTACCCGATCACAACCCCCTCCCCCAACATCCCGCTAACCCCCACCAACGTCACCGAGTCCCCACCAAAGCTGATCACCGTATCGGCACCTACCACCTTGGCGTGATCACGGTAATCCCCACTGCTCGCCACGTTCTGGAACACCAGCTTGTCCGTGGCCTGATAACCGATAATCCGATCCTGGCCAAACTGCCCGCTGAACAAAAAGGTGTTATGCCCGCTGCTGTCGCGGATCGTGTCATTGCCCTTGCCGCCTTCGATAAAGTCCGCGCCTTTGCCACCCTGGATCAGGTCATCGCCATGGCTGCCGATGATGAAGGTATCGCCCTTATGCGGTTCGGCGTTGCGGTTCAGGTCCTGCACCCATGTGGTCGCCCGTGCCGGGTCGGACAGGTTGGCGACGATAATCGTCGAGTCCCGATTCATCTGCGCATAGAACCCGGACTCAAGAATGCGCCCCATGCCATCGCCGTAGCCGGTGGGTAAGTGGGAGACCCAGGTCGGCAGATTGGCGATTGAAAACGGCAGCACATTCCATAAGGTCGAGGCGTAGTGGTCGTTGAAGCTGACGATGTTATCGGTGGTCGACTCGTGGGGCTTATCGTGCACGCCGAGTGTCGACAGGGTGGCGGACGAGCCGTCCAGGGCGCGGAACACCGGGTCGTTTTCGTAGCCGACATTGAGCACTTTATCGCCGGCGCTCTGGGTGGGTGAGGCGTAGGCCAGGTAGTTGGCATCCTTGTAGAACCCGGACCACTTCGCATCGCTCAAATCGGCCATGCTGTTGACTGCCAGCCCACCGAGGCTATGGCCGCTGACCACCACGTCCTTGCCGCTCAGGCCGTGGGCCGCCGCGTACTCGGCGACGCTCTTGAGCAGGCCACCGAATGCCTCTCCCGCGTAGTTCTTCGCGTAGTCCCTGGGGCCCAGCGCCGCGAGCAGGTCGTGGACCAAGTCGCCGATAGAGTCGGTGACCAGCTTCTCCCTTGGGCCGGACGTGCCGCGAAAGCCGATGCCGATTTCCTGCAACTGCCCCGCGCCATCGTACTTACCCAGGACCTCGACCTGCGCCGTGGTGTAGCCGGCCTTTTCGCCGAAGAACGTTCCCCGCGCGTCGACTTTGCCGGCATACCCAAGGGTGGTGGCGCTGATGGGCGTCCAGCCGGCTTTCTGTACCGCTTCGAGCGCGGCCTTCTCTGAATCCGGGTTCCAGGGAATGCCTGGGATCACGCCCTGGGAATCGGTACTGCCGAGCACTGCGCCGACCAGCGTTGCCGGCAAGCCGACGCCCAGGCCGTTGTGCTGGTAGCCGACGGCAAAGCCGTTATCCAGGTTGTGGTAGGTGTACAACGTGATCGCCATGGCATCGGCAAACAACGCTTTGGAGCCCTCGGCTCCAAGGTTCTTATAATCAAACACACCCATGATATTGCCTCTCTTGTTGTTAAATTTATCGAGAACGTCCATCACCCTCTAAACGCTTGTCCCGGTAGTGAGCGGGCTTGCCACAGCAAACCCGCTCTCGGCTCAGAACGCCCAGTCGAGGCTCAAGCCCACGCCATGCACTTTGTCCTTGCTCGCCAGCAGACCGTTGTAGTCAAAATTCACTCGCGCCTCCTTGCTCAACGCCAGGCTCACGCGAGCGCCCACCAACGCCGCATCACGCGCCATCGGCGCACTTTCCACGGCGAACGACGGGCCGCCCGAGGCAAAGGCCAGGTGCTGTTCGGCATCCACGCTGCTCAGGTTGTGCTGCCAGCCCAAGGTGCCGGATACCTCAAGTGTCTGGTGGTCATTGACGTTGAAGGTTTTCAGGGCGCGCATGCCCAGGGTGCTGAGCACCACGTCACGACGGTCGTCGCGGGTTTTAAGCGCGGCGGCGTCGCCTTTTTCGGTGACGCCATCGGTGTCCAGGTGCACATAGGCCAGGTTGGCGAAGGGCTCCAGCGCCAGGGGTTGCAGGTTGACGCGGTAAGCCGCTTCGCCGAACACCTGGGTGCTGCGCGCATCGACTTTGGCTTTCTGCTTGCCGGCCACTTCACCGTATTGCAGGTCGCGCTTCACATCGGCGCGATGCCAGCTGTAGGTGGCGCCGCCGCTCAGGCGCCAGGCACCGATTTCATGCCCGGCGTACGCACCGAAGTGGTAGCTGTCGACCGCAGCCCGCGAGTGGGTGCCGCTGCCCATATTGAGCGAGGTGTCGCTGTAGCCGGCGACCAAACCCACGCGAGTGTCGTCATCCAGCGCGCCGTCGACGCCGGCGAGCATGCCGCCGATGGAGGTGGTGTAGCCCGCGGTGTCGCTGCGGCTGTCGGTCTTGCCCCACGCCCCCAATGCCTTGACCCACACATTGCCCCGGCTGTCGACAGTCTGGCTGGCGGCGCCCATCTCACCGTTCTGCAGGCGCTCGCCCACGGCTTCGCGCAGGTAGCGGCTGTCATTGAGCAATGCCGTCTGCAACGCCGGGTAGATTTCACCGGACAACTGTTGGAACGCGTCCTGCGCCGAAGCGGCATTCGGCGCGGTCAGCAGGCTTTCATACACCGCATTGCCCGCTCCCAGTCGCTCGGCGGCGGAAGCCACGGCGCGCTGGTTATCGGTGGCGGCGGCACTGGCGAAGCTGTTGGCGTTGCGCACCACGTCCAGTTGCACGCCCGAGGCCGCATAGTCCAGGGTGCCGCCGATAAACAGGTAGTCGGGCAGTACCGCAGCAAAACTGCCATTGATACCGCCGGCGGCCTGCAGGATGTTGTATTGGCGACCGATCAGGCTTTGCGCCTGCGCCGCGCTGAGCAAGGTCGGGCTGTTTTCCAGGGCCAGGGTCACAGTGCCGCCGTTGAGGGTGGCGGTACCGCCGGCCACGATGCGGTCGCTGCTGGTAGGTGACAGTTCCACCGCATAGGTCGAGCCGGGCTCAAAGGTCACGTCACCGGCCACATTCAGCGTACCGATGGAATTGCCAGGCGCCACCGTGCCGCCGCGAGTCGCCAGCAGCGAACCGACGCGACCGGAGCCGCCGAGCACACCGCTCTGGCCAACGGTCACAGCCGATGTCACCGAACCGTTGATCGCCAGCAGCCCCTGATTCACCAGAGTCGGGCCGCTGTACGTGTTGGTGCCGGTCAGCACCAGGGCACCGATACCCTGCTTGGTCAGGCCACCATGCCCGGCAATGTCGTTGCTCCACACATCCAGCCCGCAGTGCACGTCGGTGCATACGCGCTGGGTCGGTTTGCCGGCGTCCACCACCGCGCCGATCCCCGGCAGGTCCGCAACAAATTGACCGCTGCCATACGCCCCGTCGATACGGAATTCGGCAGGAATATCCTCGGCGGTAATGAACATCCCCGGCCCGTTCACCGCCTTGCCCAGGTTGATCATGCCCCAGCCATACAGCGAGTCGATGCCCGGGGCGCCCAGATCAGTGGCGGTGGTTTTCAACAGCGTGGAGATCTGGTCGCCGCTCATGTACGGGAAGCGTTCCATCAACACCGCCGCGCTGCCGGCCACGTGGGGCGCGGCCATGGAGGTGCCGTTGAAATTGGCGTAGTCGGTGGTGAGGTTCTCCAGGCTGGTGCCATTGATCACCGAACTGTAGATTTTGGTACCCGGTGCGGACACGCAGAAACTCGCCGCATAACCGCAGCGCGACGAAAACGTGCTGATCACATACGGGTTGGGGCTGCTGGTATCCGGGTTCTGCTGCAGCGCGGCCACGGACAGCCAGTTGGGCGCGATGTCCGGCACAAAGTACGCCAGCCCCGAGATCGCGTCCGGATTGTTGCGGTTGTAATCGTTGCCGGCAGCGAAGATGGTCAGCACCCCGCTGCGCGCGGCATTGATCGCACCGTCATAGGCACCGCCGCCCAGGGTGCCGAGGATCGGCCGGATGGTGTCGAACTGCGCCCGCGCTTCGTTGACGGTGAAGTTGGGGAACGCCGGATCGCGACCGCCCTTGGCGTATTGGTCGCCGATGCCGATACCCCAACTGTTGTTGATAATGCGCGCGCCGCTGGCCACCAGGGCGTCCCAGCCGGCCTTGTAGACCGCGCCGTCGTTGCCCAGGATGATCCCGTCCTCCGGCCCCGGGTCGCCGTTTTCGGCACTGATGATCTGCGCATTGAACGCCACGCCGTGCATCGGCCCGCCGTCACGGTTGCCGGCGGCAATTCCGCCGACGTGGGTGCCGTGGTTGCCCAGTTTGCCGTTGGAGCCCAGGGATGGGGTGCCGTCATAGCGAAACGCATCGCCGGCTTTGACCGGGATATAAGGGTCGGTGTATTGGCGAATGCCCTCGGTGACAATCGTCACGACTTTGCCGGGGCTGGCGAACTCCGGGTGCTGGGCGTACACCGGCTGGTCGAAGATGCCCAGTTTGACGCCTTTGCCCGTGTAACCGGCGGCATAGGCGGTGTCGGCATGTACCGCGCCCAAGCCCCAGTCGGCCTTGAACTCGTTGCTGCGCCAACTGGCGGCGTCGCCCAGCTTGCCGGTCTCCACGTAGGGCGCGGCCTGGGCCGTTCCCAGGCTGGCCAGTACGGCGGTGATGACCCCTGATTTGCGTATGTTCACGGTGACCTTCCTTAGTTTTTTTATTTCACGTGTGTAAATCGCTTCAGAACTGCCAGTTCAAACTCAGGCCCACGCCCTGGGTGTTCTCACGCCCGGCCAACTGGCCGTGGTAATCCAGGTTGACCCGCGTCGATGCACTCAGTGCGAGGCTGGCCTGCACGCCCACCAGCGCGGCATCGCGTAACAGCGGCGAACTGCGCACGGCGAACGAAGGTCCGCCCGCATCAAACGCCAGGTGCTCTTCGGATTCGACGGCGGTAAGGCTGTGTTGCCAGCCCAGCGAACCGGAGAGTTCCAGCTGCTGATGGTCATTGAGCGCAACGGTTTTCAACACGCGCGCGCCCAGGGTGCCGAGCACGGCGTCACGTTGGTCGCTGCCGCGTTGCAGGGCGGCGGCATCGCCTTTTTCGTGCACGCCATCGCTGTCCAGGTGCACATAGGCCAGGTTGGCGAACGGTTCCAGCGCCAGCGGTTGCAACTCAATGCGATACGCCGCTTCGGTGAACAGCTGGGCCGTGCGCGCTTGCAGCTTGGCCTTCTGCCTGCCGCTGACGTCGCCGTATTGCAGGTCACGCTTCACATCGCCGCGATGCCAGCTGTAGGCGCCGCCGCCCGTTACTCGCCAGTTGCCCCACTCTCGCCCGATATAGGCGCCGAAGTGGTAGCTGTCGATGGCGGCCGATGAATGCGTACCGCTGCCCAGGCTCAGGGAACTGTCGCTGTAGCCGGCGACCAGGCCGACACGGGTGTGCTCGTCCAGCGCGCCGTCCACACCGGCCAGCAACCCGCCAAGGGAGGTGGTCGCGCCCGCCGTTTCGCTGCGCGCGTCGCTTTTGCCCCAGGCGCCCAGCGCCTTGAACCACAGGTTGCGCTCGCCGTTGGTCGGTACATGGCGCAGCCGTTCGCCCACGGCATCGCGCAACTGCAGCGTGTCGTTGATCAGCATCGCGCCGATTGCCGGGTAGACCTCGCCCGACAGCTGCTGCAGCCCCTGTTGCGCAGCCGTCAGGGACTCGGCACGCACAAGGCGTTCGTACACCGCGTTACCCGCGCCCAATTGCTCGGCGGCGCTGGCCGCACTGCGCTGGTTGCGCGTTGCGCCGACGCTGGCAAACGTGGCGTCGTTACGCACCACCGCCAGTTGCACACCACCGGTGGCGTAATCGAGGCTGCCGCCCAAAAACAGATAATTGGGCAGCACCTGGCCGAACTGGCCTTCGACACCGCCGGCGGCCTGCAGGATGGTGTACTGGCGACCGATCAAGCTCTGCGCCTGCGCACCACTGAGCAGCGTCGGGCTGTTCTCCAGCGCCAGCGTCACCGTGCCGCCGTCGAGCCGTGCCTTGCCGCCGGCCACGATGCGGTCGCTGCCGCCGGGCGTCAGCTCCACGGCATAGGTGGAGCCGGCACCCAGCGTGACGTCGCCGGCCACCTGCAGGGTGCCCACGGAATTACCCGGCGCTACACGGCCACCGCGATTGACCGTCAGCGCGCCAATACGCCCCGAGCCGCCGAGGGTGCCGCTGTCGTTCACGCTGACGGCCGAGGCCAGTGCGCCGTTTACCGCCAGCAAGCCACCGTTGACGGTGGTCGCGCCGCGATAGGTGCTGTCGCCGCTGAGCACCAGGCTGCCGGCGCCGGATTTGATCAGGCTGCCCTGATAGATACGCGTCGCGGCGGCCTGATCACGGGCGTTGCCGACCGCGTAGTCGGTCTGGTCCTGCTGGCTGGCGCCGGCACTCACGCCGTTCTGCCAGCCTTTATCGATCAGTGTCTGCTGCCAGGCGGCGTGTTCGGCGCGGTCTTCGGCCTGGCGCTGGATCAGCGCCTGGTCGCTGATGCCGTTACTCCACACATCGGCCTGCCCGGCCGCCAGGTTGACGTCCATCACCCCGAGCAATTGCCCCGGTCCGTGCATGGCCCGGCCGAGATCCGGCACGCCCCAGCCGACCGTGGTGTTGGGCGCCTGGGTGATCGAGCCGTCGAGCTGGGTGGCGGTGGTCAACAGCACCTGCAACGCCTGTTCATTGGTCATATAGGGGTAGCGTTGCATCACCAGCGCCAGGGCGCCGGTGGCATGGGGCGCCGACATCGATGTGCCGGATTTGACCCCGTAGCCACCGTCGGGAATGGTGCTGTTGATCAGCGCGCCCGGCGTGGAAATACACCAGTACTTGGCGATTCCGCACTTGTTGTATTTCTGGTTATTGGCTTTATCCAGCCCCGAGACGGCCAACCAGTGCCCTTCCAGCTCCGGCTGAAAATACGGCAGCGCCGAGCGCACGCTGGCGTTCGCGTAACCGCTGTTGCCGGCGCTGAACACATTGATCACGCCGGCCTTGGCCACGTCCGCGGCTGCGTCCAGCCAAGTGCTGCGGTTGTAGTGCTGGGCGTAGGCGGCGTGCAGGTCGCCGAGGGTCTGGTAGCTGACATCCTTGGGTTGGCTGCCCCAGCTGTTATTGATCGCGCGCACGCCGGAATCCACCAAGGCGCTGTACACCGCCTTGAAGTACTTGGGGTCGGGCGTCGGGCCGAACAGGAAGCTGTCATTGGCGTTGGTGTTGCCCACATAGACCTGGGCGTTGTACGCCACGCCGTGCATGCCCACGCCATCGCGCGCCGCGCCCAAGGTGCCGGTGACATGGGTGCCGTGGGAATCGTTGTTGGGATTCAGCGCGCCGGTGGTGCTGAACGGGCTGCCATCGACGTAATTGCCCGTGGCGGTGACCGGATGGAATCGCGCTTTGTCGGCTTCCGGGTGGCTGGCATCGAAGCCCGAGTCCAGCGCGCCGATCCGCACCCCAGTGCCATCGATGCCGGCGGCGTAGGCTTCGTTGGCGCGCATGCGGTCCAGGCCCCAGTCGCTCAGGTACTCGGCCGAGCGCCAACTGGCCGGGTTGCCGGGCTGGCCGGCCTCCAGGTACTGCGCCTGGGCCGTCATGGACAGCAGTAGCAGCGAACCGGCGGTGAAGGGTTTGAAACGCAAGGAATCGGTGCTCATCAAACGGTGTCCTTATTGTTATGGGCGTGGGTTCACAGGGCCGAAGGCCTCGTCGACTTTGGCCAGGTCGGTGTCACGCAAGTTGCCCGCGTAGTAGTGCAATTTGGTCCAGGCCATCAGGTAGTCGTAGCGCGCCTGGGCCAGGTCGCGGCGCGTGCTGTAGAGCTGCTGCTCGGCGTTCAGCGCGTCGAGGTTGACCCGTTCGCCACCGAGGATGCTTTGCTTGGTCGACACCACCAGGGCCTCGGCCGACGCCAAGGCCTTCTGGTAGGCGCGCAGCTTGCTCACGCCCGACAGGCACGCGCTGAACTGACGACGCAGTTCGATCAGGGTTTCGCGGGTCTTGCCTTCCAGCTCGTATTCAGCCTGTTCCATTGCGCGACTGGCCTGGCGCGTCGACGCCGAAACGGCGCCACCGGCATACAACGGCACGCTGACCTCCACACCGATGGTGTTGGTGTCGTAGCGTTGGTTGTAGGTGTTGCCGCTGTCGGACTCCTGCTGGCGCGAACTGGCATAGGCCGTGATCTTGGGCAGGTGCCCGGCGCGGTTGCGTTCCACCTCGTAACGCGCCACTTCCAGCGCCTGGCGCTGGGACGCCAGCAAAGGGTTATTGCTGATCGCCAGTTCATGCCAGGTGTCGTAATTGGCCGGCGTCAGGGTGAAGGCCGCGAACCCTTGGTTCAGCGGCGCCAGATCGTGAATGTTGACGCTCTGTACACCGATCAGCGCGCCCAGCTCGCGCAGTGAGGCGTCCTGCTCGTCTAGTGCCTGGATCTCCTCGGCTGTGGCCAGCTCATAGCGCGATTCGGCTTCCAGGATGTCGGTACGGGTGCCTTCGCCTTGCTGGAACAGGTGCTGGTTCTGCTGGAACTGCTGTTCGAAGGCCTTCTTCTTGGCTCGCGCGATGTCGATCTGGTCCTGAGCGAACAGCGCCTGGGTGTAGTAGGTCAGCACTCGCACCAGCAAAGCCTGGCTTTTGTCGCGGAAATTTTCATCGGCGAACAGCGCTTGGGCCACGCCCTTGCGGTAGTTGGCGTAGGCCTCGTAGTCGAACAGCGGCTGTTGCAGGCTGAAGGTCGAGCCGTAGCTGTTGTAGTTGCGGTCGTCGTGATAATTGCCGCCGCGCCCGTCGGGCAACGTGGCCTGGGAGTTGTTGCGCCCCTTGTTGTAGTTATAAGACAGGCGCGGCAGCAGCCCGGCGCGGCCGATGGTGCGGTTCTCCAGGCCGGCATCACGCTCCTTGATTGCACCCAGGAAGACAGGGTCGTTGCGCAGAGCCTGCTCGTAGACATCGAATGGACCCATGGCCGCCTGGGCGTTGGCGCAGGTCAAGAGCAGAGCGATCAACACCGTTCGCATGCTCATTCCTCGGTCAACGCCGAGCCCGCACGATCGAGCAATGGCTTGAACAGGTAGTTGAGCAGCGAGCGCTCGCCGGTGCGCACGAACATCTCGGCGGGCATGCCGGGCTTGATCACCAGGCCGTTGAGTTTTTCCAGGGCCGCATCGCTTACGCTGGTGCGCAGCACGTAATAGGGGGCGCCGGTTTTTTCATCGAGCATCTGGTCGGCCGAGATCAGGCTGACCTCCCCCGGCACCCGCGGGGTGCGGCTCTGGTTGAAAGCGGTGAACAGGATGTCCACCGGCAAGTGCGCGCCGACTTTGTCCACCAGGTGCACGGGCAAGTGCCCTTCCACCTCCAGGCGCGTGCCCTGGGGCACGATTTCCAGCAGCGTTTCGCCGGCACGCACCACGGCGCCTTCGGTGTGTACGCCAAGATTCACCGCGATGCCATCGGCCGGCGCGATGATTTCACTGTGTTGCAGGTCAAAACCGGCGGACGTCAGTTGCTGCTCCAGGGTGAGGCTGCGCAATTGCGCGTCGGCCAGCTGGCTGCGCACTTCCTTCTGATATTCCTCGCGGTGCTGTTGCAGCTTGAGGCGCGACTCAACAATGCCCTGCTCCACCCGGCCGCTTTCGCCGCTGTTCTGCGCCAGGTCCTGTTGTACCTGGGACAACTGTCGTTGGTACTCCATCAAGCGGTTACGCGGGATGTAGCCGTTATCGGCCAGGGGTTGCAGGTTGCTCAATTGATCGCGCAGGGACTGTGCCTGGGCGGTCAGGTCGCTGCGCGCGCGGCGCATGCCGCCCAGTTGCGCCACGGCTCCGTCGATATTGGCGCGAATGCCGGCCTGCTCGCGGGCAAACGCTTCGCGGCGGCTGCTGAACAGTTGACGCTGACCTTCCAGCACCAGCGCCAGGGCCGGGTCGGGGTTGGCGCTCAGCTCGGGCGGGAATGTTATACCAGGCAGGTTATCGCGCTCGCTCTGCCAGCGCGCCACACTGGCCCAGGCCATTCGGTACTGGGCCTGCAACGACTGCACGTCAGCCTGGCTCTGGGTCTGGTCAAGGCGAAACAGCGGCTGGCCTTGTTTGACTGTCTCGCCCTCGCGCACCAGGATCCGGCTGACCACACCGGGGCTGAGGGTTTGCACGGCCTTGCGTTTACCGGATACCACCACCGTTCCCTGCACCGGAATGCCCTGGTCCAGTGGCGCCAGGCTGGCCCACAGGAAAAAACCACCGGCGCCGACAACCGTCAGCAACCAGCCCATGCGCACAAAGAAACGTGCGTCGCGTTGTTCTAGAGTGATGCCGCTCATGCGCCTGGATTCCTTCCGGCCTGGTATTGACGACTGAAACTGACGCCGGGTTTTTCCTTCGGCGCTTCCTGTTGCCCGGACAACGCGCGCAGCACGTCCTGGCTCGGGCCGAACGCCTGCAGGCGCCCTTCGTTGAGCACCAGCAACTTGTCGGCCTGGGCCAACGCCGACGAGCGATGGGTGACCAGCACCACGCTGCTGCCCTGTGCCTTCATTTGCATGATGGCGCTGGCCAGCGCCGCTTCGCCGACGGTGTCGAGGTTGGAATTGGGTTCGTCCAGCACGATCAGCCGGGGTCCGCCGTACAAGGCACGCGCCAGGGCCACGCGCTGTTTTTGCCCGCCGGACAGGCCTCCGCCGTTGTCGCCCAGCACGGTGTCGTAGCCCTGGGGCAAGCGCAGGATCAGCTCGTGCACACCGGCCTGTTGTGCGGCACGCACCACCTGCTCGGGGTCGGCCTCGCGAAAGCGCGCGATGTTGTCGGCGATGCTGCCGCTGAACAACTCGATATCCTGGGGCAAGTAGCCGATATACGGGCCAAGGTCGTCACGGTCCCAGCGATGGATATCCGCACCGTCCAGGCGCACCGTACCGGCCAGGGTCGGCCACACGCCCACCAGCACGCGGGCCAGGGTCGATTTGCCGGAACCCGACGCACCGAGCACGCCCAGCACCTCCCCGGCACCGAGGGTGAAACTGACGTGATGCAGGATCGGATTGCGTTTGCCCGGCGGGCCGGCGCTGACCTGCTCGAAACTCACCTGCCCCTTGGGCGCCGGCAAGGCCATCTGCTCGACCTCAGGCGGAAATTCGCGCAGCAACTCGTCCAGGCGCTGATACGCCAGCTTGGCCGAACTCCATTGCTTCCATACCGCAATCAACTGGTCGATGGGGCTGAGCACCCGGCCCATCAGAATGGAACCGGCGATCATCATGCCGGCGGTCATGTCGCCTCGAATCACCAACAGCGCGCCCAGGCCCAGCACCAGCGATTGCAGGCACAGGCGCAGGGATTTGCTCAGGGAAGTGATCACCGAACCGGTATCGCTGGCACTGTTCTGCAGGCCCAGGAATTGCGCGTGCACGGCGAACCAACGGTGACGCAGCGCGCCCAGCATGCCCATGGCCTGGATGGTTTCGGCGTTGTGCAAATGGCTGGTAGCCAGTTGGGTCGATTGCTGAGAGAAGCCGCTGGCCTCGCCCAAGGGTTTTTTGGTCAGGTATTCGTTCAGGCAGGCCAGGCCGATCAACAGCAGCGCACCGGCGCTGGCCAGCACCCCCAGCCACACGTTGAACAGGAAAATCACGAACAGGTAAATGGGAAACCATGGCGCATCGAAAAACGCGAACAGCGCGGGTCCGGTGATGAATTGGCGGATATGGGTCAAATCCGCCAGGGATTGACCGGCATGTCCCTGGCCGCGTTGCAGGTTGCGTTCGAACGCTGCTTTATATACGCGCAAGTTGAACCGTCGCTCTAATTGGCTGCCGATACGGATCACGATAAAACTGCGGATCACTTCCAGGGTGCCGATAAACGCGAAGAAGCCGACGACCATCAGCGTCAACATCACCAGAGTGGTTTCATTCTGGGAGGACAGTACGCGGTCATACACTTGCAGCATATAAATCGACGGCACCAGCATCAGCAGGTTAATCAACGCGGTAAAACAGCCGATGCTGATCAGGATGCTCTTATATTCACCCAGCGCTTTGAATAACGGCGCCACGGCATGGGGCTTTGCCATATCTTCTGATCTTCCTTGAATCAAACTGCATGCACGAGTTGACCCGCTCCCTGCGCAGGCGTACGGCCAACTAATAAGTTCCGGTTATAGCGTTATAACTGCAACTAAGGTTTACGTTGCAATATCACCACTGAGCCGTTTGGCGTTTTACCTTCGTAACGGTCTTTTGCCTGGCGGTTCAAATGGGTAATTCCGGTGCCTTCGGCATTCATCAGCCAGATGCCGTCCGGTGTCGGCGACCAACTCAGGGGCTTGTCCCCCAGCCACTGCGTCACACAGGCCACATCGCCGCCAAGGGCGCCGGCCTGTTCCAACAGGTCCAAGGCGCATACCCGGTCCTGCTGGCGCAATTGCCAATGGCCGGCCAACTGGGCATGCGTGGGTAAAACAAGACTGCTCGCCATTGCGTGGGCTCCTGCCGACACGAACATCACCTGCACAGCGCAGGCGATCAAAGTAACAAAACGCTGCATCGTTACGCTTCCTCCGGAGGCGCGGCGCCGAAACGCCGCGCCCGTGCATCACGCCACGATGTCGCTGGCCGCTGCCTGGCCGACGGTGGTGACGAGGAAATCCGCCACGCCGTGCCCGGAGAAGTCGACCGCCAGGGTACCCAGGTTGGTGCCCGCCGCGTAGCTCAGCACCGCGTCGCCGGCATGCCCGGTGAACGCATTGACAAAGGTCAGGCCCGCGCCTTTGGTGATGCCGCTGAGGTCGATCTTGTCCGAGCCGGAGGCGAAGTCAAAGATCTTGTCCGCAGCGCCAGGCCTGGAATCGGAACTGGCGCCGAACACAAAGGTGTCGCTGCCTGCGCCGCCCCACAGCTGGTCCGCGCCGCCACCACCGTAGATCAGGTCGTTGCCGGCCCCACCTTTGATGAGATTGGCCGCGTTGTTGCCGATGATCAGGTCGTTGCCCGAGCCACCGAACGCATTCTCGACAGTCACGCCCTTGGCGATGGACACGTTGCCCACCAGGCCGCCAACGTCGGAGAACGAGGTCTCATTGAGGTTGATCTTCTGGTTTTGGGTAAAACCGGAGAAGTCCAGGGTGTCGTTACCGCCACCGTCCCATACCGAGAACACCAGTTTGTCGGCGTTGGAACTGGCGCTGAGGAAATCACGCCCGGTGTTGGAGTTGAAGCCGTAGGTGGTATCGCCGGCACGGGTGCTGTAGTTGGCGCCATAGAGCTTCTGGATCGCGGCAATGTCGTCGATCAGCGGGCCGGAGGCATAGGCTTCTACCCCGCCTTTGCTGAAGTTCTGGTTGGTGTTGCTTTCGCTCCAGTAACTCATGACGCTGTAGCCGCGCGTGTCCTGTCCGTAGGACGCGTCGTTGTAGCTCGGGTTGCCGTTCCCGGCGTTGTAGTCGCCAGGGTGGGCCAGGCCCAGGGTGTGGCCGATTTCGTGGGTCAGGGTCTGCCGGCCGTAGTTGTTCAGGTCCGGGGTTTTGTTCGGCGTGTAGCTGCTGTTGGTCAAGTACCACGAGGTGCCGTCGTAGCCTGCGCCGGTGCCGGGCAGGTAGGCGAAGGCCGCCGCGCCGTCTTGGCCACCGCTGTAGTTGCCGAAGGTCATGTGGGCGTCACCACCGCTGGCTTTCTCGGTGAAATTGACGTTGGCCACGTCTGCCCACGATTGCATGGCCAGTACGGCCTGTGCTTTCTGCTGGGTGTTGAACTGGCTGAACCCCGAGATGCCATGTTTGTTCATGGTGCTGGAGGAGGCCGAGGTGAGGAAGGTGTAGGTCAGATCGATCTTGCCGTTACCATCGAAGTCGCGGTACGCGGCACCGTCGCGCAGCAGCTGGTTGGCTGCCTGGTCAACGGAGTAGGACGGTTTGCCGTTGACCGTGAGGTTGCCGCCACGGTCATACAGATGGCTGAAGCTATCGATTTGCGAGTAAGCGGTGCTGGCTTGCGCCGCTGACACGATAGCCTTGTCTTTTACTTTTGACATAAACGTACTTCCTTGTTTGCAAGTGCATCAGTCTTTGATCGATAGGAACCCCGCTGGCGAGATCGTCCTATCACTCGCCTCTTTTGAAGGCGTAAGAAAACTGACACAACTTGAAATCTTCCGTCTACATCTATTTGCCGGGTGAATAAGTGCCTGTCAAACAATCGGCGCAAGTCGAAGGCCGTGTTTGCTGGCCGCATTGGATTTTGTCGGACAAAAAGCAGTACAGCGTTATTTAAATATTAAATAGTGTTAACTCCACCCAAGTAGCGTCATGCACTCAGAGGGCGAGGGAATATATTGTCATGGTGTCATTGGCGACATTAAACAGCCACTACTTAGATAAATAATTTCATATGTCCCCCTTTACCGGGACAGGGATCTAACAGGTTTAACCAGCAGGCCTGCTCACCACAACAAGCCCGCTCGCCACAGCACGTCCTTAACGACCCGTACGAACCGTATTCCAGACCCGTGTGCGCACGCGGTCGATGTTCAGGGGCATCGCTTCAAGCGCAAACAGCTTGCCCATCATTTCCGCGCTCGGATAAACCTTGGTGTCGGCCTTGATCGCCGGGTCGACCAGGCTGTCAGCCGCCTGGTTGCCGTTGGCGTAGTGAACGTAGTTGGTGATGCTGGCCATCACGTCAGGGCGCAACAGGTAGTTCATGAACGCGTAGCCGGCTTTTTCGTTGGGGGCGTCGGCGGGCATGGCGACCATGTCGAACCAGATCGCGGCGCCTTCCTTGGGGATGTTGTAGCCGATGTTCACGCCGTTCCTGGCTTCCTTGGCGCGGCTTTCGGCCTGCAGGATGTCGCCGGAGAAGCCGACGGCCACGCAGATATCGCCATTGGCCAGGTCGGCGGTGTACTTCGAGGAATGGAAGTAAGCCACATACGGTCGCACTTTCATCAACAGGGCCTCTGCCTGTTTGTAGTCCTCGGGCTTTTTGCTGTGGTGCGGCAAGCCCAGATAATTCAGTGCCGCCGGCAGCAGTTCCGGGCCGTTGTCGAGGATCGCCACCCCGCACTTCTGCAGCTTGGCCATATTTTCGGGCTTGAAGATCAAGTCCCAGGAATCCACGGGAGCGCCCTCTCCGAGCACGGCCTTGACCTTATCGATGTTGTAACCGATACCGGTACTGCCCCATAGGTAGGGGAACCCGTGGGCATTGCCCGGATCGTTGTTTTCCAGGGCCTTGAGCAGCACCGGGTTGAGGTTTTTCCAGTTGGGCAACTGGCTCTTGTCGAGTTTTTTCAGCGCCCCGCCCTGGATCTGCCGGGCCATGAAGTGGTTGGACGGGAACACCACGTCATAGCCGGATTTACCGGTCATCAACTTACCGTCCAGGGTTTCGTTGCTGTCGTAGACGTCGTAGGTAAAACCGATGCCGGTCTCTTTCTGGAAGTCTTTGGTGGTGTTCGGTGCGATGTAGTCCGACCAGTTGTAGATTTTCACCGTTTCGGCGGCGTGGCTGGCGCAGGCCACCCACAGCAATGGCAACAGGGCGATGGCTTTCATGGTTCGATTTCCTGGCGGTTTTAGGGCTGTTGTTATGGCAGGCGATCAAGGATCAAAGCGTTACAGCATCAAGACGTAGGTCTTGCGCACCGTCTCCTGGATATCCCAGATACCGGTGCTGTTGGCCGGCAACATCAGTGCATCGCCGGCTTGGATGTGCAAGGTTTCACCGTCGTCGGGGGTGAAGGTGCAGCGCCCCTGGATGAAGTGGCAAAACTCCTGTGCGGTGATCTGGCGCCGCCAGCGGCCCGGGGTGCATTGCCAGATGCCCGTCTCGACGCCGTCGTTACGCTCGACGCTCAAGGTGGACGCCACCGCGATCGGCTCGCCCAGGGGCGCAGCGACCGGGGACGAGTCCGGCAAGTGCGCATTCAGCGTGTCTTTGAACTGAGTGATGCTCATGGGAGCTCCCGTATGTGTGAACGACTTAGTGCATGAAACCTTCCATGAACCCCGCCAACCCCGTGGCGAGCTTGCGACGCCAGGGTGCGGTATTGGGGTTAGCCAATACTTGGTCTTCATGGACAAAACTACGAATGATCGCGTTGTAACCCAGCCAACGGCACGGCTCGGGCTCCCAGGCCTTGAGGGCGTCCAAGCCCCCCTCGCGGATCACCCAGGGTTGGTGGATCAGCGGGGTATCACGATCCAGGATCAGGTCGGCCAAGGTGCGCCCACCCAGGTTGGTCGCACCGACGCCCTCCCCGCCGTAACCGCCGGACACCGCGATGCCGGCGCGCCGATCGCACAGCATGTGCGGTCGGAACTGGCGCGACATCCCCAGGTTGCCGCCCCAGGAATGGGTGATCCGTACGTCCTTGAGCTGTGGGAAGAGTTCGCCGAACAGGTAGCGACGCAGTTGCACTTCGCTGTCGGTCAAATCGAAGTCATGGCGCAGCCTACCGGCGAACTGGTAACCACCCCGCGCACCGAATACCAGGCGGTTGTCGGCGGAGCGCTGGCCGTAGGTGACTTGGCGGCTGCTTTCGCCGAACGCCTGACCCTCGCTGAGACCGATCTGCTCCCAGGTGCTGGCCGGCAGTGGTTCGGTCGCGACGATCAAACTTTGCACCGGCAGTTGGTAGCGCCCCAGCGGGGGCAAGGTAGTAGCGTAGCCTTCCACCGCCGGCACCACCCACGTCGCCCGTACGCAGGCTTTATCGGTGTGCACGCTGCCGGACTGCCAGTGTGTGACTGGGCTGTTTTCATAGAGCGTTACCCCCATGCCTTCAACCACGCGCGCCAGGCCGCGCACCAGTTTGGCGGGTTGGATGGTTGCCACATGGGGGGCGTAGATCGCGCCGTAGGGTTTGGCGATACGCAGTTGCTCGGCCAGTCGTTCCGGGCTCAGCCAACGATAATCGGCTTCGCTAAGGCCCTGGGCGTAGAGTTTGTTCAGATAGCGGCGCAGGCTGATTTCCTGCTCGGGGTAGCGCGCGGCGCAATACAGCGCGCCGCCCTTGCGATAGTCGCAATCGATGCCCTCTCGGGCCAGTACCTGAGCCACTTCGTCCGGAATGCCATGCAGTAAATCAAATGAAGCACGGCGCTGTTCGGCAGACAGCCCGGCGAGCAGGCGGTCTTCGCCCAACAGGTTGCCCATCAACCAGCCGCCGTTGCGGCCCGAAGCACCGAAGCCGGCGGTTTGCGCTTCGATAAGGGCGATGTTCAGTTGCGGCGCCTGACGTTTAAGGTAATAAGCGGTCCACAACCCGGTATAGCCGGCGCCAATGATGGCCACATCCACGTCCAGGTCGTGCTCCAGGCAGGGCCGCGCGATCAGCGGGTCGTCCAACTGATCCATCCACAAGCTGATGTTGCGCCATGTCGCCATGCCAGGTTTCCCTCTACCGCGTTTCGATAGACGGGATCCTAGAGCGCCGTATCAGGGGTTGTCTTGCGCGCGTGCACGCAGAGAAATTTGTTTGACGTAGGCCTTGGGCGACTGCCCCGTGTGCTGGCGAAATGCACTATAGAACGCCGACAACGAATTGAAACCGGCGGCGAATGCCAGTTCGTCGACCTTGATCGGCGCTGCCGCGGTATTCAGTGCGTCCAGCAGGTGCCGGAGCCGGGCCTGGTTGACGTAGCGGTAGAAGCTTTGCCCCAGCACCTGGTTGAGCAGGTAGGAAATCTGATTGCGGCTGTAGCCGCACTCCTTGGCAACGCGCTGCAGGTCCAGTTCCGGGTCCAGGTACGGTTGCCGGCTTTCGAAATACTGCTGCAGATCGTTGGCCATATGCCCTAATTGCTGAGGCGAAAGCCCCAGGCGGCTCACCGTGGGGCGCAGGGTTTGCGCGGGTTGTTCGTGCACCAGTGAGGCGTACTCATTGACGCGCCAGATCAACCCGTCACGCACGGTGATGGCCTCGCTGGTGCGGAACGACACCAACCCATGACCACCGCGCAAAGTAATACGGTATTGGATAAACGCAGTGTCGCCGTCAGCACGAATGCGATCGGTGTGTTCAATCGCCTCATCCGCCGCGCGTGGCATGCTCGCGCGCAGATACTCACGCAGCTCGGCATGCCGGATGACACGGTTCTGAAAGAAATCGTGGTACTGGATGTCCGGATGGTAGTAGGCCATAACCCCGTCCAGGTCGCGATGGCGCCAACATAGGTGGTGGCGCAGCACCAGCTCGCCAGTGGCGTGCGTGAGCTGGCTGTCGGAGTCGGGAGCAATGTCGGGCATGGGCGGCTCTGGCGGATAAAGCCTGGAGATTGACGAAATTCGCCACACTGTTCAATGCGCGCAATCACTTCGGTCGCGTAATGGCACTATGCCAACTCCCCGACAGGAGATGACCCAGGTCAATCGAATCGAAAACAACCGCCGAACGGACGGAAAAAAGTCACGTTGCGGTTGCGAACGAATGCTATTTTTAAGCTCTACACGCCTCGACCAGTGACGGTCCCGGCACCCTGCCGCGAGCTAAAGGAAGCGCTCAATGAACCAGGTGGGCAACATGAACAAAGTGACATTCCCCAACGCGTGCCAATTGATGCGCTGGCACTTTCACCCGATGGGTTTTGAAGGCAGCATGGATGCTCCCGGCAGTATGGTCGCCCGCCTGTTCGACCGTGCCAGCGGCGAGACTCTGATTGCCATTGCCGGCATTCCCTGCGCCACCGTGATGAACGCCGCCGATGTGGAGCGCATGATCGAGGCGGTGGAAATCGAACTGGCATCCTTTGTGCCGCCCTTATCGTTGCGGGCGTGACGTTGCTCGACATCGCTGAAGGCCGATCGCTCGGCCATCAGTGACGTTGATCGTCGAAAAACGCCTTCCTGCCATCCACCCGCTCCGACGCCCTGGGCATATTTACCGCCTGGCCCTCGGGCTTTTCCACGTACCAGTAGCAATGACTGACCGCGCGGGTGATCCCTACGTAGGCCAGGCGCAATACTTCCTCTTTCTGCGCGGTGTCATAGGGCTCGCTGTCGCCGTCCTGGCCCAGGCCGGCCATGCGGTACACCTGGTTCTTGTAGGGCGAGCTGGTGACGTGCTGGCAATCGCCCAGCAGGAACACCGCGTCGGCTTGCAAGCCCTTGGCACTGTGATAGGTCAGTTGCTTGAGCCTGCGCGTAGCGGGAGGCAAGCTCGAATCCGCATTAACTGCAGATTGAATATGCTCTTGAATCAATAACTTATCGCTACCTTTTCGATACAGCATTAACACCGAATCGCCTTTCTGGTAATGCTCGACCAACTGCCGCCCCAGCGCGGCGTCGTCACGCTCCATCACCTTGACTGGCACCAATGCCTTTGGCGCACCGCTGGCCTTGGCCTTTTTGCCGGCGATTGCCGGCGCGGCGCGCACGATGTGTTCGGCGGCGTCGATGATGTGTTGATGGCTGCGGTAGTTTTCCCCGAGCATCACCCGCGTGGTTGCCGGTGATGGGAACTCTTTGTCGAAGGCCATGAAGTATTTCGGTGAACTGCCGCGCCAGCCATAAATCGACTGCCAGTCATCGCCCACGCACAGCAGCGAAGAATGCTGCGCGCCGCGCCCCACATGCATGGCCGGGCCACGGCTGCGGATCTCGCGCAGGCTGGCGCGGAGCCACGAGACGATCTGCGGCGAAACATCCTGGAACTCATCGATCATCAGGTGCGACATCGGCCGCAGCAACGGGTCGCTGAGCAGCTTGAGGTTTTCCGGGGTATTTTCGCCGAACAGCGAGAACATGCGGTTATAGGTCATGATCGGCGGCTTCTGGTCGAGCAAATGGTCTTCCAGGGCTTTCCAGAAAATGCTCAGGGCTTCGAAGAACAGGCGATCCGGATCATCCTTGGCGAAACTCATGCGGCCCACTGCGTCGGGAACGTCCAGCCCCAGGTTTTCGATGAAGCCGGCAGCTGTGACAAAACAATCGAGCAGCGGTGCCGATCCCAGCTCTCCTTTGACCTTGTACTCAAACCCAGGGCCGGCGCTGGCGTCGCCGGCCAGGCTACTAAGCAGGCGCTTTGAGTCCTGGTAATTATCAAGCCATATCAGTGGCTTACGGCAGAAAGCTTGAAACAGGGTTCGCTTAACCGCGCATTCGGCGCGCACCGACAGCTTCGCATTCGGCCGGCTGAGCCGCGGGTTTTCGCTTGAATCAAAACCCAATACCACCCACGCATCCAGCTCGGGAATATAGCCGTGGCAATGAAAATGCGCGCCATTGATCTGCACCGTGCGGCGATCGGGCTCGACGCCCTTGATCGGCCAGGCGCCGGCGCGAAACCACAAATCCTCGATCAGGTCACACAGCTCTTCGTCGCGCTGGGCCGCCAGCTCCGTCACCGCCACGCGCTTTTGCACGTCAGGGTGATCGCGCTCCAGCTCCTTGAGCTGCAACCCATGGCGCATCAACGGGGCGATCAGCTCGCGAAAACGTGGATGCTGGCCATACAGCCGGTGATAGCAGGCGTTGAGTTGCCGACGCTGGGCCTCGTTGATGCGCAGGTCGAAGGGGTTAGTGTCGGCCTCGTCGTCCAAGCCCGTATGCAGGTTCTCGAACGCTTGCAGGCGCTCGAAGCCCGGCAGGCTGCGGACCATCGGCAGGATGCGCGAGTGGAAGGTGCGCACCACCGCCTGGGCCGCTTTGATATCAAGCGGTTGGCCCCACAGACTCATGATTTCCACGAGCTTGTGGATGAAGTCCTTGCGCGATTCACGGGTAAACGTCACCACGGTGATGGAGCTGAGTTCAAAGCCCAGGTAATGGGTGAGCAGCAGAATGCGCAGCACCAGCGACGTGGATTTGCCCGCACCGGCACCGGCGATCACTGAGGTGGAAGGCGTATCGCTGAAGATCATCTTCCACTGCGCCGCGCTGGGCTGGGCATGCGCCGGCAGCAGGCGGGCCACGTCGGCCTTGATGCGTTTTTTCAGGTCAGCGGTCAACGGCAGGCGCCAGTCATCGAAGAGGTTGTCGTCAATGCCCGGAGCGCGGTGAGCATCGGTGCGAAAGTCGCGAATCAACAGGACCTGGCGCCCTTCCTCGAGTCCATCGGCCTTGCCTTCGCGATAACCGTACTCGACGCCCGCTTCATGCCCGCTGCGAAACCCGTCGGCTTGCCCATGCAACCACGAGAACCGGTGCTGGGCGCGCAGACGGGTCAGGCCATGGCCAAACAGACGCGCCGCCAGGCGTTTCAGCCAGGGCATTTGGGCCAGGGGCAGCAGTTCAGGGGGCAGATCAGGCTGTTGTTGCGACACGCGGACTCCTGCGGTGGGCTGGGTTTTGAGCAGTGCGCCATGGTCGCCGGAATCGCCGCACAGTTCCAGCCAATTGCTGTGCCGTCAGGCAGTTAGGCGATGAAATGAACGTTGCGTCGCAGCAATTCGATCAACTAAACCGATAGGAATAAGGCACTTTTTACGCTTTTTATCGATTATCCATATTGGGATCATGGGCCGCATCCACAGGAGACGATCATGCTTGAACTCAGACCTTTCAATGCCCTGGGTGGCGCCCACCACGGCTGGCTCGACGCTCATCACCATTTTTCATTTGCCGAATACCACGACCCCAAGCGCATGCATTGGGGCAACCTGCGGGTGTGGAACGACGACATCATCGCGCCCGGTACCGGATTCCCGCAGCACGCGCACCGCGACATGGAAATCATCACCTACGTGCGCGAGGGTGCCATCAGCCATGCCGACAACCTGGGCAATAAAGGCCGCACCGAGGCCGGCGATGTGCAGGTAATGAGCGCGGGCACCGGGATCGCCCACAGCGAATACAACCTGGAAGCTACCCCGACCAAGATTTTCCAGATCTGGATCATCCCGAATGAAGCCGGGCTGCCGCCTTCCTGGGGCGCCAAGCCGTTTCCCAAAGGGGAGCGTGAGGGTTTCGTGACCTTGGCCAGCGGTAAGGCGGGCGATAACCAAAGCCTGCGCATTCGTGCCGACGCCCGCCTGGTAGCGGCGAACTTGAAAGCCGGAGAAACCGCCGAGTACCGCCTGGAGCACGGGCGCCGTGCCTACCTGGTGCCGGCCACCGGGGTGATTGAGGTCAATGGTGTGCGTGCACACGCCCGTGACGGGGTAGCGATCGAGGATGAACAGGTGCTGCGGGTTACGGCGATCGAGGACAGCGAAATCGTACTGGTCGATCTGGCTTGAGAACCGAGCCTCCGGTAACCATAGGGGCTTGCCACAGCAAGCCCCTTCCACAAGGGACGCGCGCTGTTATTCGGCGATGGCGCCGTCTACCAGCACCTGGGCTTCTTCGACCAGTTGCTTGAGATGGTCTTCACCCACAAAGCTTTCGGCGTAGATCTTGTAGATATCCTCCGTGCCCGATGGCCGTGCGGCAAACCAGCCGTTTTCGGTCATCACCTTCAAACCGCCGATCGCCTGGTTGTTGCCCGGCGCGTGGCTGAGGATTTGCTGGATGCGCTCCCCGGCCAGTTCGGTGGAGGTCACCTGTTCCGGCGACAGCTTACCCAGCAGCGCTTTCTGCGCTGGAGTGGCCCTGGCATCGACACGAATCGCGAACGGTTCGCCCAAGGCGTCGGTCAGGCCACGGTAGATCTGGCTCGGGTCCTGGCCTTTGCGCGAGGTCATTTCCGCCGCGAGCAATGCCGGGATCAAGCCGTCTTTGTCGGTGCTCCAGACCGTGCCGTCCTTGCGCAGGAACGACGCCCCGGCGCTTTCTTCCCCGCCAAAGCCCAGGGAGCCTTCGAACAGGCCGTCGGCAAACCATTTGAAGCCCACCGGCACTTCGTACAGGCGGCGACCGATACGCGCGGCCACGCGGTCGATCAGGCCACTGCTGACCACGGTCTTGCCTACGGCCGCATCGGCGCGCCAGCCGGGTCGGTTCTGGAACAGATAATCGATGGACACGGCCAGGTAGTTATTCGGCGCCAACAGGCCGCCGGACGGGGTGACGATGCCGTGGCGATCGTGGTCCGGGTCGCAGGCGAAGGCCACGTCGAAGCGTTCCTTGAGGCCGATCAAGCCTTGCATGGCGTAGCTGGAGGACGGGTCCATGCGAATCTGGCCGTCCCAGTCGACGCTCATGAAACGGAAGGTGGCGTCGACTTCGGTGTTCACCACCTCCAGATTCAAGCGGTAATGCTCGGCGATCGCCGACCAATAGCGCACCCCTGCTCCGCCCAGCGGATCGACGCCCAGACGCAGATCGGCGCTGCGAATGGCATCCATATCGATCACATTGACCAGGTCGGCCACGTAGCTGTTGAGGTAGTCATGGCGATGGGTGGTGTCAGCCTTGAGCGCCTGGGCGTGGCTGATGCGCTTGACGCCGGCGAGCCCGTTGGCCAACAGCTCGTTGGCCTTGGCCTCGATCCACTTGGTGACGTGGGTGTCCGCCGGGCCACCGTTGGGCGGGTTGTATTTGTAGCCGCCACTCTGCGGCGGGTTGTGGGACGGCGTGATCACGATGCCGTCAGCCAGGCCGCTGGTGCGACCGCGGTTGTAGCAGATGATGGCATGGGAAATCGCCGGGGTCGGCGTGTATTCATCGCCTTCGGCCAGCATGACGTGCACGCCGTTGGCGGCCAGGACTTCCAGGGCACTCGCGCCGGCGGGAGTGGACAGCGCGTGGGTATCCAGGCCGACGAACAGCGGGCCATTGATACCCTGGGCTTCGCGGTACAGGCAGATGGCCTGGCTGATCGCAAGCACGTGCCACTCGTTGAAGCTCAGTTCAAACGAGTTACCACGGTGCCCGGAGGTGCCGAACGCGACGCGCTGGGTGGAGATTGCTGCATCAGGCTGGCCGGTGTAATAGGCCGTGACCAGTCGCGGGATATCCACCAGCAACTGCGCCGGCGCCGGTTTGCCCGCAAAAGGACTGATTGTCATGCATAAACCTCGGATAGAAGAATTCGGAAAAAATGCCAGTTTACTGAGAGTTGGACTACTGCGCGACGGGATCGATCCTACAGCAGCAATAGAAATTTCAACCAGTCTTCGCTTGGCGCAGGGCTTCGCTCAGGGCTATCAACGCGATGTCCAGGTTGGGCTGACCGGGGAAGGTATGGCTTAAGCGCAGATGCTGGTGATGCAACCCGCTGACGCTGAACAGTTCGCCGGGGGCAATGACGACCTGTCGCACCAGCATTTGCTGGAATACTTTGCGCATGTCCACCGCTCGCGTGGACGCCAGCCAGAACGTGGCGCCGGCCCTGGGCATTTGATATGTCACCTGCCCGCCCAAGTGCTGCGTCAGGCGTTGGCTCATCTGCAGGGCTTGTGCGCGCAGGTGTTCGCGCAGGGCCACCAGGTGCTGGTCGATACGGCCGCTGTGGTACAGCCGCGCAATGGCGCGCTGGCGGATCGACGATAAGCGGAACGAACGCAGCAGGAACTGGCGCTGCAATTCGCGACCCATGCGCCGGCTCAACAGATAGCCATAGGGGGCTTCCGAGCCGAGGGTTTTCTCGAACGAGGAAAATACGATCAGCCGCTCCGGGTTGACCAGATCGCGCAACGGAGCAGGCGCTGCATCGAGACTTAGCTCGCCCAGGCTGTCGTTCTCCAGCAGCCAGCAGCCGTATTGGTTCAGTCGCTGCGCAACATCCAGGCGATCTTCCACCGGCATCGCCACGCCCGAGGGCAGGCTGACCGTGGACGACAGCATTACCAGGTGCACCGGCTCTTCGCGCAACAGTCGCTCAAGCGCCGCGCTGTCAAGGCGCCCTTGCACGGTCCAGGGCAGCTCGATGACACGCACCCCCGCGCCTTGCAGCAGGCGCAGGATCAGCCAGTCACACGGCGATTCGACCACCACGGCGGTGCCTCTGAGGCCCAGCACTTCGATCAGGATATCCAGCACCCCGCGCACATCGGCGCCGATATAGACATCATCGGCGTGCCAGCAATGGGTGGGCGATGAGGTGTAGCGTGCCGCCAGCGCCGCGCGCAGTTCCCAGACACCGCAAGGCTGCGACCAGGGCTGCAGATGACCAGGGTACTGGCGCACCAGTTCGCGCTCCAGACGCAGCAAGGTGGCATCCAGAGCACCCAGCAAAGCCGGCTCATCGCCGCTCAGCACCAGCATGTCCGGACGCCGGGCGGCGGCGTACAGCCGGTCGAGCAGGTCGCCACCCATCCAGGCCATGGGATTGGCCGACATCGGCCAGGCGTAATAGCCGGATTTGGCTACGGAGTAGACGCGTCCTTCCTTCTCCAGCAACGAGTAGGCGTACTGGATGGTCGAGATCGATACGTTCAGGCGCGCCGCCAGCTGCCGCAGCGACGGCAGTTTGACCCGCGTGTCGGTGCTGACTTCGTTAATCAGGTTGATCATGTAGCGATAGACCGCCTGGTACGCGAAGTCGGCCTGGCGCTCGCTGCGCAGGGTCATCGCCCGGACAATTGAAAGGCCGGTATCGCGCCTTGCGCCATGGCTCGCGCGTTGCGCTGTCGGCCGTGGGCGTCGGTCAACGGCCGCTTACGGTACAGGTGCTGCAGCAAGGGCAGCGGTAAACCACTGGTGTCGCTGACCCATTGTTGCAGCATCTCGGCGCAGGGCTTGCCCTGCAGCGCCTTGTGCAGCTCGGGCAGTGCGACCAGCATGCCTGGATGGCATTGGCGCAGATACCCTTCCAACCGTTGTCCGTGATGGATAAACGGCGAAAATAACAGGCAGATCAGCTGGGTTTCATCCAGCCCGAAGAATTGCTGGGCAAAGGTGCTCGACAGCACGCGCCCTTCGCTGGAGCCGGCCTCGGCGAGCAATTGCTCGGGCATGTGCAGACGCTGCATGTACTGGGTGGCCTGCTGGATAAACCCGTCGACGCCGTCTTCATAACGCAGGTCGCGCAGGCACTCGGCCTGCAGGCCGCGCAAATGTGCCATCAGCAGCGGGTTGGAATAGCTGGGATGACTGAAATGAAAACCCAGCGGATCGGGGGTGTAGGCCATGAATTCAGTCAGCAGCGTGGTCGACTCCAGGTCGACATCCTTGAGCAGGTCGGCGATACCGATATAGGCCAGGTGCCTGTGCCCCGGCGGGTTGGGGTTCTCGTGCGCCACATAGTGATCGCCGTACACGTCGCGATAATAGCCGGCGCTCCACTCGTCCATGCGCGCGAACAACTCGTTGAGCGAGCGCGCGCGGGCTTTGGGCATGGCCACCCCTGCCCCTTCTGCGGTTTTTTTCAGCCAGGCGAGAAACTGGCTTTGCTTGCGCGGTGAGTCGCCGCTGACCACCGCGTGCACGCCGCCGCCCCACGTGGTAGCGCGCAGGTAAAAATCACCCAGGGCCAGATAGGTGTCATTGCACAAGGTTGCGCGGCAATCGCCGGAGCTCAAGTGCCCCACCATCAACATGTTGCGCTGGCTGACCGCACGGCCCAGGGTTGACGCCGGGCGCAGGTGATTGAAGGGCTGGACTTCCTGGCTTTCCACCATCAGCAATTCGACACGCGGGTCGTCGTGGAGAAACAGACGGCTGTAGCCCTGATTGAGGGTTTCCAGCTGGCCCTCGGTCATTCCAGCATGGCGCAACGTCGCGACCCGCAACTGAAAGGTGCGCGGCGCGCGGCCGGCAATGGTCAGCTGGGCGGCACGTAACAGTGCCAGGGTGTAACTGCTGACTTCACCCCCTCCATGGGCCACCAGCACTTTGTAGTCACCGACCTGCTCCATGCCTCCGGCGGCCACGACAATGCGCTGGACCAATAACTGAAGTGCCGTCCTGCCCGAGCGCGTAAAGTGCCCGATCAATCGTTGCAGAACTTGCTGATAAACATGATTCATAGCCTGTTCGTGAATAGTGCTCATAGTTCTACTACCTGAGTTGAAATATCAGTTTCAAGCAACTGCCGACAGTGTGTGCTTGACCCTCTGCGCGTGTAGGAAATTCGCACTTCGCGCCGTACGCCGATGAATAGACACTAGCACCGCGCGACAAAATGACAGGACTCACCCAGCGCAATTAACGCTGTTCCACACGCTTGCAAGCTTATGAAATCAGTGGAAAAACCACCTGGCCGCGCTCGTCTTAGGAAGACTCTGACAATGTCCTACGCATGTTTAACCGAACATTTAAAGAAGCGTCCGACAAACAAGTCAAAGCAACTTGATCCCGCAGCGGCCTGAGACTTTGATCAAAACTCGCGTATGCAAAAGTCACGTCCAATAACACGCACCTAGTTTCTGCCACCCTCGTTTGTCGCTTCATGAATTCAATCATTGCTCAATCCTTGAGATGCATATGAAGTCGCAATTATCAGTGCTTGAACAATGATTAATAGATACAGAAGCTGGGCGAAAACCAGTGCAGATAGCCTACAAACAGCGAGTCGACCGCGCAGATACGACAACGCCGCGCTGGAAATCAGCGCGGCGTCGGGGGGCAAGGGCAGGAATCAGGGGCTGAAGCGCTATTGCGGTCACTTCAGGAGAGGCACGGGTTAAGCCCTCACAAATGGCACATTTGCCCCATGCGCCGTTGGCCAGTGCCAGCCGTTTACGAATCTTCCTACGCGCTAAACAGCTTCAACCTGCAGCGCCACACGTTCACGGCACGGGCATTCGTCCATATAGCGGTGCGCTTCCACAAATTGATCGAACGCGAACACCGTGGTTTTCAGCGGTACCAGCACGCGGTCGGCGGTCAACTGATTGATATCACGCAGGGCACGCTGCAGGGCAATGTGGTCCTGGGTAATCCCGAGTTCCGGCTTACCGGTGAAATTACCGATGCAGTGCACAAAGAACTGAATGTTCTTCTGAAACGCCGCACAGGCCGGGAACGGCGTCTGATTGCCCCCCTGCAGGCCATACAGAACCAGGCTGCCGCGCGGTGCCAGCACATCGCCGAGCAACGACATCTGCGGACCACCCAGGCCATCGAACACTACGTCTACGCCGCGATTGTCGGTGAACTTGTTGATCTGCATGAGCAAATCCTGCTCTTCGGTGACGATCACCTTCTCCGCGCCAAGGGACAGCAGGTACTCGCGTTCCGCGCTGTCCTTGGTCGCGGCGATTACCCGCACACCCAGCGCCTTGCCCAGTTGTACGAAGGACGGTCCGGCACAGTGGCTGGCATCGGTCACCAAGGCGAATTGGCCAGGCTTGACCCGTGCCAGATCCACGTAGGCAAAGTAGGCAATCAACAGCGGCGTGTAGTGCACGCTGGCCTGGACCGGGTTCAAGACGTCCGGATAGCGGGTCAAGGCCGAACGGGGCAGGACGATCATTTCGCCATACACCGGATAATCGTTGGGGCTCTCGGCCGGAAAACTGGCAACCTTGTCGCCCACCGCCAAGTCATCCACGCCTTCGCCGACGGCGACAACCACCCCCGCCATCTCGTGACCGAGGCCGGAGGGCAAGCGTGCGTGGGAAGACGCCAGGTTCTGGCGCCACAAAATGTCATACCAACTGATCCCGATCGCTTCGACACGCACCTGCACTTCGCCCGGTGCGGGCAGCGCGGCCGCATGCTCTTCGCATTTGAGCACCTCGGCCGGACCAAACTTGTGAAAACGAATCGTGCGGGACATCGCAAACCTCGCCAAATTAACCTCTAATGCCATGAACTCTATCTGGGCTTTCCAGGCAAGGCCATTGGTCACCATTAATAGTCGACATGCCTGTCATTGATTCCGCGTCTGATGAATAGACCTTAAGTATCGTAGGAAAACTCAATTAGCCGGTGCAGAGTACCAGCCTTTCCCCGTAAGATTCATGCCGGTCATGCTTCCAGACGCAACCCAAGGGCTTGCCTATGACTGATCTCGTCAAGTTTGCTGACTCTGCCAGGACACAAGATGAACCGTAACGACCTGCGTCGTGTCGACCTGAACCTCTTGATCGTATTCGAAACCTTGATGCATGAGCGCAGTGTGACCCGCGCCGCCGAGAAATTGTTCCTCGGCCAGCCGGCCATCAGCGCGGCATTGTCGCGCCTGCGCAGTTTGTTCGACGACCCACTGTTCGTGCGCACCGGGCGCAGCATGGAACCGTCCGCCCGCGCGGTGGAAATCTTCGCCCTGCTTTCCCCGGCCCTGGACTCTATTTCCACCGCGGTCAGCCGCGCCGCCGAGTTCGACCCGGCCACCAGCACTGCGGTGTTCCGTATCGGCCTGTCCGACGACGTCGAATTCGCCCTGCTGCCGCAACTGCTCAAACGCCTGCGCGCCGAAGCTCCCGGGATCGTACTGGTGGTGCGCCGCGTCAACTACATCCTGATGCCCGGCCTGCTGGCCTCCGGCGAAATCTCCATCGGCGTGAGCTACACCGCTGACCTGCCGGCCAACGCAAAGCGCAAAGTGCTGCGCCGCAGCCTGCCCAAACTGTTGCGCGCCGACAGTGTGCCCGGCTCCCTGAGCCTCGACGACTTCTGCGCCCGCCCCCACGCGCTCGTATCCTTCGCCGGCGACCTGAGCGGCTTTATCGATGAAGAGCTGGAAAAACTCGGTCGCAAGCGTCACGTCGTACTCGCCGTGCCGCAATTCAACGGCCTGGGCACCTTGCTCGCCGGCACCGACATCCTCGCCACCGTGCCGGACTACGCGGCCGAGGCGCTGACCTCTGCCGGTGGGCTGCGCGCGGAAGACCCGCCGTTGCCGGTGCGCAGTTTTGAACTGCACATGGCGTGGCGCGGTTCGCAGGATAATGATCCGGGTGAACGGTGGTTGCGGTCGCGGATACAGATGTTTTTCGGGGACCCCGATAGCTTGTAATAGAGCTCCTCGTAGATTCCGTAACCTGTTTTATAACAAGAAGTCATGGTTAATTTCGGCCCACTGCAGCTGTTTAGATCCAGTGGATTCCACGACCCATGGCGGCATGATTACTTACCCAGAATGTTCTTCAACGCAGCGGCATGGCCAGCCGGGTCGTTTACGCTGGACATCACTTCGATGACGGTGATCTTTTGATCGTTTATTGTCATCAACGAGGCCATCAGTAATTTCAGGCCGTTGAAATCGTCGGTGCCGTCCAGGCGGTACATCTTCAAGGCGTTCACCTGAATGGTCTCCTCGCTGGTCATGCGAAAGTTGGGTGACGCGGCCTGCTGCTTTTCTTTCAGGGTATCCACGGCGAGGCGAAACGCAGTGTCCGAAGTGGTGCCCGCAATCGGCACCGGGCCTTCGGTAACGATCATGGCCCGCTCGCTTTTCGGTTCGAAGTACATCGTGCCGCCGTTCTCGCTGTTCAAGGAACGGGCCTCGACGCCTTCCAGCACGAACTTCAGCTTGCCGCCTGCCAGGGATACCGATTGCGTGTCCGGTGCCGCCGTAGCGGTTTTTTCAGGCGGGGCAGCCACTGCCATGGTGGCCGCGCAGCTCAAGGCAGCAAGCATGCACAAGGAACGGGTCCAGCCCAACAGCAAATGCTTCGACATTGATAACGCCTTTGTTTTCAGGCCACCGAATACCGACGGCTTATCGTGCGAACAGCGTATCTTACTTGCCTGCTCACCTGCCCAGGATGTTGTTCACGCGCCGCGACGTGTCGCTCGTATTGGATAACTACCACATCACCCCAACAGACAGCGGTTGGGCCTTAAAGAAGGAAGGTGCAGAACGAGCGACGAAAACGGCAACCACGAAGGCCGAAATCATAAAGCTGGCCGGTGAGTTTCTCGAAGGAAAAACAGCATCGCTGAAAATCCATAAGGAAGACGGCTCGATACAGGAGGAACGCACTTATCCTCGAAGTGCCGACCCCAAAAAACAAAAGGTTAAACGCAGAGTATGTTCGCCCCTCGCGCTACGATATCAACAGTGCCGAAGTACAGCGCCGGCCCCGCAAAATCACGAATGAAAACGACCATGGATCAGCTTATGTCACTTTTAAAACAAGCGAATTCAATGCCAGCTCGAAATGGGGCATCAACTTAGGTTCTTTACTTGTTGAAGGCCAAAGATTGGAAATCCCGCAACTCAAACTATGCTATCACCCTGTCAGGAAATGGATCGGTATTGAGCCGCTGATGCGCCCATGAAACCATAGGCCTCTACCGGTTAGATTTGTCTCGATAGCCATAGATCATCAGCAGAAGGAACTGAATGCAATCTAGACTCAGCTGATGGCGTAGGAGGTAACATGACGGATAAAAACCTCATAGCTGAGGTCGGTCAGGACTTTGAAGCATCGATTTGGCGAACTGCTGAATGGTTGAATAAGCCAGGTAATTGCCAAACATTTACTGACGGTTCCTTGGACGTGATTACCGACTTAAAAACTGATTTTTGGCGTGAAACCCATTACGGATTCATACGCGATAGCGGACACTTCTTGGGGTTCGCAGCCTCAGGAGACTTTACTGCTCAGATCAGAATCAAAGCCGACTTCCGCGACTTGTACGATCAGGCAGGAATCATGCTCAGGCTTGATCAGGAGACTTGGCTAAAGGCAGGCATAGAAATTAATGACGGCAGGCCAATGATCAGTAGCGTGTTAACCCTAGGCCTTTCGGACTGGGCGCCTAGCTGCTTCCTCGGCAACCCGAACGATTTTTGGCTTCGTCTAACCGTTTCCAAGGGGTCGCTGCGTTTACAGTATTCAACGGATGGCGCGATTTGGCCATTGCTCAGGCTTGCACCATTTCCTACGGCGGAACGTTATAGAGTTGGCCCTATGTGCTGCACACCGCAGCGACAGGGGTTGAAGGTGAATTTCTCCGGATGGTCTTTGAGCGAGCCCCTCGGGCGAGGCCTGCACGATTTGAGCTAGGCGATGAAGAAGAGTTCTCGGACTTAATCAGTGTGCATGCAGCCGCTGGTTGGGTGCTGCGGCCTGTGATGAGCCAAAGACCCACGACGAATGTGGATCAGTTCTGGCCGGATAAGGCTGGATAGCAGTCATATGAATCCAGCACTTCTATAAATGCCAAGCGGCGCCGCCGAAACGCCGCCTGACTTTCAACGGGTGCTGGTTACCCTTTACTGTGTTCGACCGGACAACCCCCTCTAAGCAGCAGAGAAGAACGCCACTTTAGCGGTAAGACGCTCCGCCAAATCTGATAACTCAATACTAGCGGTCGACACTTGGTGCGCCGCCGTGGCCGACGCAACAGTCGAGCCATGAATTCGATTGATATTTTCAGCGACTTCATCAGTGACGCTACTCTGCTGCAACGAGGCGCTCGCGATCTGGGTGTTCATATGACTGATTGCGGCAACCTGCTCGCTGATCCTTGCCAAGGCATTCTGCGCACTGCGGGTTTGCGTAACCGTTCGGCTCGCCAGCTCACAACTATCGCGCATCGTTTGAGAGGCTGTTTCGGTACCCAATTGCAGCGTACTGATCATCGCTCGAATTTCTTCGGTCGATTGCTGTGTCCGGTTGGCCAAAGAGCGTACTTCGTCAGCGACCACCGCAAATCCACGCCCGTGCTCTCCAGCTCTGGCAGCCTCGATAGCAGCGTTCAAAGCTAGCAAATTGGTTTGCGAGGCGATGGCGTTGATCACGTCGATCACCGACGCAATATTTTCACTATGCTCGGACACTTGGTTCACGGTAGCAGTGGTTTGCTCGAGGGTTAATGCCAGTTGTTCGATAGCAACCGTGGTGCTTGCAACCAATATGTTCCCGCTTCCTACTTCAGTATCAGCCAACCGTGAGGCATCAGCTGCCTGCGCGGCATATCCAGATACTTCATTAACCGTCGCCGCCATTTGCATCATGGATGCGGCTACCTGCTCGGCTTCGCGAGTTTGCAAGCGGGTCTGCTCATTATTAGCCGATGATGCGCCGGACAACTGGGTGGCCGACTCATTGACTTCCTGGGCTGCCTTTCGCACCTGGCGAATAGTTTCTGCGAGATGCCCCTGCGTGTCTTTAAGGACGCCCATAACACTGCCGGGATAATCTGTTGAAATCGTTTGATTCAGATCACCAGCCGCCAGCCGCTCGATGGCCAATGCAACGTCTGTGGGCTCCGCACCCAGCGTGGACTTAACGAAGCGAATAATGACAGCCGACAATGTGATGCTCAGCAGCAACGCAATACCTGTCGCGATAATCATCAGCGTACTGAAATGGCTGGCGGTTGCCTGAACTTCACCAAGCTTCGCCCTGATCGACGCTTCTTCGTAGTCGATCAGCGCATTCACGCGTTTCAACCACTCACTGTAGTCCTGGGAAGTTTGACGCATCAGCAGTGCCTGAGCGCCCGGTATATCACCCGCTTTACGCAAGGAGATTACCGCTTGGGTGGAGCTAAGGGTTTGTTGCTCGATCTCCTTGATCGCTTTCAGTAGTCGAACTTCCTCGCTCGTTACGCTTGCGCTCTTGAACAGCTGATCCATTGGGGCGGCAGAATCGGAGTAGGCCTTTTCCAAGGCTGTAACCTCCGATAAATGTGTTGCCAAATCCGTATCAGTCTTGACCAGCACAGCATCCCGAATGGCAATGGCTCGGTTATGCACGCTGCCTCGGAAATTGATCGCGTAGCGCTGCACCTTAGCGGCATTTTCGCTAACGTCGCCCAAGGTGGAGTCAATGAACGCAACGCGGTGAATGCCAATGGCAGTTATCAATACAAGCAGCGCCAGGATGGCTGCAAAACTAAGCCCTATGCGCGTGGCCAACGAAAGCGTTTTCTGCATGGCGAACTCGGAAATATGACCTTTACAGGTCTCTGTTGATTTGGAAGACGCGAACGCTATTACCAGCCCATCACGTGTGATGTCTTGACGATACGTCGACCCAGAACAGTCATCCAGTTAGCAATACACACCGCGTTGATAGCGCATCGCTATCACGCATCCTTACACGCTCGCTATGGTCGTTCAGCCCCGCCGTTTTTAATGCATGAAGAATGTTGGGGCGATTCAGTCCTACTCGTTTAAGGAAACTATCCACGAACGGCCCGCCGCTCAGCATGCTAAAAACGAAAAGCCGCGGCTGGCCGCACTGCGTTCGTATTCCAGCAGACACTCATAGTCGGCTTCACTGGCCGGCAGGACCTCCTTGATCGCGAGGTCGCGGGAAACTTCAGGAAGCTGGTTCAAGGCTTCGTTCATTGCGTTCCTGATTGAAGCGGCATCCGCCGCCGTTTGCCCTATCGAGGTTATGTAAGGCAGGCAGGGGCTGCGCGCACTGCGCAGCAGGATTCTGAGGCCTTCGATCTCGGCGCTGTTATCTCTCGCAAGATAGTCGTAGGTAACGCTGTCGATGGAAGCCAAATCGCCCGCGCCTTCTTTAAGCCGTCGCATGCTCTCCCGGTGGGATCCGGTGAAGGTGAGTGTCGAAAAAAAACCACGTGCGCTGACCCCGGCCAGCGTGTGGCGCAATAAATTCATTCCTGAGTTGGAATCCGGGGCGTTGATCAGGCCATGGCTGCCCTGGAAACCTGCCAGGTCAGTCACGTCCGAATCGGCCCTGCAGAGCAGCAAACTGCAATGGCTGCCTGCCGAGCTATGGGTAAGCTCATAGCTCGGGCGCCCTATCAGCCGGACTTTTCCCCGCAGTGACGTGACAAATGGATAGCCGCAGGTCTGAGATAACAACAGATCGGCGGAAAGCCAGTGCGACGCGAGATCAACGACGGGTTTTTGCTCTCGGCGCTCGCCGAGAATCGCCAGGATGCGCTCAAGCCAGGCGTCCTGTGCCTGTGAAACCCTGGCGGGGGCCAGGTACATGGATAGATCGCTGGTCATATCAGATCCATTCAGAAGGTGCGATCAGCGCCGATCACAGCAGGAAACGGTTGGCAGGCGTCTTCAACCCCAGGCGATCCCTTAGTGTCCCCGGTTCATATTCCCGGCGAAACACCCCTCGGGCTTGCAGCAGAGGCACCACGCCACGGGTGAATGTTTCAAAGTCAGTGGGTAGAAACGGAAACATGAGGTTGTAGCCATCGACGGCATTCGACTCGTATAACGCCGACAGCTTGTCCGCAATATGCTCCGCTGTTCCGATCAGCAGCCAGGTACTGGAGCTTTTGACCAACCGGCGCCCTATTTCGCGAATGGACAAGGAAGCGTCGTACTGTTTGAGCAGGGCCAGCTCGGTTCGAATACCATCAAACTCAGCCTCATCCGGCAACGCGGGCAATGGGCCGTCCGGCGACAGGCCCGTCAAGTCCAGGCGGGTGTAGCTGGAGACCAGGTCAATCGCCACCGCATCGATAATCAGGCTGTCCTCCAGTTGCCGACGCCGCGCCTCCTCGGTCTCATCCTCGAGCACCACCGGAAGCACGCCGGTGATGATTTTCAGATCACTGGCGTGCCTGCCCTTCAACGCGAGTCGACGATTCAAATCGGCCCTGTACGCCAGTCCCTCTTCGACCGAATTGATAAAGCAGAAATGTACGTCCGCATGGGTGGCGGCCAGGTTCTTGCCGGCTTCGGAAGACCCCGCCTGGGCGAGGACCGGGTGGCCCTGGGGTGGACGCGGCACGTTAAGCGGCCCACGCACGCTGAAATGTGCGCCCTTGTGATGGATCGGGTGAATTTTGGATGGGTCGGCAAAGTCGCCGGTGCCCTTGTCAAATTCAAGCGCGCCCTCTTCCCAGGAGTCCCAAAGCTGCTTGACGACCTGAATGAATTCTTCGGCCCGCAGATAACGATCGCCGTGTTTCGTCACGCCTGACAATCCGAAATTCGAAGCCTCCTCTTCCAGCCAGGACGTCACGATATTCCAGCTGGCGCGCCCTGCGCTGAGGTAGTCCAGCGAAGCAAAATAGCGTGCGAGGTTGAAAGGCTCGTTATAGGAAGTCGAAGCCGTGCCCATCAGGCCGATGTGCTCGGTAACCGCAGCCAGCGCGGACAACAGCGTAATCGGTTCAAGGCGGGCGTTGGCATAGTGCCGCAAGCCACTTGCCACTGAATCCCAGACCGCGACGTGATCCGCGACGAAAACCGCATCGAACTTCGCCGCTTCGGCCGCCTGTACCAGTTTTACGTAGTAACCCAGCGTCAATATTTCCCTGGTCGGTGACAGCGGGTGGCGCCAGGAAAAACGATGATCGCCCTGGGGGTTAAAAAAGAACAAATTCAAAATCATGCTGTTATTCGACATAACGCCTCCGCGACCTGACCCGCGTCGCTTTCATTTTCACTGGGCCGTCTTGACCGTATGTTCGGCGACCCACTGCGCCGCGACTTTTGCTGGGTCCTTGTGATCAATATCAACCAGGCGATTGAGTTGCTTAAGGTCGTCATCGGTCAGTTTTGCCGAGACCTGGTTGAGCGCCTTGGCGACCTCCGGGGTCAGCAAGGCCTTGCGCCCCAGTGGCGTGATGTTTTGCGGGGGTTGCTGGTGCTTGTCGTCCTCGAGGACCACCCAAGGTTCTTTCGCCAGGATGCCCTGCGTGGAGACCACCGTCGCCACGTCGATAGCGCCGGAGTTCAACGCCAGCCGTGACAAGGGCCCGCCCATGTCCAGCGACTTGATGCTCTTGAAGTTGATGCCGTACACCGCCTTCAACCCCGGCAGGCCTAACGCAGCGGTGGCGACTTCCGGAGGCCCGCCCAGGGTGAAATCACCCGAGACGGGCGCCAGGTCGGACAGGGTGCGCAAGTTGTACTTTTCTGCGGTCTTTTGGGTGACGGCCCAGGCGGTAATGGAGCCTGCGGACGAGGGCTCCAGCAGTTGGAGGTCTGTCGGCAACTTCTGTTGCAACGCGCTGAGGATGTCCTGTTGGGTGGTCAGAGCGCTCTTGTCGTCATAGAAACTCAACAGTGACCCCAGGTATTCGGGGACGACGTCTATATCGCCATTTTCCAGGGCCTGGGCGATGACCTGGCGGTTGCCCAGGTTGAGTCGGGTCTTGACGTCTATCCCCTCATTTTTCAAAGCTGACGCATAAATGTTGGCGAGAATCGTCTGCTCAGAAAAGTTGGCTCCTCCAATGGTGATGGACTGAGCACTGACAAACGTGCTGCCAACCAGCAAGCCTAACCCGAGCAATAATGAAACCACCTGCGCTGAGCGCACCTTCGAACGTTGTTGGTTTTTCATGTAGGTTTGCACCTCTGCAAAGTTAATACGCACTTTAAAAAGCTCAGGGTCATGCAGCGCTTGGTTCAGCATTGCCTGCCTGCCACTTTCGAACCATGAGTGTTTCCATCATTGAACAAAGCCACTCACTGACAATCGCCAGTGCCGATACCAACAGGGCGCCACCAACGATCTGCGGCGTATCATTTCGGCCCAATCCATCTATCAGAAACCTGCCCAGACCGCCGAAGCCGGCATAAGCAGCGATGGTGGCCGTGGCGATGAGTTGCACCAGCGCGGACCGGAATCCAGAGAAGATCAGCGGAAAAGCCAGCGGCAACTCAAGCTGGAAAAACATCTGCAATCTGCGCATGCCCATTGATCTGGCCGCTTGTTTCAGAGATGAATCCACCTGATCGATGCCAACATAAGTATTGGTTAATATTGGCGGAATGCTCATGGTTACCAACGCAATAATTACCGTGCTGGTTTCATAGCCAATAAGCATAATTGCAAGTATTACGACACCCAGAGAAGGCAGTGCTCGCCCGATATTGAACAAGCCTATCGCCACCTGTGCGCCTTTGCGGTAATTAGCCAGAAGTACGCCAAGCGGCAACGCTATTGCACAGGCAATAATCAGGCTCAGAGACACATAATAAATATGTTCCGTGAGCCGAGTCAGTATTCCGTTATCACCCAACCAATTATCAGGAAGAGAAAACCAAAGGCAAACACCTGCGATCATGTTCATCAGCGCACCCAGGGGACCAGCCATTGATTGATTGAATAAAACAGCAAATCAAAACATAACGCCAATATCACCGTCAGAACCAGGCTGACCGCCACTGGCGTAGTGAAACTTTGCGCCAGCCCGGTGATAAACAACTGGCCTAATCCGCCCTGGCCAATCAAGGCGGTTACCGTCACCAGCCCCACCAACGTAACCGAGGTTGTTCGCAGGCCCGCCAATAACGCAGGCAGGGCCAGTGGAAGTTCAACCCCGAGGAATCGCTGCATGCGCGTATACCCGAGCGCCCGCGCTTCCTCCAAAACGTCCGCAGGGTTGCTCGCCAGCCCCGCCAGGGTGTTCTGCAGCACAATAAGCAAGGAATACAGACTTAAACCAATGACCGCCGTGGTTTTGGATAAGCCGGTAAAAGGCATAATTAAAATAAACAGTGCCAGGGACGGAATGGTAAAGAGTATGCCGCAGACGTAAATCATCGGCCGCGCCAATCCTGGCTGCCATAACGTCAAGAGCACCATTGCGCCTGCTAACAGCATCCCTGTACATAGGCCCAGGGTCACCAGTTGAATATGATCAACTAACAATTGACCGATCTGCTGCCAGTTTTCAACGATCCAGGACCAGTCAATCATGGTGCACTTCCAAAACGGGCTTATTAAGTGCGCTGTGAAGGCTGGCAATCGAGAGGCAACCGTCGTAAGCGCCCGCCTCGTCCACGCGCACAACCACACCGATAGGAACCGTTAGAATTTTAACCAGCGCGTGATGCAACGAGTCGTTACTCGACACCGTCGTCAGTTGCGGAACAGGCACGTCCGACTCACTGACCCACTTCAACGGATTGGACTTATCATCCAGTAGAAGTTTGAATTCACAACTGACTTCATCCACCGGAAGATCAGCAACCTTCATCAGCGAAAGCCTTTTTAACAGCGGATCTTTGCCGATAAAGTCCCTCACAAACTCGCTGGCGGGATGGGCAAGAACATTGTGAGGTGTATCGAACTGAACAAGTTTGCCTTCGCCCTCGAAGATAGCAATCCGATCACCGATCTTGATCGCCTCCTCCATATCATGGGTCACCAGGATAATGGTTTTATGCAAACGTCTCTGAAGCGCAACCAGTTCATCCTGCAGTCGCTCGCGTATCACCGGATCAAGCGCGGCAAAGGGTTCGTCCATCAATACAACCGGTGGATCCGAGGCCAATGCCCGCGCCAGGGCGACGCGACTTTGCTGCCCGCCCGAGAGCTGATTAGGGTAGCGCTGAAGAAATTCCGGCTGGAGCCCAACCAGGGAAATGAGCTCGCTCACGCGCTGGCGGATTTTCTGTTTGCTCCAGCCCAGCAGCCGCGGGACTGCGCCAATATTTTCTGCAACCGTCTGGTGGGGAAATAAGGCAGCGCTCTGCATCATGAAGCCAATGCCGCGGCGCAGCGTCACCACGTCGAGCTGATCGGTCGCCACGCCGTTGACAAAGATGCCGCCACTGTCCTGGATATCCAGCCTGTTGATCATGCGCAAAATGGTGGTCTTGCCGCACCCGCTGGGCCCGACAAATACACAGATCTCACCCTCACGGACGTTAAGCGTCAGATCGCTGACGGCCGCACGCGGGCTGCCTTTATGGGTTTTATTGACGGCTTCAAAACGTATCATTTTCCGACGCCCAGATTAGCTTGCATAGTGTTAGTGCTCGGCAGGATGGCGGGGACAATCCACGGGGCTGATCAGATACTTCTGCAATAACCGGAAGTACCCATGAATGACATAACCATTGTTTCGTGCAATCCATTGTTCACGCCTGGCTCTATACACCCGGGGTAAGTAAAACCAGGGCAAACCGGGGAGATCGTGATGAACCAAGTGAAGATTGAGATTAAGGAACAGCCAACTCAACAACCCTGTCGATTCGTTGATCACCGTGCGGTGTTCCGCAAGCGTTGACGGACGATGTTCGTAAAAGGACCTGATCATCGCGATCGATAAGGCCGGCAGCGACACCAGGAATAGGTACTGGATGGCACTGATCGCGCTGTACTCTTCGACCACGGCCAGTATTAGGCCAACACTCAATATATGCGCGGCCCACATCCGCCAAGCCATTCGCCCGGAGTGAAACAATTGTGCTGTCTGACTGCCCACCAAACTTACTACCGCCAACGGCGCGCCCATCAGCAAACGACCGCCCAGGGTCTTGTTTGCCCATAACAACATTCTGATATACCGAGGCGAGCGCAACCAAACAGCAGCGGTGACATAACGACTTTCCGGATCCAGGCCTGGCAATGTAAGAACGTCGTCGTTGTGATGCGCCAAGTGTGTGTCCCTATAAATGTCGTAGGGGTACCACACGGCAAACGGTAGAAATCCCAAGGCCTTATTAATGGCAGGCCAGCGCGTGGGATGACCGTGAATAAGCTCATGTTGAATCGACATCCAAAGCACAACCAATGGAACCAGCAAGACTAGGGTGAAACCCTCGCCAAGGACTTCGCCAGAAAAAATAATCGCCGCCCAGGCTATATAGAACCCAGCTAACAAAAGCCAGGTAGGCCATTCAGTTTTACTGGTTACAGTCGTGCTGAGTTTAACGATTTCAGCTCGATGAGCTTCATCCAGATAGTTAGGCATAGTGGTTAGTCGTGAAAGATCTTGTTCGGAACAGGCGACCAACCATTAAGCCTTCAAGGCTCACCCCAAAGCGGGTGTTATCTGAAGAGAATGGGTTGGACTATCGGTATGCAAGTGCCTGATAACGACAATTCACATGGCGTGGAGAAGAAATGCCAAGCCTTCGCCGATTGCACTGCACGCTTCGCTGTTGGCCTGACAAGGGAGAGGTTTGCCGGTTACAAGTGGAACGGCAAAGCAAGAGATATGATTGAAGCGGATAGTGCCGGCGTGAAAAATCGCTGCTGGGGCTGCGTCATGCGACAAAGCCTCAAGGCTGATTTGTAAGATTCGGGCGCCGGACATAGTCGTACCATAAGAATAGGATTGAACTCATCCGGCGGTCCGGTGAAAGCAAGGTAGCATGATCACTAATACGAACAAGGAATAAATTTTTTTATGCTTAGTCATAAAAAGAATAAGCAACAGCCAGTCCCAGGGGCAGCGAGTCAACCCTGACTGGAATGTCTGCCCTTGGATCGGTAACGGCGTATAAGAGCCACAGCCACCACCACGCCGACCACGCCCAGTGCAATCGGCAGGCGATAAGGTTTCAGATCGCCCAAGGCACGTTGCAAAAACTCGCCTGCCCAATAGCCTGCGCCGGCAAACAGCGTGGCCCAAACCAGTGCGCCCACCGCATTGATGCAGGCGAATTTGAGCGGTGCAATCTTGCTCGCGCCAATGACCATGGGCCCCAGCAAACGCATGCCGTAGAGAAAGCGCACAGAAAAAATCGACGCCGTGGGGTGCCGATGGATCAAGGCAGTGACCTTGTCGATGGCGGCCTGTTTTTTATGCAGGCGCGGCAGTAAGCGGTCGCCGAAATAGCGTCCGGCCCAGAACAGCAATTGATCCCCCAGCATGCCGGCCAGACTGGCGTAGCCGATCACGGGCAGCAGCTTGAGCACCTGCTGATGCGCGGCCACGCCGCCCAGGATGAGGATCGTTTCGCCTTCTAGCAGACAGCCGATAAAAATCGCCCAGTAACCATAGGTGGCCAGCAGGTGGTTGAGGTCGAGGTGTTCAAACATATGCGCTCATTTGCTCCATGACGGCCAGGTAGCCCGGGGCATCAGTACTGATCCGTGGCTACAGCAAATGGACACAGACGTCAGCGAGACGGTTCCTTTGAAAGGTGTTGGGCAACCGACTACTGGCCAGGTGCGCCAGCGCGGTGGCTGGCGACTTATTTCCCGCCCGTCACATCGAGAAAGGTGCCGGTAACGAATGAAGCCTCCGCGCCTGCCAGCCATAGAATGGCCTGTGCCACCTCTTCCGGCTGACCGCCCCGCCCCATGGGGATCGAATCCTTGACGCGGTCCACGCGCCCGGGCTCACCGCCGCTGGCGTGCATGTCGGTATAGATATGCCCGGGGCGAATGCAGTTAACACGGATGCCTTCACGGGCCACCTCCTTTGCAAACCCGATGGTAAAGGTTTCCAGGGCGCCCTTTGACGCCGCGTAGTCCACGTATTCATTAGGACTGCCAAGGCGGGCCGATGCCGAGGAAACGTTGATCACTACACCGCCCGGGCCGTTATGACGGTAGGCCATGCGTTTCACCGCTTGCTGGGCACACAGTATCGGCCCGATGGCATTGACTGCGAAGATGCGCTGCATGCGTGCGAAGTCGAGGTCTTCCAGGCGTGACTGAAGCGCCAGTACCCCGGCGTTGTTGACCAGTACGTCGATGCGCCCGAACCGGCGATCAATGGCCGTGAACAGATCGGCAACCTGCTGCGGGTCTGCACTGTCGGCGCGTATGGCCAGTGCTTTGCGTCCCGCTGCTTCGACATCCGCGACCACCGCCAGCGCCGCAGCCTCGTTGCTGACGTAGCTGATCGCGACGTCATACCCTCTTTTGGCCGCCAGCCGAGCGGTGGCGGCGCCCACTCCACGACTGCCGCCGGTGATCAGAATCAGCGGTGCCTGCGAATCAGTGATCATGGTGTATCTCCCTGTGAGTGTTGGCCTTGTCAGCCGATGATGATGGCGCCGCTGGCGATCACGACGCACGCCAGAATCCGGCGCGCGGTGAGCGGCTCGCCGAGGAACCCATAGCCGATCAGCGCCGCGAACAGCACGCTGGTTTCGCGCAATGCGGACACCGCGCCCAAAGGCGCTTCGTTCATGGCGTAGATAACCATTGCGTAGGCAAGCAAAGAGACCAGGCCGCCGACCAACGCGGTGACTGTTCCGGGCCGCACGCAGAATAAGCTGCGAGCGTCGCGCAGACCGATGTAGACCAGCGGCATCAGTACGCCCCACAAAGCGCTCATCCACACCGTATAGGCAAGCGGCGCGCCCGAGAGCCTTGCGCCGATGCCATCGACAACGCTGTAGGCCGCAATAAAGCAGCCTGTGCCCAGCGCATAGGGCAGGCTGGGCACCGAGAGACTGCGCCCTCTGAAGGCCAGCGAAATAATCCCACCCGACACCAGCGCAATACCGAGCAGTTGGCCAGGCGCGATACTTTCTCCGGCAAAGAAGGCGGCCCCCAGGGTGATCAATACCGGCGACGAACCACGCGAAATCGGATAGACCTGCCCCAGGTCACCGACCCGATAACTGCGCACCAGAAACAGGTTGTAGCCCACATGCAGCAACCCCGACAGCAGCGCGTAGCCCCAACTTTCAACCGCAGGCGGCAGCATGAACGCCGCGGCGACGGTGCAGGTGATGGCAATGGCCATGCACATCACCGTCATCGACCACAGCCGATCGGCACCGCTGCGCAGGAGTGCGTTCCAACTGGCATGCAGGAGCGCGGCGAAAAGGACGAGGCAGACCAGATGAATAGGCATGCCTCATTCTAGGTACGTCGGCGGCGGGACTACAGAGAAGTCTCCTCATCGCGGTATGAATGAACACTCATCATTGGCTCCTCTACCTCTCGCACTCTCAGCGCCTCACTGAGCAACCAGCGGCGAAAGCTGACGATATGCGGCAGCGTTTCGACGCCCTTGGGGCAAACAAAGTAATAAGCCAGCGGCGATGGAAAATGCACATCGAACAGCCGCACCAGACGGCCATCGCTGATTTCCTTCTCGACATGCCCGCTGCGCACCAAGGCCACACCCTGGCCGAGCAATGCCGCCTCGACCGTCATGTTGGTATCGCCGAACCTGACGCTTTCCCTGAGCGGCAGATACACCAGCCCCAGGGCCTCGAACCACACCTCCCATTTGGGCGCCAACTCTGCACCATCCCGCGCCAGCAGCGGGAAATGCAACAACTCGGCGGGGCTTTGCGGTGTTCCGATGCGCCTCAGCAAGTCGGGACTGGTCACGGGAAATACCTGCTCCCCGAACAGGAACTCCGAATGCAGGCCGGGGTAACTGCCCTTGCCCAGTCTGATCGCGACATCGGCCTGGGCGTTGGAGAAGTGAATGATGGTGTCCGTGGTGTCCAACGACACCAGCAGCTCGGGGTGCTGGCGAGCGAGGTTCGGCAGGCGTGGAAGCAGCCACTTCAGGGCAAACGAATAGGTGGTGCTCACGCTGAGTCGGACCCGGCCCTTCTGCTCGCGCAGGTCGCACAACGTCGCCTCCAGGCTGATGAAAAACTCGCGCACGATAGGCGCCAGCGTAGCCCCCGCGGCCGTGAGGCGTAACGCCTTGCCCCGCTCGAACAACTGCAACCCCCACAGCGCCTCAAGGTGCCTGAGCTGGTGACTGACCGCGCTCTGGGTCACATGGAGTTCCTGCGCGGCGGCCGTAAAGGTCGGGTGGCGGGTGGCGACTTCAAAAGCGCGGAGTGTTGCGGTGGGTGGCAGGTCTTTCATCGGGGCAGTATCCATCCAGCCATTAAAAGGGCATTGCATGAACGTAAGCTCATCATAAAGCCAAGCCGATTGAAAACCTCGCCATTCAATTGGCGCAAGTGTGTCTGCTTCGACTAGAGTGCGATAGTGGCCTTTTGACACAGCGCTTCGTCACCTGCTGGTAATAAACCAGACGGAAGGCATGCTGCAGCGCCTAAAGTTGCGGCACATAGGGCAGATAACCCCTATGTTGATTACATCCGCAGTACTGTTCAAGGATCGAACTCATGACCCCGCGCCAATCCAGTCGTACCTCTCTTCCCGGTCATCCGCGTTTTCGTTGGTTCGCTTTCATTCCGGTGGTCCCCGCCGTGATCTGGATACTTTTCCAGTCAACCTCCCCCGCCAACCTCGCTGCTTGTGCGGCGCTGTTGCTGATCGGCCTCGGCGCGTGCGCCTGGAGCGCGAAAGCCCAGCGCGATGCGCTGTTGCGGTTGACTGCCGACGCACTGGCCGAGCAGGCCGAGGCCGAGGCGGCACACGCCGGCAAGGCGTCGCGGGCACAGCTCGACGAGGTGTTGCTGGGCGCCATGCCGATCTGGGCCAAACAGGTAGAAAGTTCGCGCCAGCAAACCGAAGAAGCCATTGTGAGCCTGGCCAATCGTTTCACCGGGATCGCCGCACGCTTGCAGGAAACCGTCCAGGCTTCGCAGCACGCCGCCGGTGAACTGGATGGGCAGGCCGCCGACGGCGCCCTTAAGGTACTGGCGCGCAGCGACAGCGAACTGAGCCAGGTGATCGACTCGCTCAAGGCCACTCAATCAAGCCGCGACCAGACCCTGGCGCAAGTGCGCAGCCTCACCGCCTACACCGGCGAATTGCGCACCATGGCCGCCGACGTTGCCGCCATTGCCGCGCAGACCAATCTATTGGCCTTGAACGCCGCAATCGAAGCGGCACGTGCCGGTGAAGCCGGGCGCGGCTTTGCGGTGGTGGCCGATGCGGTGCGTAGCCTGTCGAGCAAATCCAGCGAGACAGGCCAGCAGATGTCCGCCAAGGTCGACATCATCAACAACGCCATTACCCAACTCGTGCAGGCCGCCTCCACCAGCGCTGACCAGGACAGCCATTCGGTGGGCGCGTCCGAGCAAAGCATCCAGCTGGTGCTTGAACGGTTCCAGAACATCACCGGGCGCCTGGCCCAATCCGCCGACCTGCTCAAACAGGAAAGCTACGGCATCCGCGACGAGATGACCGACGTGCTGGTCAACCTGCAGTTCCAGGACCGGGTCAGCCAGATCCTCAGCCACGTGCGCGACAACATGAACGCGTTGCACGACCACTTGCACCAGGCCAAACAGGCACCGGACCAGGCGGTGAGCATCGACGCCCGACAGTGGCTGGCAAGCATGGAGGCCACCTACGCCACCGACGAGCAGCGGCGCACGCACCACGGCAACGCCGCCGCGCAGCAGAATTCCCAAGACATCACTTTCTTTTAGGAGCCCATCATGGCGAAAAGTGTATTAGTGGTCGACGACTCCAGCAGCGTGCGGCAAGTGGTCGGTATCGCCCTGAAAAGCGCGGGTTACGACGTGATCGAGGCCAGCGACGGCAAGGACGCCCTGGGCAAACTCAACGGGCAGAAGGTGCACCTGATCATCAGTGACGTGAACATGCCCAATATGGACGGCATCACCTTCGTCAAAGAAGTGAAGAAGCTGGCCAACTACAAGTTCACGCCGATCATCATGCTGACCACCGAGTCCCAGGAATCAAAAAAGGCCGAGGGCCAGGCCGCAGGCGCCAAAGCGTGGGTGGTCAAGCCGTTCCAGCCCGCGCAGATGCTGGCGGCGGTGTCAAAGCTGATTCTGCCGTGATCCGGGGAGGCTGGCATGTCCATCACCCACGAAACCACTGACGACACGGCTCGCGTGGGCATTGAAGGCGAGCTGACGATCTATACCGTCGCCGAGCTGGCCGCCGCCCTGCTGCCGCAGGTTGGCAGCGCCGCCCGCCTTGAGCTAGACCTTTCGCAGGTCACCGAGATGGATGGCGCCGGCCTGCAACTGCTCGCGGTGATCGAGCGTGAAGCCGGCCTCAACGGCATCGCGCTGAGCCTGACCGGTCAGAGCCAGGCCGTCACGCACACACTGCAACTCTGTCGCGGCGCCGCGTTGTAGGCGGCGCCACCGTTTTATTGATCGACAAGGAAAGTCCAGGTGAGCATCAATCTCGATCAGGCACAGCAGACCTTCATCGTGGAGGCCCGTGAACTGTTGCAGGCCATGGAGCAATCCCTGCTGCAACTGGAGAACGAGCCCGACGATCAGGACGCCATCGGCGCAATATTCCGCGCCGCGCACACTATCAAAGGCTCCGCCGGGCTGTTCGGCCTGGCGCCGATCGTGGGGTTCACGCATATCGTCGAAGACGTACTCGACCGCCTGCGCGACGGTGATATTGCGGTGGACGCCGCCTTGATCGCCCTGCTGCTCAAGTGCGGCGACCACATGCTCGAACTGATCGACGTGGTTGCCAGTCGCGGTGAGGCACTGACACCGGACGCATTGGAGCGCGGCGAGGCATTGCGCGAGGCGCTGGGGGTCTACCACCCGCTGCACGCCGCCACGACCGACGACGCATCCGCTGAAGTGGACGACGCCACGACGGCCGACGTGCTGTGGCATATTTCTCTGCGCTTCGGCGTGGACGTGTTCCGCAACGGCATGGACCCGCTGTCGTTCCTGCGCTACCTCGAAACGCTGGGGCAAATCGTGCAGGTCACCACCCTCACCGACCGCATCCCCGCGCTGGAAAACTGGGACCCGGAAAGCTGCTACCTGGACTTTGAGATCGACCTGCGCTCGACTGCCGGCCACGCTACCCTCAACGAAGTGTTCGACTTTGTACGGGACGAGTGTGAAGTCGTCATCACAGCCGTCGATGAAGGCCTTGACGCCACAGCGAGCAGCAGCACTGAACTGGTCACCCAGCCCGAACAAGGCACCATGAGCGCGCCGCCCCAGCGCGTGGCGACGACCAGCGACGCCAAACCCCGGGATGGCAACTATGTGCGGGTCAACGCCGACAAACTTGATGAGTTGATCAATCTGGTGGGCGAACTGGTGATCGCCAGCGCCGGCGCGAGCCTGTTGGCGCGTTCCTGCAACAACGACCCCCTGCACGAGGCCACATCGACGGTGTCGGGGCTGGTGGAAGAAATCCTCGATGGCGCCCTGCACCTGCGCATGATCCCCATCGGCGACACCTTCAACCGCTTCCGCCGCGTGGTGCGCGACGTCAGCCAGGAACTGGGCAAGGACATCGACCTGCTGATCAGCGGCGCGGACACCGAGCTGGACAAGACAGTGGTGGAGAAGATCGGTGACCCGTTGATGCACCTGCTGCGCAACGCCATGGATCACGGTATCGAAAGCGCCGAAGCACGGCGGGCGGCGGGCAAGTCGAGCAAGGGCCACCTGAGCCTCAATGCCTATCACGATTCCGGCAGCATCGTCATCGAAATCGCCGACGACGGTGCCGGGCTCAACCGCGAACGCATCCTGGAAAAAGCCCAGGAGCGCGGGCTGGTGGCCAGCGGCGCGGTGCTTTCCGATCAGGAGATCTACAACCTGATCTTCGAAGCGGGCTTCTCCACCGCCGAAGCCGTGACCAATCTGTCCGGGCGTGGGGTCGGCATGGACGTGGTCAAGCGCAACATCACCCTGCTGCGAGGCACCGTCGACCTGGACAGCCGCCCCGGTCAGGGCACGGTAGTGCGGATTCGCCTGCCGCTGACCCTGGCGATCATCAATGGCTTCCTGGTGGGCATCGACCACGCCACCTATGTGATTCCCCTGGACATGGTCCAGGAATGCATCGAACTGGATGAGCACCAGCGCCAGTCCAGCCGCGACCAGGGTTATCTGGACCTGCGTGGCGAGGTGCTGCCGCTGGTGCATCTGCGTGATCACTTCAACCACGAAGGTCCGGTCGCCCGACGCCAGAACGTGGTGGTGGTGCGCTATGCCGAGCACAAGGCCGGGCTGGTGGTAGATGACCTGCTCGGCGAGTTCCAGACCGTGATCAAACCTTTGGGCAAGCTGTTCGGCGCACTGCGCGGCATCAGCGGCTCGACCATCCTGGGCAGCGGGGCCGTGGCCCTGATCCTGGATGTACCGGCTCTGCTCAACCAACTCGTACAAATGGAAGCCCGCACAGCCCAGGCACCACAGTCGCCACTGGTCGTCGCTCGCTGACGTATTTGCAATTCCATGGAGGTTCCGCAATGAAATGGTTTTACGATCTTAAGATTTCCACCAAGCTGATCAGCTCATTCCTGGTGGTCCTGGCGCTCACTGCGGCGATGGGCGCCTTCGCCATCATCCAGCTTGGAGCGGTCAACCAGGCTGCCCAGGACATCCGCGGCAACTGGATGCCGTCGATGCGCGCGGCGGCGGGTATGCGCTTTTTTGCAGCCAACTACCGGTTGAAGGAAAACCGCCACCTCGGTACCGAGGTTCCGGAGGAAAAAGCCCTGGCCGAGCGCGAAGCCGCAGAGGCGCGCCAGCAGTTCGAAACCCGCATGGGCACCTACGAGCAACTGCTGTCCAACGAGGAAGACCGCCAGTTGCTGGACAGCGTGAAAACCGGCTGGGCCGCCTACCTGGCCACCAGCAAGCAGGTGCTTGAATTGTCCCGGGCCAATCAGGAAACCCAGGCGCGCGGGTTGCTGCGGGGCGAGTCCAAAGCGCACTTCGATGAAGTGACAACACGCCTGCAGACGATGGTCGAGCTCAACGATGCCGGCGCCACCGCTGCCGGCGACAAGGGCTCTGCGCTGTACGAGAGCTCGCGTCTGTCGATCATCGTGGCGCTGATCGTTGCGCTGTTGATCGGCCTGGGCCTGGCACTGTTTATCGCGCGGATTATTTCCCGCCCGTTACGGCAGGCCGCCAGCGCCGCCGAACAATTGGCCGAAGGCAACCTCAATGCCCAGATCGAACCGGGCGCCAAGGACGAGACCGGCATGGTGCTCAACGCCATGCGCAATATGGTCGGCAAGCTGGCGCATATCATCGGCGAAGTGCGTAACGCCGCCGACAACCTGGCCAGCGCCTCCGAGCAAGTCAGCGCCACCGCGCAATCGATGAGCCAGGCCACCAGCGAACAGGCTGCCAGCGTCGAGGAAACCAGCGCGTCGATCGAACAGATGAGCGCCAGCATCAACCAGAACACCGAGAACGCCAAAGTCACCGACGGCATGGCCAGCAAGGCCGCCAAGGAAGCCACGGACGGCGGCGAATCGGTGCAGCAGACCGTAGTGGCGATGAAGAAAATCGCCCAGCGCATCAGCATCATCGATGACATTGCCTACCAGACCAATCTGCTCGCGCTCAACGCCGCGATCGAGGCCGCGCGGGCCGGCGAGCACGGCAAAGGCTTCGCCGTGGTCGCCGCTGAAGTGCGCAAGCTGGCCGAACGCAGTCAGGTGGCGGCCCAGGAAATCGGCGAACTGTCCTCCAGCAGCGTGGACATGGCCGAGAAAGCCGGCAAGTTGCTCGACGAGATGGTGCCGTCCATCAACAAAACCTCCGACCTGGTACAGGAAATCAGTGCGGCGTCAGAGGAACAGGCCGCCGGTGTGGCGCAGATCAACACGGCCATGACCCAGCTCAACCAGGTGACCCAGCAGAACGCTTCCAGCAGCGAGGAGCTGGCCGCCACCGCCGAGGAAATGAGCAGCCAGGCCGAGCAATTGCAACAGGCCATGAGTTTCTTCGTGCTCGACGCCGCGACCAAAGCCACCCCACACAGCAGCACCGACACCACCGGCGGCAAGCCGACTCGCCAGCCGCCACGCCCGGCGCAACCGGCGGCACGCAAGGCCTTCGCCTACAACATGGCCAGCGCCCCGGACGAATCGGAATTCACCCGTTTCTGATCGCAGATCATGGATCCGGGCTCACAGGGAGTAATGAGATGGGCGCAGTGATGACTACCCGCCAGGCCGCCGTCGCGGTCGACGAGGATGCGCAATACCTGACTTTTATGCTCGGTGGCGAGATGTTCGCCATCGGCATTCTGGGGATCAAGGAAATAATCGAGTACGGCAGCCTGACCGTGGTGCCAATGATGCCGACCTTCGTGCGCGGCGTGATCAACCTGCGCGGCGCGGTGGTGCCGGTGGTGGACCTGTCGGCACGCTTTGGCCGCCCCAACTCTGAGATCACCCGCCGCTCGTGCGTAATCATCATCGAAGCCAGCACCGATGACGGCCTGCCCCAGGATATCGGGTTGCTGGTGGACACCGTGTCCGCCGTGCAGGAAATCCCGGCCACCCAGATCGAGCCACCGCCCAGCTTCGGCGCGCGGATTCGTGCGGACTTCATCAGCGGCATGGCCAAGGTCGAGGGCAAGTTTGTGATTGTGCTGGAGGTGGACAAGGTGCTGTCCATCGATGAGATGTCCAACCTCGCCGAGGCCGGCCAGGTGCCAGCCCTCGACTTCGACCCAAGGTGAGGCGCGATCATGCCGGATACCACCCCGCTCGATGACCGCGAGTTCGGCCAGTTTCAATCCTGGCTGTACCGCGCGGCCGGTATCAACCTGTCACCGGCCAAGAAGGCTCTGGTGGCCGGCCGCCTGTTCAAACGGCTCAAGCACTATGAACTCAAGAGCTATGGCGAGTACTTCAAGCTGATCATGAGCGATCAGCGCAAGAGCGAGCTGCAAGTAGCGCTGGACCTGCTGACCACCAACGAAACCTATTTTTTTCGCGAACCCAAGCACTTCGATTTTCTGCGCCAGCAGGTGCTGCCCAAGGCCGCGCCCGGCAAAGTGTTCAGGGTGTGGAGCGCGGCCAGTTCCTCGGGTGAAGAACCCTACAGCCTGGCGATGACTCTGGCCGAAAGCCTGGGTACCACACCGTGGGAAGTCGTCGGTTCGGACATCAGTACCCAGGTGCTGGCCAAGGCACGAAACGGGCACTACTCCATGGAACGCGCCGCCAACCTGCCCCAGCCACTGCTGGTCAAGTACTGCCTCAAGGGCATCGGTCGCCAGGACGGTACGTTCCTGATCGACAAACCGTTGCGCAGCCGGGTCAATTTCGTCCAGGTCAACCTCAACGAACCCCTGCCCGGCCTGGGCGAGTTCGATGTGATCTTTCTGCGCAACGTGATGATCTATTTCGACCAGCCAACCAAGACCCAGGTGGTGGCGCGCCTGTTGCCGCAGCTCAAACCCGGCGGCTATTTCATCATCAGCCACTCCGAAAGCCTCAACGGCGTCAATGACACGTTGAAGCTGGTGGCGCCGTCGATCTATCGCAAGCCATGAAAAAGCCCGCCAATGCCGCCGAGGTGGTACTCGCCCCTGGCCAAGTCAGCTTTGCCACCTGCCCGACGCGGTTGCGCACCTTGCTCGGCTCCTGCGTGGCGTTCACGTTCTGGCACCCCCAGCGGCGCATCGGCGGCATGTGTCATTTCATGCTGCCGGCGCGCAACCGCACGGACCAGCCACTGGATGGCAAGTACGCTGACGAAGCGCTCGAACTGTTGCTGCGCCACGCCCGCGCCAACGGTACCCGGCCGCAGGATTACCAGGTCAAAGTGTTCGGCGGCGGCGAGATGTTCCCCGAGCAGCCGCGCCAACGGCCGGCCCACAACGTGGCCAACCTGAATATCCGCGCCGCTTTGGCCCTGGCCGAACGTCACCACCTGCACCTGACGGCCCAGGACATGGGCAGTACCGGTTATCGCACGATCATGTTCGACCTGTGGAACGGCAACGTCTGGGTCCGGCACCAACCAATGGGAACACTCGAAAAACATGCCTACCAAAAAAATCAGCGTGCTGCTGGTCGATGACTCGGCCGTGGTACGCCAGGTGCTGCTGGCGATTTTCAATGACACGCCGGACATCCACGTCATGGGCGCCGCCTCCGATCCGATTTTCGCCATGGACAAGCTTGCCCGCGAATGGCCGGACGTGATCGTGCTGGACGTGGAGATGCCGCGCATGGACGGCATCACCTTTCTGCGCAAAATCATGAGCGAGCGCCCCACGCCGGTGGTGATCTGTTCATCGCTGACCCAGAAAGGCGCGGAAACCTCTCTGCAGGCGTTGTCGGCCGGCGCGGTGGATATCATCACCAAGCCCACCACGGGCCTGAAAAACTTCCTGATTGAATCCGGCCCCGAGTTGGTAGCGGCGATTCGTGCGGCGGCCAACTCCAACGTCAAGAACCTGGGCAAGCGCATCGCCAGGCCGACACCGGCACCCGCCCCCGCCGGCAAGCTGACGGCCGATGCGATCCTGCCCGCCGCCAACGGCCAGGCCATGGCGCAGACCACCGAGCGCATCGTCGCCATCGGTACGTCCACGGGCGGCACCCAGGCCCTGGAAGCGGTGCTCACGGCGCTGCCGAGGGTGTGCCCGGGCATGGTGATCGTGCAGCACATGCCTGAGAAGTTCACCGCTTCCTTCGCCGAACGCCTCAACGGCGTGTGCCAGATCGAAGTGCGTGAAGCGCGCAACAACGACCGTATTCTCCCGGGCCTGGCCTTGATTGCCCCCGGCGGCAAACACCTGATGGTCACCCGCAGCGGCGCCTACTATCACGCTCAGGTGATTGACGGGCCGCTGGTCAACCGCCATCGGCCGTCGGTGGATGTGCTGTTTCGCTCGGTGGCCAAATTCGCCGGCAAGAACGCCACGGGCATTATCATGACCGGCATGGGCGACGACGGCGCCCGCGGCCTCAAGGAAATGCTTGATGCCGGCGCCGCCACGGTAGCCCAGGACGAGGCCAGCTGCGTGGTGTTCGGCATGCCCAAGGAAGCCATCAAGCTCAACGCCGCCCAGCGCATCATGGCGTTGCAGGATATTCACCAGGCGATTTTGCACAAGTAAGGCCGGCCGGCTGCGACGGCGCGCAATCGCAGCGCAAAACGTGATGCCGAGGCATAGCCGCAGGCGCCGGCTACTTCACCGACCGGGTATGGCCGCGAGCAACTGATCCCAAGCCTGCGAGGTGTGCGTGTCCAGCGGTACGCACGGATCGATGGTTGATACGCTGCGAGCTGAGGATCAGTTGGTTGAACTGCTCTGTCGCGTCGGTGCAATCAGCCGAATCATGGCTTGTCAGCGTGTGCCTGTGTTGCTAGTGTCGTTTTATGACAAATTATTACCTCACCTCGACCACCCCTACCACGACCGCTGAAAGCGGCGCGTACGAGGTGTCGTGAGCGTATAGCCAACGAACTTCAAAGGCCCGCCAGCAATGGACAGGGCCTTTTTTGTGCCTTGTGTTGCTGGTGTTAATGCAAGGAGCTGCACCCATGTATGCACTGTTGGTACTCGATATCCAAGTCGGCCTGGTTCACGGCCCGGAAAAACCCTGGCGTTGCGGCATATTGCTGGACACCCTGAACAGCCTGATGGAGCAAGCTCGCCGCGCGGGCGCTCCGATTTTTCTCGCTCGCCACGTCGGACCTGCGGAGTCGCCGATGGCGCCGGACAACCCGCTCACGATGCTGGCATCGGAGCTGATACTTTCAGGTGCAGAGGTGGTTTTTGAAAAACAGCGGCCCAACGCCTTTGTCCAGACCGACCTGGCGGACAATTTGCGCGCTCACGGCGCTACGGGCGTAGTGATTACAGGCATGAAAACTCAGTATTGCGTCGACAGCACGTGCCGCGCCGCGCGTGATCTTGGATTCGATGCGATGCTCATCGCTGATGGGCACACCTGCTCGGACACAGCAGCGATGCAGGCCAGGGACATCGTAGCCCACCACAATGCAACGTTGCATGGGCCGTTCTGCCAGGTGATCAATGCTGAGGATTGGCGCTTCTAGACAGCGATAGCCATTGCGGGGAGCAAGCGGGCGCCCTCCCCGCACATGACACATCAGTTGTCCGGGTGCTCACTGGCAACCGAATCAGCCGCGTCGACATCCGACATGTCCTCCTCCAGCGGAGCCTCGTCATCCGGTGGCAATGGCACTGCGTCGTCGCCCTTACGCGGGTCGTGCCCGGTTTCGTTGTCGGTGCCCCGCGTCACGGCCTGCTGTGAAAGATTGCCCGGTGCGTTCTCATCGATTTCCATGCTGGTTCTCCGTTGATGACTGAGCCACGGAATATCCGCGCCTACCCATCAGAGGCGGCATGCAACGGCGAGTGCCGGGCTCTGGACGAACGGTGCAAAGCCTCGTGAACGCCAAGGTTGGTGAGGCAAAAAGCGCTGATTCAGCCTTTGAGGTTTCTCACGCTGCCAAAGGTCGCCTCGGTGCGCGCGTGCTCCAACACACTCATGGGCATCGGCGTGCGCGTGACGCTGATGACCGGCTTTTGCACGATCGCTCGTTCAGGGTTCGCCAGACGTTCATCGCTGGGCGGTACGCCGAAATACTCTCGATAACATTTGGAAAAGTGCGGTGTGGACACAAAGCCACAGAGCAACGCCAGTTCGACGATTGAGATCGGCGTCTGCTTGAGCAACTGGCGAGCCCGAATCAACCGCAGCCGCAGGTAATAGCGTGAGGGTGAGCAGTGCAAATACTTCTGGAACATGCGCTCAAGCTGTCGACGGGAAAGGTCTACATACTGCGCCAGATGGTCCAGTTCGAGCGGCTCCTCCAGATTCGCCTCCATCAGCGTCACGATTTCCTGCAACTTGGGTTGCTGGGTGCCCAGCATGTGCTTGAGGGGGATGCGCTGATGGTCTTGCTCATTGCGCATGCGCTCGTAGACGAACATGTCCGAAATCGCCGCTGAGAGTTCGTACCCGTGATCGAGGCCGATCAGTTGCAGCATCATGTCCATCGGCGCGGTTCCGCCGGAACTGGTGAGCCGATCCCGGTCGAGGGTAAACAGGCTCGGGCTGACGGTCACGCGCGGAAAAGCCTCTTGCATGGCCGCCAACCATTCCCAGTGGACGCTGCATTCGAAACCGTCCAACAGTCCCGCTCGAGCCAATACCCAACTGCCGGTACAAATGCCGCCCAGGCGTTTGGCGTAGCGCGCTTGTGTGCGCAGCCACTTGACCAGCTCGGGGGTCACCGTGTTTTGAATGCCCGTGCCGCCGCACACAAGAACGCTGTCGGCCGACGGCGCGGTGCCGACGGCACTGTCGGGCGTGATAGGCACGCCATCGCTGGCCCAAATGGGCGCGCCATCAATACTGGCGGTGTACCAACGATAGAGCTCCTGCCCCGACAGTTGGTTGGCCATGCGCAGCGGCTCTACCGCAGACGCCAATGAGATCAGCGTGAACTGATCCAGCAGCACAAACAGGACGCAGGTAACAGGCCGCGCGCTCATGGTGGCGACACCACGGGCAGCGCCCCGCCTACTGGCGCAGCTTGGCGTGCAGTGACCACACCCACCAGCGCAATCAGCAACGCCAGCCCGATCGTGGATGACACCTCAAGGCGATGCTCGGGTGTCAACAGCATCACGCCCAGCGCAGCGCAGATGAATGCGATGACCAGCCAGGTGAGCCACGGAAACAGCCACATTTTGAACGTCAGTGTGACCTTGCGACGCTGCATGACCTTGCGCATACGCAGTTGCGAAACGGCGATGACCAGGTACACCAACAACGCGATAGCCCCGGAACTGGCCAACAGAAACTGGAACAGCCCGGCCGGCATGAAATAGCTGAGCAACGTCACGCCAGCCCCCAGCACGGTGCTGGCGATCACTGCGGCCCTGGGCACACTGGCTGCGGACGTGCGTTTCATCAGCGTCGGCGCATCCCCGCGCTTGCCCAAGGAATACAACATGCGCGAAGCGATGTAGATGGAAGAGTTCATGCAACTGGCCACGGCGATCAGCACCACCCCATCCACCAGCAATTTGGCGTGGGGAATATTCATCAATTCCAGCGCCCGTTGATAGGAACCTACCGAAGCCAGCAGCGGGTCATTCCACGGCACAACGGAAATCACCACGAAGATCGACAGCACATAGAACACGCCGATTCGCCACATGACCGAACGGGTGGCGCGGGCAATGTTCTGCGCGGGATTATCGGACTCCGCCGCCGCGATGGTGACGGCTTCCGTCCCGATAAAGCTGAACATGATGGTAATGAACGCGCCGACCACTGCTGACAGGCCATTGGGCGCGAAACCGCCATGTTCTTGCATCAATCGACCCAAACCGCTGGCTTCGTGCTCTGGAATCCAGCCCATCAATACCGCGCCTCCGAGACCGATAAAGCCGATGATTGCGACGACCTTGGCCATGGCAAACCAGAACTCGAATTCGCCGTACTTGGAGACACTGAACAAATTGGTGACCACCAACAAAAAGATCGACAACAAGGCGAACAGCCAAGCGTCGATCTGCGGGAACCACTGGTTCAAAATATGCCCGGCGGCCAGGGCTTCGATGGGGATTACCAACACCCAGAACCACCAGTACAGCCAACCGATCGTAAACCCGGCCCAGCGGCCGATGGCCTGGTCGGCATAGGTGGAGAAAGAGCCAGTGTCCGGGTTGGCCACCGCCATTTCCCCCAGCATGCGCATGACCAGCACTACCAACAGGCCGGAAAAGAAATACGCCAGCATCACCGCCGGGCCCGCAGCCGCGATTGCATGCCCGGACCCTACGAACAACCCAGCGCCGATAATGCCTGCAATGGAGAGCATGGTGACATGCCGCGGCTTGAAGCCTTGCGCCAGCTGGCCGTTCGAATCCTTGGAACTCAGGCTATTCATCGTTTTTTTTATTCTCTGTGATCGACATTCAGACGTGCTGACCAGAAGGTCAGGCGATCATCATTTCTCAATGACGGGTCACAGTACGCGGCCGGTCGCCACTTAAAACAGCCTCATTGCGTCATCCGATCGCCTGATAGCGACACCGAAATCCTACCGGCACCTTTCCTGACCGGGTCGAGTTGGATCCAAATTATTGGAACGCCGGCGTCTTTCAGGAATCTTCTAGAGCAGAGAGCGCAAAGCTCCATGAGAAGGCTTAAAGCCAGCAAGACCTTGTGTGTGGAGTATGAAAAATGGTCGATTTCAACAAAGAACTGCCCGCCGCGGTGAGCCGCCAGGTGGACAAAATCATGGCTGAAATTCAAAAGGCAGGATCAATGATCATGGCGGTGAAGGCCGGAGCACGGGCCAATGGTTTAGTTATCGGCTTGCTGTGTTCGGGCAGCATTACCGATGAGACGGCGCAAGCGTTGCAGTCGGCGTTCGATGCGGCGACCGAAAAGAAGCTCAAGGAACTGTCCGTATGGTCCGCGCCTCAGCATTGAGCATTGATCGGAGTATCAGCCTACCCCCATTGCCTTGGCTCGACATAGCTGAGGCGATCAGCCCCGCCTCGTGCACAACGGCTCGCGGTCTATCTATAACCCTGAGGTAAACATGTCGCCCTTCGATATTCAGCGAATGTTATTGGATGAGTTCCCGCTGTCGTTTTTGCTGGAGGTTGTACTTCGAGCAGCGTTTGCCTTCCTGGCTGTTTTTCTATTTTTGAAGTCCAGCGGCCGTCGAGGAATCCGGCAGTTATCGCTTTTTGAACTCGTGGTTATCTTGACGCTGGGCTCGGCCGCCGGCGATGTATCTTTTTATCACGACGTGCCGCTGTTACCCGTTGCAGTGGTATTTCTCACCCTTCTGGTTCTATATCGCATGACCGTCCTGATCATGACAAAGAGCAAGCGATTCGAGTCATGGATTGACGGCGTGCCCGTAACGGTCATTAAAAACGGCCTTTATGAATTAAAGTCCTTGGAGCAGGTGAACATATCATCGAGTGAGTTATTGATGGAGTTACGGCAGCAGGGTGTAGAGCACTTGGGGCAAGTCAGGCTGGGGCTTGTCGAAACGGATGGGGACATCAGTCTGTATTTTTATGAACCGCAGGATATACAACCAGGATTATCTGTACTGCCCCTTGAACACCGCACCGAATACCACATCGCTCCCGCGTCAGCGCTGTATTGCTGCGTAAATTGTGGTCTGCCGCGCGATCTCCAGAAGGGGCAACACGCTCGTTGCGTGCGATGCGATAAAGAAGTGTGGTCAACGGCCTTGACCACGCGACGTTGTCGATAAGTGACTCTGGTCGCCAACTGACAGCCACACCCGCGAAAAAAAGCCCGCACAATGTGCGGGCGAAACAGGAGTTGGACTTAGAGTCTGCCCGTACCAACAGGCATACAGTCTTAGAAAATAAAGAGTGTTCATCAGATCCATTTTTCTCCAAGAGTGCCGACGAGCGGCACCGTTAAAGCGAAGCGACAAAGTTGTACAAATCATCCATATAAGTATAAGAAAATATTCTGAACCTTCGATTTTGAATCAAGAACAAAGGTGTTTTAGAAGGAGCTAAAATGCCGAACTTGTTATACATCATCGAATATGATCTCCAACGCTCGCCTAAATCTTTCATCATCCGAGCGGATGTCATGAACAACGCTGAGGCGTGGCATTGGGCCTGCTGCGATGCGGGAATAGGGGTAATCCCCAAGTCTCGTAACGACAAGATAAAACGAATAAGCAAACCACTGGCTGAGCGCTATGGCATCGAAAACGTAAAGTGGCGTATCTCAGGCGATGTGCCCTTTATACCGAAGCCATACGTGCCGTCTTAGGTGTGCAGCAGAAGCAAACCGATGACTACCGGTCGCCTGCTCGCACCACGGTGGTGCTTGAAACATGCTTTTCTGAGAAACTGAAACCCGACCGCGCCGAAAGAAACACCTGCGCTGCCATACTGCTTTCTTCACCTTCAATTTGAATCAGACCGTGGATGACGACTCCATGGCCATTGGGAGATCCATTTGCTGAATATTCCGGTGGATCTTATCGATGATGACCGCTTGTCCCATGTGCTCAATGCCAGCGAGCGGCTGGCCAGGGCAGCCTCGGTAGACGAAGTCGTCAGCGTGCTGCGGGACACCGCCCGTGCCACGGTTGGCGCCGAAGGCGTGGCGGTAATCATCGAGAACGAAGGCCGCTGCGCTTACGTGGCTGAAGATGCGGTGTCTCCGCTTTGGCAGGGTCAGAGCTTTCCAGCCGATCACTGCATCTCAGGGTGGTCAATGCGTCACCGCGAGACGGTTGCGATCCGTGACGTTCGGCTCGATCCACGCATTCCGCAGGACGCTTATGCGCCCACCTTTGTGCGCAGCCTGGTGATGGTGCCCATCGGCAGGCCGGTTCCGATTGCGGCGTTGGGCGCTTACTGGTCAGACGTCAGCGACCACGACCCCGATACGATCAAACGGCTGGAAAGCCTGGCGCGACTGGCAACGATCGCGATCGAGAATGCGCGTTTGACCCAGGCGCGTAATCGCGGCGAGGCACTTGGGGCCACACAAAATCGAATTCTCGAACTGGCGGTAGCGCAAACGCCCTTGGACCTCACGCTGGATGCGATCGTCCACGAGGTACAAATGCTGTCCCCCTCGGGTTTGCGCGGAAGCATCCTGCTCCTGGATGAAACCAGCGAGCACCTGGAATACTGCGCAGGCCCGACCCTGCCGGACGCATTCAAAGCCGCCGTTACAGGCCTTGGCGTCGCCGCGCAAGTGCGCCACCAGGACGCTGAGACCGCCATGGCCGACATCACGAACGATGCGCACTGGGCTGCGTTTCGCGATTTGGCCCTCCAGCAGCGCCTTCACGTTTGCTGGTCAACCCCGATCCGCTCGGCGCAAGGCGTCCTGCTGGGCGCTTTTGTGTTGTACCACCATGAGCTGCGCAAGCCGTTAGCCGCGGATATCGAGATCATCGACTTCGTGGTTCAGACGGTAGGGCTGGTGGTGCATCGCGCCCGCGCGGATTCGGCGATCCGTATCAGCGAGGCGAGATTGCGCCTGGCGGTCGATCACGCCGATGTGGGTTTCTGGGATGTGGATTTCGTTCAGAACACGCTGGTGTGGCCGTCACAGACCAAGGCCATGTTCGGCATCTCGCCCGACGTGCCGGTCACGCTGCAGGACTTCTATGACGGGCTGCACCCCGAGGATCGTGAAGCAACGATTGAAGCCTTCACGGCCGCCGTTGACCCTGAGCGTCGGGCGCTCTACGAGGTCGATTACCGTACCATTGGCCGGGAGGACGGCATCGTTCGCTGGGTCGCGGCCAAGGGTCGGGGCGTGTTCGATGCAGCCGGCCTGTGTTTGCGCGTTACCGGCACGGTGGTTGAAATCACCGCCCGCAAGGCGGCCGAGGAAAAGCTACGCGAGCTTAACGCCTCCCTTGAAGAACGCATCGCACAAGCCATCGCCGAACGGGAAGAAGCCCAAAAGGCGCTGCGCCAAAGCCAGAAGATGGAAGCCATGGGGCAGCTTACCGGCGGTGTCGCCCATGACTTCAATAACCTGCTTACGCCGATTGTCGGCACACTCGACATGCTCCAGCGACGAGGCGTGGGCGGCGAGCGAGAGCAGCGGCTTATCGGCGGTGCAATGCAGTCGGCGGAACGCGCCAGGACGCTCGTGCAGCGCCTGCTTGCCTTTGCTCGCCGGCAACCGCTTCAGACGGCTCCGGTCGACGTGGCGAAGTTGATAAGCGACATGGCTGATCTGGTGGCCAGCACGACCGGGCCGCAGATCAAGGTGGTCGTCGATGCTCCGGCAAACCTGCCTGCGGCCATCGCCGATCAGAACCAACTCGAGATGGCCCTGCTCAACCTGTCCGTGAACGCGCGCGATGCGATGCTCGCCGGCGGGACGATGCGCATATCCGCCAGCACCGCCTCAGTCGGCGAGGGGCACCGGTCGAAGCTGGCGCCAGGCGAATACCTGTGTTTGTCCGTCGCGGACACCGGCACGGGCATGGACGCCGCGACACTCGCCCGGGCGGTGGAGCCGTTCTTCTCCACCAAGGGCGTGGGCAAAGGAACGGGCCTTGGTCTTTCAATGGTGCATGGCCTGGCATCACAGTTGAACGGCGCACTCACGATTCAGAGCTCGCCGGGCCTGGGAACGAATGTGGAGCTGTGGTTGCCGCGCAGCATGAGTGAGCCGGCAGCGACTCTGCGCATTGCCGAAGCGCCGGAGCCGCAATTGACGCACGCAATCGCGCTGCTGGTCGATGATGAAGAATTGGTACGCGCCAGCACCGCGTACATGCTGGCAGAGCTGGGCTATCGCGTGATCGAGGCCGCGTCGGGAGAGGAAGCTATGCAACTGATGGCCACCGGGGAGCCCTTTGACCTGCTCGTCACAGATCATCTCATGCCGGGCATCAATGGCACCGATCTGGCCAGGGTGGTCCGCACCTCCAGGCCTGGAACCGCGATCCTGCTCGTCTCCGGCTACGCCGAGCGCGAGGGGCTTGACCCGGATCTGCCACGGCTTACCAAACCCTTTCGCAAGAATGAACTCGCGGCAAGCCTCTCGCGACTGCGTGGCGAGTCGCGGGATGAGCACTGACAGCCCATTCTGAAAGATGATTTGTTCATGCAGAGCGATTTGAATCGCTCAGCAAATGGCGGTGCCTTCCGTCGCGCCATGAATAGAGCGCCCCTGAGCACCGAAGCATTCGCCAGCGCGCATTTCGGTGATGTCCATAACGTACGCGCGAAACTCCCAAAGGAGCTGGAAGTAGCTCAAGCCGCGTTCGGCATCCGGCAAGCTGTCAAACTGCTCTGCAAACTGCGGATGACGGCATAGGCGCCTGTTGCCTTGAATGTCTGCAGCTTCGCTGTAGAACATCTCGCCTTGCGAATTAATGAGTCGAAGCATCCATTTCATACACACCTCCCCGTCGTAGTGACATCCTGCCTGCGGGATATTTCTAGCGCAGATGATGATGAATTGCCACTACACGGCCGACCACCGGATTGATATCCGATAAGCGGTGCTCGAAGTACGGCAGGCCCTTGCAATCCGCCTGATGCCTACGTTGCCTGGTGCATTTTCGTAGACATAGGAACCGCCCCCCTGGGTCTCAAAAACCTGGCCCATTCCGTGTGGGCGTTGTCATAGCGTGCATTCGCCTTATCCCACTGCGCCCCGCAGGTTTTTCCCGACACCACGAGCATCATGAGCTCAGTGACGGCTGCATCCATTTCTAGCAGGTATTTGTGCGCTTCGAATCGAAAGTCTTCAGTGTTGTCCATGGCTCCGGGCACCCGTGCGAAACATGAGCCGTTGACATTTATTTGTACAAAAAATTCAGTTTTGTACAAGATAACCCATGCGCCTTACCAAAGAAGCCAGCCCCGAGTTGAGCGAACTTACGCCAAAGGCTTAGCGGCAAAATCTCAGGTGGCGCAAACCAGCAACCCGCGAAAATCAGCAGTTGGAGTGCGACCAAGGTCAGCACGCCCTGCGTGTGACGGTGAGACTTGCCCGGCAGTGGTTTCCAAGGGGCTGGTAAGCAGCGTCTGGACGCAGGCGATCGAGTTGACCAGCGGGCAGCCGCTTTGATGACTGGTTCCGGGTGATCAGTCAGGGCAGATGGCCTTGGCGACAGGACCAAACGATAAAACCATTCGCCGGACAGAGTGCGCAGACTTAAGCTTAAGATCCCGCGAATTGGCCCAGCAATTAAATGCTGGGCCAGAAAAGCCGATAAGTGCCCCCGGCGCTTCATGGAACAGAGACCAGTAATGTCCAGTTAACGACCGACATCAAGCGTTCAAATCAACCACTAAACACCGTGCGCTGCGATGAACATGGCGACGGCCGACCGGCAATAGGATTCGACTTCATTGTCGTCCTTTGCCTTCGCCTCATCGAAGCGGGCGATCATCAGAAGATCGGACCCTTTGATAAGCGCGGCAAACAAACGGGCAGACTCCAACGGGTCGGGAACATTTAGCATCGCCTCCGCGTGCAACTGGCGCAACAGGGCCTCGATCTGGGCAACGACATAGGCGGGACCGGCTTCATAATGAAGCTTGCTCAACGACTTTTGCTTCGTCTTGTCGACCATGATCATGGCCTCAACACTGCGCACTTGCGGACTCAACAATGTGCGCAGCAGGAATGTCCCCACCGCCATGAGCTGATCTGCAGCCGAGCCGTCGACGCCTTCGGCAATGGCCTGCGGTGCAAACTGATGGCAGTGGGCCGCGATGGCCGCACTGAACAGCGCCTCCTTGTTCTCGAAGTGCCGGTAGATGCTTAGCTTGGATATTTTTGCCCGCTGGGCGACCTTGTCCATCGTTGTCGCTTGAAATCCCAACTCCATAAAAAGTTCGCCGGCGGCGTCGACAATCGTTTGGCTGAGCGCCTCGTTGGCTGGCCGGCCGCGCCGGGTCTGGCAAATTTCGGTCATAAGAATTCCAGTACTTGACAGTATCTTAACTATGGAATTATGGTACTCGCAAGTACCAGAAAAGTAAAATTCAAGTCCCTTCAGCCACAACGTGGAGCCTATCACCATGAATGACGTCATCATTATCGGCGGCAGTTTTGCGGGTCTTGCCGCCGCTCTACAGCTTGGTCGTGCCCGCCGAAAAGTCACCGTATTCGATACGGGCCTTCCGCGTAATCGCTTCGCCAAGCACTCGCATGGTTTGCTTGGCCACGATCACAAGCCACCGCAAGAGATTCTGGCCGAAGCGCGGCAACAGCTTGCGCGCTACCCTACGGTCAGTCTTGTCACTGCCCGGGCCGAGAATATCTCTGGAACCATTGACGATTTCTCCATCCTCACTGGCGATGGCGAAAGCCACAGGGCACGCCGGCTGATCCTGAGTTATGGCGTCGTCGACCAGATGCCTGAACTTCACGGCTTTGCCAAAGGCTGGGGAACCTCCATCGTACCCTGCCCCTATTGCGACGGCTTTGAAGTTGCGGGCCGGCATTGGGGCCTCGTCTGGTCAGGTCCGCCGTCGCACAACTACGTCAAGCTATACCACGACTGGACCGACACATTGACGGTCTTTGCCAATGGTCACGACATTCCACCCGACATCCGCGCCGATCTGGCGCGCCGCGGCAACCCTGTCGTTGATGGCCGAATCACCGAAATCGAGCATAACGAGAGCCACAACACCACCGTCAGGCTCGACGCCGGCCCCTCTGTTGCGGTCGACATCCTATTCGCGCATCCGCGCAACAAGCCCTCCGCACGTCTGCATGAATCACTGGGCCTCGCCACGGTCGATACGCCCCTGGGTATCGCGCTCAAGGTCGACGAGCGCCGCGAAACCACTGTGCCCGGCGTCTACGCTGCCGGCGACCTTGCCAACCCTCTCATGGCATCTGTCAGCACGGCTTCATGGCAAGGCGTGATGGCGGGCATCTTCGCCCAGCAGTCGATGCTGGTTTGAGGGCACAGATTAGAGATGAGCCAGGCAGAATCAGTAAGCGGAGCAGTTGTGCGCGACATAAGGGTACTGTCCTTAATCGAACCAATTACTACCCCTGAAATCACCCCTAAAACGACTTGATCTCAGCAAACCGGACCAGCAACCGACAGAATGCAAAAACTAAAAAACCCGCCAGAAGGCAGGTTTTTCAAGGCTTCCACGGAACTCGAAAGCGCTCAGTGGAATGTAAGATGGTGCCCGAAGCCGGAATCGAACCGGCACGCCCTTACGAGCGGGGGATTTTAAGTCCCATGCGTCTACCAGTTTCGCCATTCGGGCGGTAGCGCGGTGCAATAGGGTTCGGAATATATAGACCCAAGCGCGTCGACGCAAGGTCAGGCGCCCGCTTTGAAGCATAAAAGCAGGATAAAAAAGCTTGGCAGATCAGTGATCTACACTTCGCCACGGGCCTTTGTGCGTGGCGTTTCCGGACGTCCAGCGTTACGAGGTGCTATTGGCCGGCGCAACGCCAGCTGGTCGCCGTCGCCGGTGGATGTGTCACAGGCCACAAATGGCGCCGATATCCACCGCGACCAGAGTGACTTCGCGCCGAGGTGCCTGCATGATGGCGCGCGTGGCGGCCCCACGCGCCTATCGCTTGCCTCTCCATCGCGTACTACAGGGATATTCCGCACATGGCCGTTTCGAATAAATGGTTGATGTCTTCGCTTGCGTATTACCTCGATTTTTTCACCGTCCCGGCTTTCGTGATCCTCGCGCTCTGCCTGGCGCCGTTCGTGCCTGGGCTGGCTCTCGTGGGCCTGCTGGCCTGGACGCTGGTGGAATACTCGGCGCACCGCTTCCTGTTCCACTCGTTGTACCGCCGTGAGCACTGGACCCACCACGTGGATGTGCTGGCCTATATCGGTGTGTCGAGCTGGAAAACCAGCTCGACCTTCGCCACGCTGTTGCTGTTGGCCTGGTACACCGGCCTGGTCTCGGTGTTTATCGGTGCGGTGACCGGCTACTTCTTCTACATCTCGGTGCATTACGTGATGCATCGCCCGCAGCATTGGGCCTACGGCTTAGTGCCAGGGCTGGTGGCCAATCACGACCTGCACCACCGCCAGGGCATCGAGAAAAACTTCGGGGTGTCCTCGCCGTTGTGGGATCACGTGTTCCGCACTTATATCCGCGTCGATCCCGCCCAGCGCTAGAGCACGCCCAACTGCTTCATCAGGGTCAGGTTATCTTCGATATGCCAGTTGGCGGCGATCCTGCCGTTGTCGATCCGGTAGATATCGGTGGCAATAAAATCCACGACCTGGCCACTGCCCTTGCGCTGACCAAAGGTGCCGGTGAAGTGCCCGCGAAAATGCAGGTGCGCCACCGCGCGGTCGCCGGCGATGATCAACTGTTCGATCTCGCAACTCAAATCCGGCACCGCCGCACGGAAGGCGCGCGAGGCCAGCAACGGGCCTTGCGGGCCCTGTTTGCGGCCTTCGGGAGGTGTCTTGTCGACAAAATCATCCGCCAGCGCTTCGCGAGCCAAGCGCTCTTCGCCGGTGTGCCAGAAGGTGTCATAACGGCGCGCGACGGTTTCCATCAGCGCTTGTTGATTCGCCGTAAGGCTCTTATCCATCACCACCACAGTGGGTTTGATCAATTCGGTCGTGGCAGCCGAAGCCGCTCCCGACAGTAGCAAGGCGGCAACCGCAATGGCGCAGTGCGAACGGGCAAAAGGTTTCATTGGTAATGTCCTTGAATGCAGGGGGGCAGCGCCTCAAATCGTCTCGGTTTCCCGAAGACTCAGCGGGCTGTCGAGGGTGTATTGAGCAATCGCGTCCTTGCGCATGAAAGCGACGCCGGGATGGCTGTTGGCGTAGCGCAGGAATTCATCCCACACCTTGACCATTTGCGGCGTGCCGCTGATGCGGTCATGGGCGCTGATCGACATCATGCGGCGCCGGGTGCCGGCCTCTTCGTAGAGTTGATCGAACTCCAGCTTCACCTGCTCCAGGAACTGGGACGGTGAATAGTTGCGGCCCTCGATCAACACGATGTCGTTGTTGCGCAAGGTGTAGGGCACCACCACGAAATCCTTGCCGTTGACCTGCTCGATAAAGGGTTCATCGCGGCTCACGTCATCGATGTGATAGACGTAGCCCAGCTCTTGCAGCAGCGACAGGGTGTTCGGCCCGCGCCTTAGCCAGTTGCAGTTGTAACCGACGACCGGCTGCCCGGTGACCGCCTGCACCATGCTCGCGGCCTGGCGCAGAAAGGTGCGCTCCTCATCGCGGTTCATGGCGAACTGCGAACTCCAGCGCGGGCCGTGCCCCGCCGCCTCGTGGCCACGGGCGACGATCTCGCGGGCCAACTCGGGGTGCCGCTGCACCGCGTCGCCGATCATGTGGCTGGTGACTTTCACGCCGTGCCGGTCCCACAGGTCGAGCATGCGCGGGATGCCCTCGCGATAGCCGTAGGCGAACCAGGTATTGGTGGCCACGTCGGCCGGCACGCTGTCGGGAAAATCCACCTTGGGGAACGGGCTGTCAGTGCCTTTGGGGGGCTGCCCGCCTGCTTCGAACTGCATGGAAATCGACACCACCAGCCGCGTGTCGCCGGGCCAGAACCGTCCGTTGCGCTGGCTGGACATCGCCGCAGCGCTATTGGCCCGGCCCTTCGGCACCGTGGCAGCGCCCGCCGGATTGAGTAGCGACCCCGCCGCCAGCACCGCTGCGCCTGCGCCGGCCTGGGCGAGAAAGGTACGCCGTTGCGTGTTGATCAATGTCATCGCGTTGACTCCGTTGGATAAGCACGGATGCAACCGTAAGATGTTTGGATTATTTTGATAATTGAGCCGCTTTCAAAAACCTTTTTCGGAAACCCCGAACAATGCCGTTGAAAAATCTTGAGCTGTTTTTGCTGATTATCGAGAAAGGTGGGCTGTCGGCGGCCGGGCGCGAACTGGGGTTGTCACCGGCCTCGGTGTCCGAGCGGCTGGTGCAATTGGAGCGTTTCTACGGCGCCAGCCTGCTCAACCGCACTACCCGCGCCATTCACCTGACCGACGAAGGCCGCGTGCTGGCCGAAGGCGCACGGCGCCTGCTGGATCAGGCCGAGGCGTTGCACAGCAGTATTCGCCTGGGCACTCGGACCGTTTCCGGGTTGATCCGCCTCAGTGCGCCGCAGGACCTGGGGCGCCAGCACCTTGAACCGGTCCTCACAGACTTCATGCAGGCGCATCCGCAGGTCAGCATCGACCTGCACCTCAGTGACGGCTACGTCGACCCCGTCGGCCAGGGCATCGACTTTGCCGTGCGCTACGGCGCCCTGGCCGACAGCAGCCTGCATGCCAAACCCCTGGGCGAGAACCGCCGCGTTGTGTGCGCCGCACCCGCTTACCTGGAGCGCCATGGCACGCCGTTGGAGCCGGCAGATCTGGCTGGGCACGAATGCCTGGTGATGCGCTTTGGCATCAACCTGGCGCACGAGTGGACCTTTACCCGGCACGGGCACACCCAGCGCATCCTGGTGCGCGGCCGGCGCGTCGCGAATGACGGTGCGCTGGTGCGCCAGTGGTGCCTGGACGGCCACGGCCTGTGCCTTAAATCCGTGTGGGACGTGCGTGCCGACCTGGACGCCGGACGGCTGGTGGAAGTGTTCCCGGACTACGACCTCGGGCGCACGGCCCTGAACATCGTCTACCCCACCAATCGTGCCCTGCCGCGCCGGGTCAGCCTCTTGATGGAATGCATCGCGGCGCGGCTATCCGCCGACCGCGCCAGGTGAGGGACTGTTCCTTGCACGCCACGCAAAACACTCTTGCCATCAAGGCCATTGATAGCTCCCTAACGAAAGCCCCATGCTAGAGGGCTGAATCCGCGCTTATATCATTCCGAATGATAGTTACCTTCGCTTCATTCGATTCGTGACATACCGCGTCCCCGCGCATGATCCGCCCATCTCAAATACATTGGCGGATGCACCCTATGGAACAGTCACTCAACCCTTTGCGCTTGCCCCTGGCGATTCTGGCCATGGTGGTGATGAACGCGTGCGGTAAAACCCCGGAACAAGCGGCCGCCATGCCGGCGGCGAAAGTCAGCGTAGCCAAGGTGCTGGAGCAACCGGTCAACGAGTGGGACGAGTTCACCGGACGCCTCGAAGCGCCGGAAACCGTACAGATTCGTCCACGGGTTTCCGGCCAGATTGACCAAGTCGCTTTCACCGAAGGCGCTTTGGTCAAGAAAGGCGACCTGCTGTTCCAGATCGACCCACGCCCATTCCAGGCCGAAGTACGCCGCCTTGAAGCGCAACTGCAACAAACCAAGGCCGCGGCCACCCGCAGCGAAAACGAAGCCCAGCGCGGCGAGCGTCTGCGCCAGAGCAATGCGATCTCCGCCGAACTGGCCGACTCGCGTACCACCGCCGCCCAGGAAGCCCGCGCCGCCGTCGCCGGGATCCAGGCGCAGTTGGACCTGGCCAAACTGAACCTGAGTTTTACCCGTGTGACCTCGCCGATCAGCGGCCGCGTCAGCCGTGCCGAAATCACCGCCGGCAACCTGGTCACCGCCGACGTCACTGCGCTGACCAGCGTGGTTTCCACCGACAAGGTCTACGCCTACTTCGACGCCGACGAACGCGTGTACCTCAAGTACACCGAACTGGCACGCCAGGGCCGTCGCGGTGCCACGACCCCGGTTTACCTGGGCCTGTCGAATGAAACCGGCAACCCGCACCTGGGCCAGATGAATTTCATCGACAACCAGGTCAACCCCGCCACCGGCACCATCCGTGGGCGCGCCGTGTTCGACAACAGCAAGGGCGAATACACCCCCGGCCTGTATGCACGCCTGAAGCTGGTGGGCAGCGGTACCTACTCCGCCGTGCTGATCAACGACGAAGCGGTCGGCACCGACCTGGGCAAAAAATTCGTGCTGGTGATGGAAGGCGACAAGCCGGCTTATCGCGCGGTTGAGCTGGGGCCGAAGATCGAAGGTTTGCGCATCGTGCGCAACGGCCTGAGTAAGGACGACACCATTATCGTCAAGGGCCTGCAACGCGTGCGCCCAGGTGCACCGGTCACCCCGGAAACCATTCCGATGGCCAGCAAGGAAACCCTCGCCGCCTTGGCCCAACAACGACAAGCGCTGGAAGCCAGCAACCTTGAGCAAGTGGCGCCGGAAAAAACCGCGCCCAAGCTCGCCAGTGTTGCGACTCCACGCGGTTAAGGGATACGACTCAAGATGAATTTTTCCAAGTTCTTCATTTCGCGGCCGATCTTCGCAGCGGTGCTGTCGCTGCTGATCCTGATCGCCGGTGCGATCTCGCTGTTCCAATTGCCGATCAGCGAATACCCGGAAGTGGTGCCGCCTACCGTGGTGGTACGCGCCAACTTCCCCGGCGCCAACCCCAAGGTCATCGGTGAAACCGTGGCCGCACCGCTGGAGCAGGCGATCACCGGCGTCGAGAACATGCTGTACATGTCCTCGCAGTCGACCGCCGACGGCAAGCTGACCCTGACCATCACCTTCGCCCTGGGCACCGACCTGGACAACGCGCAGGTGCAGGTGCAGAACCGAGTGACGCGGACCCAGCCCAAGCTGCCGGAAGAAGTGACACGCATCGGTATCACCGTGGACAAGGCCTCCCCTGACCTGACCATGGTGGTGCACTTGACCTCCCCGGATCAGCGCTACGACATGCTGTACCTGTCCAACTACGCGATCCTCAATATCAAGGACGAGTTGGCGCGCCTGGGGGGTGTAGGCGACGTGCAGTTGTTCGGCATGGGCGACTACTCCCTGCGCGTGTGGCTCGATCCGAACAAGACCGCCTCACGCAACCTGACCGCTACCGATGTGGTCACCGCGATCCGCGAGCAGAACCGCCAGGTAGCCGCCGGTGCCCTGGGCGCCCAGCCCGCGCCGTCTGACACCAGCTTCCAGTTGTCGGTCAATACCCAAGGGCGTCTGGTCAGCGAAGAGGAGTTCGAGAACATCGTGATTCGCGCCGGCGCCAACGGTGAGATCACACGTCTCAAGGACATCGCCCGGGTCGAACTGGGGTCCAGCCAATACGCGCTGCGCTCGCTGATCGATAACCAGCCGGCGGTGGCGATTCCGATCTTCCAGCGTCCCGGCTCCAACGCCATCGACATCTCCAACGATGTGCGCAGCAAGATGGCCGAGCTGAAAAAGAGCTTCCCGGCGGGCATGGATTACCGCATCGCGTATGACCCGACGATCTTCGTTCGCGGCTCCATCGAAGCGGTGGTGCACACGCTGTTCGAAGCCCTGATTCTCGTGGTGCTGGTGGTGATTCTGTTCCTGCAGACCTGGCGCGCCTCGATCATTCCGTTGGTAGCGGTACCGGTATCGTTGATCGGTACGTTTGCGGTGATGCACCTGTTCGGCTTCTCGCTCAATGCGCTGTCGCTGTTCGGGCTGGTCTTGGCCATCGGCATCGTGGTGGACGACGCCATCGTGGTGGTGGAGAACGTCGAACGTAATATCGAGCTGGGCCTGGAACCGTTCCCGGCCACTGAGAAAGCCATGAGCGAGGTGACCGGTCCGATCATCGCCACGGCGCTGGTGCTGTGTGCGGTGTTCATTCCGGCCGCCTTTATCAGCGGCTTGACCGGGCAGTTCTACAAGCAGTTCGCCTTGACCATTGCGATCTCGACGGTGATCTCGGCCTTCAACTCGCTGACCCTGTCCCCTGCCCTGGCCGCCGTGTTGCTGCGCGCTCACGATGCACCCAAGGACCGCTTCTCGAAGTTCCTCGACAAGCTGTTCGGCGGTTGGTTGTTCCGCCCGTTCAACCGCTTTTTTGAAAGAGCCAGCCATGGCTACGTCGGCACTGTGCGCCGAGTGATTCGCGGCAGTGGCATTGCCCTGTTCGTGTACGCCGGCCTGATGGTGCTGACCTTCTTCGGCTTCGCCCATACCCCGACCGGTTTCGTCCCGGCCCAGGACAAGCAATACCTGGTAGCCTTCGCGCAACTGCCGGACGCCGCGAGCCTGGACCGTACCGAAAGCGTGATGAAGCGCATGTCGGAGATCGCCCTGAAACAGCCCGGCGTGGAAGCCGCGATCGCCTTCCCGGGCCTGTCTATCAACGGCTTCACCAACAGCCCGAACAGCGGCATCGTGTTCGTGACCTTGAAGCCCTTCGATGAGCGCAAAGACCCGAGCATGTCCGCCGGCGCGATTGCCGGGGCACTGAATGGCCAGTACAGCAACATTGAAGAAGCCTACATGGCCATCTTCCCGCCGCCGCCGGTACAGGGGCTGGGCACTATCGGCGGGTTCCGCCTGCAGATCGAAGACCGTGGCAACCTGGGCTATGACGAGCTGTACAAAGAAGTGCAGAACGTTATCGCCAAGAGCCGCGGCGTGCCGGAGTTGTTCGGCCTGTTCACCAGCTACACGGTCAATGTGCCCCAGGTCGATGCGGCCATCGACCGCGAAAAGGCCAAGACCCACGGCGTGGCGATCAGCGACATCTTCGACACTCTGCAGGTCTACCTGGGTTCGTTGTACGCCAACGACTTCAACCGCTTCGGGCGCACCTACCAGGTCAACGTGCAGGCCGAACAACAGTTCCGCCAGGACGCCGACCAGATCGGCCAGCTGAAAGTGCGCAACAACAAAGGCGAGATGATCCCGCTGGCGACCTTTATCAAGGTCAGCGACACCTCGGGCCCGGACCGCGTGATGCACTACAACGGCTTTATCACCGCAGAAATCAACGGCAACGCCGCACCGGGCTACAGCTCGGGCCAGGCCCAGGCCGCGATTGAAAAACTGTTGAAGGATGAACTGCCCAACGGCATGACCTACGAGTGGACCGACCTGACCTACCAGCAGATCCTCTCTGGCAATACCGCGCTGTTCGTGTTCCCGCTCTGCGTGCTGCTGGCGTTCCTGGTACTGGCCGCCCAATACGAGAGCTGGAGCCTGCCGCTGGCGGTGATCCTGATCGTACCGATGACGCTGCTGTCGGCTATCACCGGGGTGATCATCTCGGGCAGCGACAACAACATCTTTACCCAGATCGGCCTGATCGTACTGGTGGGCCTGGCGTGCAAGAACGCGATTCTGATCGTGGAGTTCGCCAAGGACAAACAGCAGGAAGGCCTCGACCCATTGGCCGCGGTATTGGAAGCCTGCCGCCTGCGTCTGCGGCCGATCCTGATGACCTCGTTCGCGTTCATCATGGGTGTGGTGCCTTTGGTACTGTCCAGCGGTGCCGGTGCCGAGATGCGTCATGCCATGGGCGTGGCGGTGTTCTCGGGGATGATCGGTGTGACCTTCTTCGGGCTGTTGCTGACCCCGGTGTTCTACGTCCTGATCCGTCGCTATGTGGAGCGCAGCGAAGCGCGCAAAGCAGCCAAGGCCTTGAAGCTGGAGACACAGCAATGAGTGTGAAAGTATTCCTGCCGAGCCTGCTGGTACTGGCGCTCGCCGCCTGCGCCGTAGGCCCGGACTATAAAACCCAGACCCCGGAGGCGGCGAACATCGCCGCCGCCGCGGACGCCAAGCAATATGACCACGCCAGGTTCGAAGGCATCTGGTGGCAACAGTTCGACGACCCGACCCTCAACCAGTTGGTGACTCAATCGTTGCAGGGCAACCGTGACCTGCGTGTCGCCTTCGCCCGTCTGCGGGCAGCCCGGGCGATTCGCGACGATGCCAGCAATGACGCGATGCCGACCATTACCAGCCGCGCCAGCAGTGACTTGGGCAAGGGGCAGATTCCCGGCCAGACCACCCGGCGCGTCAACAGCGAACGTTACGATCTGGGCCTGGACATGGCCTGGGAACTGGACCTGTTCGGGCGTATCCAGCGCAACCTGGAAGCCAGCGAGGCCGACCAACAGGCGGCCGAGGCGGACCTGTACCAACTGCAAGTCAGCATGATTGCCGAGCTGGTGGACGCCTACGGCCAACTGCGTGGCGCGCAACTGCGTGAGCGCATCGCCCTGGACAACCTGAAGAACCAGCAGGAATCGCGCACCATCACCGTCAGCCTGCGGGATGCCGGTGTGGGGGATCAGCTCGACGTGGAACGAGCCGACGCACGCCTGGCTTCGGTGGAAGCCAGCGTGCCGCAACTGCAGGCCGAACAGGTGCGCGAGCGTAATCGCATCGCCACCCTCCTCGGCCAGCGCCCGGACAAGCTGACCGTGGATCTGAGCCCGAAAGACCTGCCGGCGATTGCCAAAGCCTTGCCGATCGGAGATCCCGGCCAACTGCTGCAGCGCCGCCCGGACATCCTCAGCGCCGAACGCAAACTGGCCGCCGCCACCGCGCGCATCGGCGTGGCCAAGGCAGACCTGTTCCCACGGGTCAGCTTAAGTGGCTTCCTTGGCTTTACCGCCGGGCGCGGCTCGCAGATCGGTTCGTCCGCCGCCAACGCCTGGGCCCTGGGCCCGAGCATCACCTGGGCCGCGTTCGACCTGGGCAGCGTGCGCGCGCGCCTGCGCGGTGCCGACGCCGAAGCCGACGGCGCCCTGGCCACTTATGAACAGCAAGTATTGCTGGCATTGGAAGAGTCCGAAAACGCCTTCAGCGACTACGGCAAGCGTCAGCAACGCCTGGTCTCGCTGATCCGCCAAAGCGAATCCAGCCGCGCCGCCGCCGACCTCGCCGCCATCCGCTACCGCGAAGGCACGGTGGACTTCCTGGTGCTGCTCGATGCCCAGCGTGAGCGTTTGGCGGCCGAAGACGCCCAGGCCCAGGCCGAAGTGGATCTGTATCGCGGGATAGTGGCGATCTACAAAGCGCTGGGGGGTGGCTGGCAGCCGGATACGGTGGTCGCTACCGCCAAGTGATGTAAAGAGCTCCTTTGGTTGGTCGCATCCAGCCAATTTTTAGCCCCATGGTCCATTCGGTCATGGGGTTTTTTTTGCGCTGATAGTCATGAATAACACTTTCCTATTGGTAATCGCATCTGTCAGACACTTCCCAAATTTTCCAACAGCCTAAATATCGTTTATGCGAAGTCGATAACGGGACGTAACCTTTATCCAATAAGGAGACGGATATGGACATGAGAGTGACGATACCTAATGTACGTTCCATGCAGACGAATGCGATCGTAATCAAGAACCCGGACAAGGTGACGAACGCGTTCACTATCACTGATGAATCGAAAGCCGTTGATGAACTGAGAATGTGGCGGCAAGACGAGTTAGCGGATTTAAAGGAATTTTTGAAGAAGTATGATATGACGTCCATCAGTACGGATGAGCTTAAGAAGGTTGGCAGACGATTGTTCGAGAGCAACATAATCGATGAGCAGGCTTTCTTTATCTTCATATCAGGAGATGGTGCGTCAGATGCCAACGGCAGACAAACGAATACACATGTAAAGTTCAATGCAATTGCCCTGTTTGACGAAAAATTGGAGGATTACCTCGCTTTTGTGAAAAGCAACCCAGACGTAGGGCGCTCTCAGGGAATCCCGGAGTATATACAAGGTATGATCGACGCGAATCGCGCGATTAATGCTCTCGCGTATTTCGCAAACTCGCCAAAAAATGATTTATCGGTGGAAGAACACGCCTGACTAAGGCCAAGCAGCAATATTGCGGTGTGCCAGGGCCCTGACACACCGCAATAATTGTTGCCTAACGGCCGTACCTTACAGTTCCTGAAAAGACCTTCGTGACGGCATCAGAATTGTGCACCCTGATCCTATAAGTACCGAAAGGGCCCAGCCAAGATACACGGGATGAAAGAGGGTTCGCCGCAACTTTCGTCCAAGTTGAACCCACTTCCCGCTCAATAGAAATCTGGGGGGGTCTACCCACACCGCCAGCTGAAATCATTGCTTCAATATTCGCAGCGGAGCACCCATTACTGCCCGTTATAGTGAACGGCCCGTGTACGGTCGCCTCAACATCCGGCCCTACTATGCCGCTAAAACTCTCGGAAATATTCAGGCACAGTGCAGACGCCTGAACCGACACCAGCATCAACGCCGCAAAAGGTAACGCAATGAAATTTTTCATAAGTTCACCGTCAGAGTATTGATTGGAGACTTAACGTATGAAGGCAATCACGCCACGCTTTCAATCCTCCGCAGCAAACCTTCGCAGTTAAGTGAGCGATCCTTTACAGATCCAGCGTGTGGCTTGCTTAACCCGACGCCCAAGTAGGATCACGGTTAAAACCATGCACGATTTTTCACTGCGCGTATGCCAGCCGCGTCCTAAAAACATTAAGGAAGGTTCTGTAATACTCAGGAGAAAGATGTTGTGAGTTAATTCCTAGTCCCTGGCCATTACTACATTCCATGCACTATTTCATAAAAAATCGTGACTCGCTTTCCTCAAGATTTTGATGCTGACTACTTACTAAACTGCTGCTGGGAAGAGATCGCATCGGTAAACTCCTGCCGCAGGAAGACCTCGTCAACGCTCATCATTCGATCCGGACAGCCAAAGCCGCCTGTTTTTTTAAATTACGAAACATCAGCATTAAAATAAAAAAGAGCATGGAACGCCTTGAAAAACAACAACCCATATTACACCCTGTCAATATTTATGAATCTGGATGTCCAGAGAAGCTTATTTGTACTCTATCTTTTGCAACTCGGTATAACCCAAGGAGAAATAGGCATTCTTCAGTCTTTTTTATTCTTTTCTTGTGTAGCCTTGGAAATACCATCCGGTCTACTTGCAGATCGCTACGGACGTAAACACTCTCTAATACTAAGTTTTTTGGGGTTATTTATAAGCGGTATTGGATTTTTATTGTTCTCCGACTTTATTCCTTTCGCGTTTATCTTTTGCCTCTTCGGCGCCAGTATTGCTATGGGCTCCGGTGCGGACAGAGCGTTGTTATATGACAATCTACTGGCCGAAAATAGAACAGAGGAATACCCAAGGATAATATCCCGCGCCCGTGCTATCGATGCGGTTTCATTAGGCTTATCCATGCTTCTTGGCGGCGCCTTGCAAGAGGCTATGTCGTGGAACAGCGTTTATATATTTTTTGCGATATCCAAATTTATTGGAGCCATCGTGGTTTCATTCATGACCGAAAGAAAATCTCTTTCCACCTCACTCAATTCCAGTGCAAAAAGTAGCGTGCACAATAGAGAAGCAGAAGGCGTTTTCAATTCACTGGTATGCTTTTTCCGCTCAAAAAACGGCGCTTTCCTTATACCCTTGTTCATTGGATTCGCGTTATTTGAGCTTTCAACCGTACCTTTATTTATCTACGGCCAACCTTTTTTCAAGCTGCAAGGCTTAGATGTCACTTTGATTGCTGGAATATATGCTGCAGTAGAAGCCATATCGGCTGTAGTGTTTATGGTTGCGGGTTATGTTTGCTCAAAATTTTCTCTCGGCATTGTTGCATTCACCACGACATTTATTATCACCCTACTCCTTTTAATCTTATCAATGGACCTCGGCATCAATGCCTCAGCAGCAAGTTTCCTCCTGATAATGTCGCTCCCCGCCATCTATGAGACGTCATATGAAACATATATTCACGATAATGTCGATTCCCGCATCCGAGCCTCATGCCTGTCCGCTGCAAACCTAGTCAATTCGGTTGTTATCGGCGCCTCCTACACTACCTTCGGAGGATTAGTTGATAGATATGGCTTTTCGTCGACTTTGGTTATTGTTGCAGTTTTCTGCCTTATTGGCTTATTGGGTGTTATCACGACGCTACTGTTAGGCGCACAAAAAAGCCGCCAATAAAGCAAGAAGCTTGAGCTTTATATTCCAGAAACTTACCAGATAATATCTAACAGTGATGCAGGCAAGCGGGGACATGTAGTTTTAAACGTTTCTCTACCCCCGCCCCCATCTTTGCTACTTGAATGCCCTGATCTGTTGGTCTACGTGCGCACGCATCGGAATGTTAACCTTCGACGCGGCTCTGTCGGCGATCTCCACGACTGTCCACCCATAGGGTTGCGACACGTAATAGGTCAACTCGCCATCACTGTTGAAGAGTTCATGACGTCCTTGGGTGTCGGGCGCCAGCCGTGCCTCGTGCATAAGCGGTATCAACGGCTTGATTCGTTCGGGGTCGGTGATATCGAAATTGATGCTCAGTTGCTTGAGCCGGTCAGCCTCGTCGAAATAGGCCGCTACGGTATGGATAGGTACATCCTTTAAAAGATACGGACGGGACGGTTCGCGCGCGCGGTAGTAAGGCATAGGCACGGGATAGGAGAGGTTGTGTTCCAACTCCACCGAAGGGAAGTGGCGATGCAGGATGTCCATGACCTGCTGGCGCGGCATGCCCAGCGTGAAATCACCGATCCCCAACTGCGCCCAACTGCTCAGCGGGAAAAGCGCGCAGCAAATCAACCATAACCATGACGTGCGCATTACCTATCTCCTTGTACGGCTGAACTTCAGCCAATATCGTTAAGTATCAAACTCCGATAATGCCCCGGATTCGACCCCGACCATTTACGGAACGCCTTATAGAATGAACTTACATCCGCAAAGCCCAGCCGCACGGCAATTTCAGCAAAGCTGATCTGCGGTTCGGCCAGCCAGACAATCGCTAACTCCTTGCGCACGCTGTCTTTGAGCCCCTGGTACGTCTGCCCCTCCTCGGCCAGGCGACGACGCAAGGTGGACGCGGAGATGCACAGACTCGCGGCCAGGCCTTCGGTTTCCGGCCAGGTGTCGGGGGGCAGTTGGCGCAGGTCGTGTTTGATGCGGGTGGCCAGGCTGTCGGGGTCGCGGTATTTGACCAGGATGTTCGCGGGAGCGTGGGCGAGGAAGCGCTGAAGCTCCTGAGGGCTGCGTTTGATCGGCAGGTCCAGGCAGTCGGCGGAGAAGATCATGCGCGTGCGTGGCCGGTTGAAGCGCAGGTTGTCGGAGAACATCACGCGGTAGTCGTCGCAGAAATCCGGCGATGGGCAACGCAGTTCGATGGCCAGGATCGGAATGCGGCGCCCGGCGAGCCAACAGGCCACACCGTGCACGATCATCCAATAGGTGAAATAGGTGAACGCCCGGCGAGGCGCCGTCTCCGGTTCCAGCAGGACGATTTCCGCCAGGCTTTGCTGGCGCACCAGTTGGGCGGGCAAGTGGTCCAGCATCAGCGACAGAAACCCCAACCCGGTCTGCAGGCCATCAGCCAGAGTCGGTTGCGCCATGCAGGCGTGGCACAGGAACGCCAGGCTGCCCGATTTGAGCTTGCGCGGGTCCATGCCGAAAAACTCGTCGTCCGTACGCCTGGCCAGCAGCCGCCATAGCCGTGCGTAGCTCGTGGCCGACACCCGGGCGTCGGGCTGCGCGAGCAGCGCCGGATCGATACCGGCCTTGGCCAGCACCTGCGCGCTGGCCGCGCCGGGCGCGCAGCTCTGCAACAAAGCCTCGCGCACGAGGTGCAGGGAGATGGTGTCTTTTTCCAACATGAACTTCAGGCGATCCGACAGCTATTCAGGTGGCCTGCATCATAAGGGCCATGGCGATTCGTCACCACCGTTCAGCGAGTGTTCAGCAAACGTCAATATTTGCTGTTTAGCAATGAGTATCATTATGTTACAACTTAGCTTCCTATCTAGTGACGTTGTGGTGCCCGATGCTCGTTCCCTTTCTCATCATGCTGCGCGAAGGCATCGAAGCGGCCTTGATCGTCGGCATCATCGCCAGTTACCTGCAGCAGACAGGTCGCGGCCAATGGATGCCGGCGGTGTGGATCGGGGTGTTCCTCGCGGCCGCCCTGGCACTGCTGGTGGGCGGTGGCCTGGAGCTGATGAGCGCTGAGTTTCCGCAGAAGCAACAGGAGCTGTTTGAAGGGATTGTCGGCCTGGTTGCCGTGGGCATCCTCAGTTCCATGGTGTTCTGGATGCGCAAGGTCGCGCGCTCGATCAAGCATTCACTGCACGCCTCCCTCGACCAGGCATTGACCGGTTCGAAGCACCAGGTCACCGCGTTGATCCTCATGGTGTTTTTCGCGGTGGCCCGCGAAGGCCTGGAGACGGTGTTCTTCCTGCTGGCGGTGTTCCAGCAGAGCGAAGGCCCGGGCGCACCGATCGGTGCGCTGCTCGGGCTGGTGCTGGCAATTATCGTCGGCTTCCTGATTTACACCGGCAGTATGCGCCTGAACCTGGCGGCGTTTTTCCGTTGGACCGGGCTGTTTATCCTGGTGGTCGCCGCCGGCATCCTCGCCAACTCGGTGCAGGCCCTGCACGAGGCCGGAGTGTGGAATCACCTGCAAACCGTATTGTTCGATTTCAGCACTGCCTTGCCGATGGACAGCCCGCTGGGTTCGGTACTCGCCGGCATGTTCGGCTACCAGGAAGCGCCGACGGTCAGCACCTTGGGAGCCTATGTGATTTATCTGGTGGTCGCGCTGGTGATGTTCTTCCTGCCCTCACCTTCCACTCAGCCCGTCACTACACCCTCTTCCGTTTCCAGCCAGTAAGGACTGCCCTTTGTCCAACCCAACGCCTCAACCCGCCTCGCCCCCCCGCGCCCTGCGCTGGGCGGTGGCCGGCTCGGTGGTCGTGATGATCGCCGCCGGCGGCCTGTTTTACTACGCCTCCCAACTGGCCGCCGCCAAGCGCCAGACCCACAGCAATGAAATCGCGGTGACCATTCACGCCCACGCCTGCGAACCCAACGCGCTGACCGTGCCCGCCGGGCCGGCGAGTTTTCGCATCATCAACCGCTCCGACCGTGCGGTGGAGTGGGAAATCCTTGACGGCGTGCTGGTGGTGGAAGAGCGCGAAAACATTGCCCCCGGTCTAAGCCAGGTGATCAATGCCAACCTGCAGCCCGGCGACTATGCGATTACCTGCGGACTGCTGAGCAACCCGCGCGGCACCCTGCATGTGACGCCGACCGCTGAATCCGAGGCCCAGGCCAAAGCCAAGCCGTCGATGGTGGCGTTCATCGGCCCATTGTCGGAGTTCCGGGTGTACCTGAGCAGCCAGGGCAGCGCCCTGATCAAGGCTGTGACCGCACTGCAACAGGCCATCGATGCCGGCGACCTGGCACAGGCCCAGGCGTTGTATGCCCCCGCGCGCGAGGCCTACCAGCGTTTGGCGCCGGCGGCGCAGCGTCTGGCGGAGTTGGACAACGCGATCAACGCGCGGGCCGATTACTTCGAAAAACGCGAGCAGGACCCGGCTTTCAGCGGTTTCCACCGCATCGAGTACAGCCTGTTCCAGCAGCACAGCATCGAGGGCCTGGCTCCGGTAGCTCAACGCCTGGTCAGCGACGTCACCACCCTCAAACAGCAACTGCTGGCTCAATCGCTGCCGCCCGAGCAACTGGTCAGCATCGTGGTGCGCAACCTCAACAGCCTGGCCGACGTACGCGCCCTCAGCGGTGAGGAGGAGCGCTACAGCCACCTCGACCTGAACGGGTTTGCCGCCAACCTGGCCGCCGCCCACAAAGTGGTCGAACTGATACGCCCGCTGCTGGAAAAGTCCGCCGCCGAACTGCTGCCCAAGGTCGACAGCGCCCTCGCCGCATTTGGCAGCGAACTCGACGCATTGAAAGTCGACGGCCAGTACCGTCGCTACGACAGCGTCACCGACGGTCAGCGCAAACAGCTCGCTGACAAGGCCAAGGCTCTGGCCGCCGTACTCGATGGAATCGATCCCGCCCTTGGCCTTTCCGGCCTGCAGTGAAGACGACCGCACACATGAGTGATTCAGAACAGTTTGACCTCCAGCGCCGCCGCGTCCTGCTGGGCATGGCCGCCACCGGCGCAGCGATTGCCGGCAGCAGCCTGGCCTGCCCGGCCATGGCAGCCGCCGCGGAACAAGTCACCACCGCGCCGCGCAGCGACAAGACTCAGGACCACCACGACTTCTATGGCCAGCACCAGACCGGCATCGTCACCCCTCGTCCGGCCTGCGGCATGCTGGTGGCCTTCGACGTATTGGCCAGCGACCGCCAGGACCTGGAGCGCCTGTTCCGCACCCTGAACGAACGCATCCATTTCCTGATGACCGGCGGGCCGGTGCCCCAGGTCGATCCGAAGTTGCCGCCCACCGATTCCGGGATTCTGGGCCCGGTGGTCACCCCGGATAACCTGACCATCACGGTGTCAGTGGGCGAGTCGCTGTTCGACGAACGCTTCGGCCTCGCCGCCGCCAAGCCCAAGCGCCTGATGCGTATGGTCGGGTTCCCCAACGATGCGCTGGAGCCGGCGCAGTGCCATGGCGATCTGAGCCTGCAGTTCAGCTCGAACACCCCGGACACCAACATCCACGCGCTGCGCGACATCGTGAAAAACCTGCCTGACCTGCTGCTGGTGCGCTGGAAACAGGAAGGCAGCGTGCCGCCCCAGGCCCCTGCCCGCCCCGGCGAACCGGCACAGAGCGCACGTAACTTCCTGGGGTTCCGCGACGGCTCGGCCAACCCGAACTCCAACGACGACAAAGCAATGAACCAGGTGGTGTGGGTACAACCAGGCAGCGACGAACCCAGCTGGGCGGCTCATGGCAGTTATCAGGCGGTGCGTATCATCCGCAACTTCGTCGAGCGCTGGGACCGCACGCCCCTGCAGGAACAGGAAAGCATCATCGGCCGCGTCAAAACCACCGGCGCGCCTATGGACGGCGAAAAAGAAAGCCAGGTGCCCGACTACAGCAAGGACCCCGAAGGCAAGTTGACCAAGCTCGATGCCCACATCCGCCTGGCCAACCCACGCACCCCGCAGACCCAGGCCAACCTGATCCTGCGTCGGCCGTTCAACTACTCCAACGGCGTCAACAAAAACGGTCAGTTGGACATGGGGCTGTTGTTCATCTGCTACCAGGCTGACCTGGAGAAAGGCTTCATCACCGTGCAGACCCGGCTCAACGGCGAGCCCCTGGAGGAATACCTCAAGCCGGTCGGCGGCGGGTACTTCTTTACCTTGCCGGGAGTCACGGGCCCCCAGGATTTCATCGGGCGCACGCTGCTCGCTGCCACGCACCCTCAAACCACTGCCAACACCTAAAATAAACCCGAGCGGAAACGTCCCATGAAAAAGTCGACTATCGCGTTGTCGTTGTTAATGACCCTTTCACCGCTGGCAGCCTTTGCCGCTACCGCGCCGCTGGACCTGGTGGGCCCGGTGTCGGACTACAAGATCTACGTCACCGAAGAAATCGGTGAGCTGGTGACCCAGACCCAAGCCTTCACGGCGGCAATCAACAAGGGCGACCTGGCCACCGCCAGGAAACTTTACGCGCCGACCCGCGTGCACTACGAGTCCATCGAGCCGATCGCCGAGCTGTTCAGCGACCTCGACGCCTCCATCGACTCGCGCGTCGACGACCACGAAAAAGGCGTGACCGCCGAAGATTTCACCGGTTTCCACCGCATCGAATACGCGCTTTTTTCGCAGAACTCGACCCAAGGCCTGGAGGCACTGACCGCCAAGCTCAACACCGACGTCAACGACCTCAAGACCCGCGTCGACGGCCTGACCTTCCCGCCGGAAAAAGTCGTAGGCGGTGCTGCAGCGCTGCTCGAAGAAGTTGCTGCCACCAAGATCTCCGGCGAAGAAGATCGCTACAGCCACACCGACCTGTATGACTTCCAGGGCAACATTGACGGTGCGAAGAAAATCGTCGACCTGTTCCGCAGCCAGATCGAAAAACAGGACAAGGCGTTCCTGGCCAAGGTCGACAAAAACTTTGCCAGCGTCGATAAGATCCTGGCCAAGTACAAGACCCCCAATGGCGGTTTCCAGACCTACGACAAGGTCAAGGAAAACGACCGAAAAGCGCTGGTGGGGCCGGTCAACACCCTGGCCGAAGACCTGTCCATGCTGCGGGGCAAGCTGGGCTTGAACTGACAGCCTCACTCGGCAGCGTTCGGTCCAGGAACCTGGCTAGGAACAGCGCCAGTGGCCACCAACAGATAGCAGCACATTTTCTGCTCCACTGCTATCAGGTGGGGCATCGCCTTCCCCAAGGCGGTACTGGTTGTAGCCAGCGCGGTCGGCAGTTTCGCCAGCCCTCTGGATGCGGCAGTGAGCAGGCGCGGATAGCCATCCAGCGGATTGAACACCGCGTTGAAAAACCCCGTCGATTGCTTGGAAAAATCAAACGCGGCATCGCTGAATCGCACCTTCGGCTCGGTCCAGGACCAGGCCACCTTCGGCGTCATCGGTGCAACGCGCGCGCCCAGCCTGCCCAGGGTGGGGCGCGCCGTATTTTTCGCCAGCACCCGCGCCGAGCGTATCAGCGCGCGTGCCTGGCCACCGGCGCCAATCGCCACGCCTGCCACGTCCAATGCCAGGCTCTGCATGCCTTTGGCAAAATTACCGTCGCTGAACTCTTGGTACGCGCCCACGAACGGTACCAGGGATACCAGCAGGTTGACGTCCCGCGCGTGGGCCTGGCGATTTTTTTCCAGGCTTAGTTGGCCTTTGGCGCGCGTGAGCATATCGTCGGCGGTTTCATAGAAGTTGTGCTCAGCGATCTCACAGGCAATGAACTCAACCCGCTCGGACTGGTAACTGTCGGGGACGAAGGTGGGCGGCGTCACATCGTCCGGCAGCGCAGCTGCGGGCAGCCGCCTTCCGAGTCGATCAATAATGATGTCGGCGGAGGTGGTCTGCGGGTCCAGCGCGGCGCCACTGGCATACGCGTTGAAATCCAGCGGCACCTCATGCCCGCGACGGATGTAGTTCTGGGCCTGCAATTTATATTGCGCGATATGGCTTTTATCCAGAATCACGCGGTCCAGGGCCAAGGTTACTTGCGGGTCGTCATGCTTGACGATGCTGCCGCTGTACAACACCTCGTAGTACGTCACCGCTGCGTCATGCAGCACACGCATCAGTGCGCCCTGATGTCCAGTGACGGCCGCCCGGTCTTCGCGCTCTTCATTTACCTGCGGTTTTCCGGTTTTTTTGCGCAACGTGAACAGGTCCACTTCGCCCAGCTCCAGCCGCTGGCGGTCGGCCAGCGGCAGCCCGGCGAACATCAGTTTGAGCTTGGTGACAAAGCCACGCTGCTGAAAGTTGTGATAGGTGTCGATGTCTTTTTTCAGCATGTCATCCATTACCGGCAAGCGCCGGATCAGGCTGTCAAGCCTCTCGCGCGCCGCAACGGGAAGCGTAGCCTCGTTCTGGAATTGAAAGGGTGTAGTGGAAGGCTTGCGCATCTCTTGCGTGGGGATATCGCGCGTCAGGATCCACTTGCCAGGCACCAGGTCACCGGTCATATAGGCCTCGATCAGCGAGCGTGTGCGCGGTTCGGACAGACGCATGTTTCTGCGCTCGCCGGCATCGGCAATAAAGACCGTCATCGCCTCCAACTGACTGGTGCTGGTGTCGGGGAAGACCTTCAGCAGTTCCCGCACGGCGAGCGCCCGACGCGTCGGCAACGGTGTACTGGCGATCCTGAACGAGCGTGCCGCGTGCCGACGTTGCCGACCGAACAGCTCCGACGCCTTTTTAATCTCCTGCTCCGAGTGTTCGCCCTGGGGCCTTTCGGGGATCACCCCATTGAGTACCGCCCAGTCCAGCAGCACGCTGAGGCCCCGCCCCTGCATCAGCGTGCGTTGCTCATCGGACAGCGGTGTGAGCGTTGTCAGCGCGCTGACCTGCTGTTCATCCATCGCCCTGGATGTGCCCGGCGCCACCGCTTCGGCCATGGCGCAACCCAAGCGCAATTCCATCCAGGCAGGTGTGCCGATTCTGATCGCGTCAGGCACCTCACGCACCAGGAATTCGGGGGCGCTACGCGCCAGCCCCACGTGAGCCACCAGCACCGCAACCTTGGGATCAAGATGTTTGATGTCGCGCAGGTACGCTTCCAGATCGCTGCGCACTTCATTCAGGGTGCGCCCGGCGTTGGCGGGCTGGTAGAGCGCGTAACCGGCGACTGTGCCAGCAGGCCCCTGCAGCGCGGCCGCCAGTTGCGCGCCGAACGCCATGGCGTCAGGACTTTTAGCGAGGTTGTCCAGATGGAGCTCGGTGTTGTGACGCAGCGTCTCGGGCGTGTGCGTGGCCAGCGTCGTGAGAGGTTGGCCTGCGAGCTCGCCGGGCGCGCCTGGGATCAGGGCCGCGTAGTCTCCCAGGGCCGGCGCCGGCGGCAATGCCGTGCGCAACCATTGAATGGCATGGCGCGTCTGCGCGACTGTGCCTGGAGTGCCGAGCCCCTTGAGTTGCAACAATTGGGCGACGTTGTGTCTCGGATGCTCCCCTATGCCTTGGGCTGACGCCGGCGATACCTGGATCGCCAGCGTTGACCAGTCGCAGCGGCTGTTCTCCGACAAGCCCTGCACCTGTTGCTCCAGCAGGGTTGCCAGGTAGGCGCGTTCATCCAGGTCACTGACCAGCTGTTTGACCGCCAGGACCGCTGCGGGCACGTGCGGCGATAACGTCAGGCCGTCCTTGAGCACGCGTGCCGTGAGCGCCTGCGCATTCTCGGCGGGATTGAGCCCGTAGGCCTGTAAAACCACGTGCAGCGGTACGCGCAGTTCACCGGACGCGAGATGGGGCAGGCCCTGGTCTGCCGGGTCGAGAAGATCACGCATCGCCCGCAGATGGCGGGAGGCCTGCCACCAACCGCTGTCGTCGGTGGTGCTGAACGTTGCCCGCGTGCGTGCGCCCTCATGGGTGGTAAAGCCCTCAACGCCATGCCTGCGCAACGTCAGCGTCTCGGTTGGCAGCCCTTTGTTCAAGAACCATTGCTGAGTCTGCGGCTGGTCGAGCAACCGGCGATAGATCGTCAACAGGCCCGCCACGCTGCTGCTTTCGGGAATGGTCAGGCTGGTCTGGCCGCTGCTCAGGGCCGTCGCCAGCCGCGCCGCCAGGTCGGCATCACCGGCGCGGGTATCGGTGTGTTCGCCTGACGATACCGGCAGGGTCCAGGCAGGCCCGGGAATCGCCGGCGGTTCGGCGGCGGTCGAGCGCCGCGAACGAAAATGTACGGGTGCCGTCGGCACCGGCACAGGTGAAGCGGGAATAAAAGGAATGTCTGTCAGGCGGGAGTGGTTGGATATCGGTAGCACGCAGTCGTCCTCTTTCTGGCTGATTCCATGAAGGGAAAAGCCGTGCCTCCTTGAACGGTCGGGAGGCACTGTAGAGAGACGACAGACAGAGCGACTGTAAGGCGGGTCTTAAACACCCGCTGATTTCGACAGCGAAGCAGCCGGGATTTAGAGAATCCGGTACAGCAACCGCTCGATCCGCACCCGGCTGACTCGGCGCAGAAATTTGCCGACCGCCTCGGGGTAGTCCGGCAGTGTCTGCAACTGCTGGTAACCCTCGATCCGCGTGGTGTGCTCGAAGATCTGCGCCAGCTCGGACGCACGCGGCGCCAGCCACTGGCCTTGAGGATCGTCGATCAGCAACGCGTTCTCCAGGTCGAGGCGGAATGCGCGGGGGTTGAGGTTGTTGCCGGTGAGCAAGGTGTAGCGCTCATCGACCCACATGCCCTTGAGGTGGTAAGTGTTGTCGCCATCGCGCCACAAGTGCAGGTTCAGTTGGCCGCTGTCGATCATCGGCTGATGACGCTTGGCGAAGCGGCGCAGGCTGATTTCGTACAGATAAGGCAACGCAGCGATCACCTTGAACGGCTCGCTGGGCGGGATGTAGAAGTCGTTGGCGGTCTTGTCGCCGACAATGATGTCGATCTTCACGCCACGGGCCAGGGCGCGGTTGATTTCGCGGGTCACCGGCAGCGGCAGATTGAAATAGGGCGTGCAGATGGTCAGTTGCCGTTGGGCGCCGGCGATCAGTTCCAGGATCACCCGGCTCAACGGGTTGTTCTTGCCCACGCCCAGCAGCGGGCTGACCGACAACTGCCCATTGGATAGCTGCCCCGCCGTGGTGTCATAGGCTGCGTGTTTGAGGCGACTGCGCAGGTCGCCGATGTCGTTGCGCAGGCTGCGGGTCGTCGGCGGGTTCGGCAGGTCGAGGCGATGCACCGCCTTGGACGCCACCAGCCCGTGTTCCACCAGGTGCTGCATGGAGTCGGCCAGCGGCTTGCTGTGGATCAGGTGGTAACGGTCAAACCGGTACTTATCGAATTTGTGCAGGTAGACGTTGTTCAGGCTGGCACCGCTGTACAGCACCGTGTCATCGATCACAAAGCCCTTGAGGTGCAGCACGCCGAATAGCTCACGGGTTTGCACCGGCACGCCATATACCGGCACTTCACTGCCGTGGGCCTGCGTCATGGCCTGGTACCAGGCACTGTTGCCCGGCTGCTTGCCGGCGCCGATCAACCCGCGCTGGGCGCGCAGCCAATCGACCACCACCACGACCTCCAGCTCCGGCCGTGCGGCTTTGGCGGCATGCAAGGCGTCGTAGATCTCCTGCCCCGCTTCGTCGTGCTGCAAGTACAACGCAACGATGTAAATACGCCGCGTCGCCTGGGCAATGTTCTCCAGCAGGCATCGGCGAAATTCGGCAGCGCCGGACAGCACGTCAATCGCGTCGGGCGTGAGTGGGAAACCGCGCAGTTTGGGCAACAGGGAGCGTTTGAAGAACGACGGCATAAGGCTCGCAAAGGGTCGAATCCGAAGAGGCCCCGAGCTTACACCATGACGATGCTCAGGTCTCGCTGTCCCAGATGGAAAAAACAATTGACCAAGAAGAACGATCGTTCTACTGTTCGCGGCATGAATGAAATCAATAGCAGTGAAACCCGCGACATTATTCTCGACGTCACCGAGAAGTTGATCTATCGCCACGGCATCGCCGCCACCGGTATGGATTTCCTGGTGAAAACCGCCGGTGTCTCGCGAAAAAGTATCTATCGCTACTTTGCCAACAAGGACGAACTGGTGATGGCCGCGCTGCAACGCCGCGACGCGCGGTGGCTGCAGTGGCTGCGCACGGAAGTGGAACGCCGGCCCGACAGTGGCGAGCGCCTGCTCGCCGTGTTCAGCGCGCTCAAGGCCTGGTTCGGCTCGGCCGACTTTCGCGGCTGCGCCTTTATTAATACCAGCGGCGAAACCGGCGACCCGCAAAACCCGGTCCGCCTGCTGGCCAAGGCCCACAAACAGAAACTGTTCGAGTACTTGCTTGAACTGTGTAAAGCACATGGCACCCCCGACCCCGAGCGGCAGGCCGCGCACCTGCTGATCCTGATCGATGGCGCCATTACCGTTGCCCTGGTGATGGGCGATTCAACAGCGGCCGATAATGCGCAATGCATGGCGCGAACGTTATTGGGACTGTGAACCCGCAGGCTGAGCAACTTTCGTTAAAACTAATGTAGAAGGAGTCGCAGCATGTCATCCATTGAACAACCGCGTCCGCCCCTGCCGCCGTTTACCCGCGAGTCGGCGATCGAAAAAGTGCGCCTGGCCGAAGACGGCTGGAACTCACGGGATCCGCAGCGCGTATCCCTGGCCTACACCCTCGATACCCAGTGGCGCAACCGCGCCGAATTTGCCCACAACCGCGAAGAAGCCAAGGGCTTTCTGACGCGCAAATGGGCCAAGGAACTGGAGTATCGCCTGATCAAGGAATTGTGGGCGTTTACCGATAATCGCATCGCCGTGCGTTATGCCTATGAATGGCATGACGACTCCGGCAACTGGTTCCGCTCCTACGGCAACGAGAACTGGGAGTTCGACGAGCACGGCCTGATGGCCAATCGATTTGCGTGCATCAACGACATGCCGATCAAGGAAAGTGACCGCAAGTTCCACTGGCCGCTGGGCCGTCGGCCGGACGATCATCCGGGCTTGTCGGCGCTGGGCCTGTAAGCCCGCCCCGCGCAAACAGGTGGGAGTGGGCCTGGCCCGCTCCCACGTGTGGGTGGCTCATCCTTGTCAGTCCTGATTCAAACCCACCCGGTACAACACGCCGTCATCCTCATCGGTCAGTACATACAGGTAGCCATCCGGCCCTTGTCGCACATCACGGATTCGCGCCTTCAGGCCGCCGAGCAGGCGCTCCTCGTGTACCACCTTATCGCCCTCGAACTGCAAGCGAATCAACGCCTGGCTCGCCAGGGCGCCGATAAATACGTTGTGTTGCCAAGGCTTGAAGCGATCAGCGTCATAAAACGCCATGCCGCTGATACCCGGTGATTGTTCCCACACATGGTGCGGCGCCACTGTGCCCTCCACGGTCTTGCCCTTGGCCTCAGGAATCGGCGTCAGCGAATAGTTGATACCGTGGGTCGCCAGCGGCCAGCCATAGTTCTTGCCGCGCTCGATGATATTGATTTCATCGCCGCCCCGTGGACCATGTTCGTTTTCCCACAACGTACCGCTCCATGGGTTCAATGCCAGACCTTGCGGGTTGCGCTGACCATAGGACCAGATCTCGGGGCGTACGCCTTCCTGACCCACGAAGGGATTGTCATCCGGCACGCGTCCGTCGGGGTAGATACGCACGATTTTGCCCTGCAGTTTGTCCAGGTCCTGGGCGGTAGGCCTGTCATTATTCTCGCCGAGGGTCACGAACAGGTAACCGTCACGATCGAACGCCAGGCGCGAGCCGAAATGATTGCCGGTGGAAAGCTTGGGCTCCTGGCGCAGGATCACGGTGAAATCGGTCAGGCCACTGAGATCGGCCGCCAGGCGCCCGCGCCCCACTGCGGTGCCCGCCTTGCCGCCCTTGCCGCCGCCCTCGGCGTAAGACAGATACACCAGGCGGTCGTGTTTGAAGTCCGGTGACAACACCACATCCAACAACCCGCCCTGCCCTTTGGCCCACACTTGCGGCACGCCGCTCAAGGGCGCCGACAGCTTGCCATCGGCACTAACGACGCGCAGGTGGCCTGGGCGCTCGGTGACCAGAAAGCCTTGGCTGTCGGGCAGGAACGCCACTGCCCACGGATGATCCAGGCCTCTGGCGATCGGCGTGGCGGTGATGCTGCCTTGCTCGCTGGGGAACTGTTGCGGATCGGCGGCCTGCACCGCCGCCAACGGCATCAGGGATGTGGCGCACAACGCGGCCAGCAGGGTTTTGCGTAGCAACATAAGACGAGTCCTTACCGGCGATTGCCGTTGGCATCATAAGTGGGGGCTTTGGGTTCGGTGGCCGGGCGAGTGGGCGCGGCCTGGCGCTGGGGGTAGCGGTTGCCGATGCCGCCGTTTTCCAGGGTCGGTGTGCGTTGCGTCGGCACGGTCTGGATACCGCGGGTAACCGGCGCATTGGGCTGGGTGCCCTGCATGCTGTTGGGGTTGGCACGGTGAATCGGCCCGGTGTTGGCATCGCTGCGGCCAGGCAGGTTTTGGGCGTGGGCCAATGGCATCAGCGCCAGGCCCAAAACCAGCGTTGCAACGTGACGCATGCACCTGTTCATGAGCAAACCTCTTTGAGACGAGTCGTTCGTGCTTTCGATAGCACGCTACGCCCTGGGTTCGCCTTTGGTAATTAAATTGTTTCCGCAGAGGTGTAACACGATCTGTCCGCATATCCGCCCGGCGAAACTTTTCGCGCCGCCATCGAGTCACCCGAACACAGTTTCTTCTCAAGGAATCGCACACATGCCAAGGGCAATCTGGAAAGGCGCCATCAGTTTCGGCCTGGTTCATATCCCCGTCTCACTGGTCTCGGCTACCTCCCACCAAGGCGTCGACTTCGACTGGCTGGACAAGCGCAGCATGGACCCGGTGGGTTACAAGCGCATCAACAAGACCACCGGCAAAGAAGTGACCAAGGAGAACATCGTCAAGGGCGTGGCTTACGAAAAGGGTCGTTACGTGGTGCTCAGCGAGGATGAAATCCGCTCGGCCCACCCCAAGTCGACGCAGACCATCGAGATCATCGCATTTGTCGCCAGTGACCAGATCCCCTTGCAGAACATCGACACACCGTACTTTCTGGCCCCCGACAAACGCGGCGGCAAGGTGTACGCACTGTTGCGCGAAACCCTGAAAAAAACCGGCAAGGTGGCCCTGGCCAATGTGGTGCTGCACACCAAGCAGCACTTGGCGGCGCTGATGCCCCTGGAGTCGGCGCTGGTGCTGGTACTGCTGCGCTGGCCCGCCGAAGTGCGCGGGTTGGATGAGCTGGAGTTGGGCAGCGACGTCACCAAGCCCAGCCTGGCCAAAGGTGAACTGGACATGGCCAAACGCTTGGTGGAAGACATGACGGCCGAGTGGCAACCCGAGGAGTACCGCGACAGCTTCCAGGAAAAAATCATGGCGCTGGTGGAGAAGAAAGCCAAGGCCGGCAAGATCGAAGACGTGGAGTCCCAGGAAGGCGAAGAGGAGCGCAAGTCGGCCGATGTGATCGATCTGACCGAACTGCTCAAGCGCAGCCTGGCCGGCAAGCCGTCGGCGAAGAAACCGGCGGCGAAGAAATCCTCGAAAAAAGCCTCTTGAACCTGCCATCGCCAGGAGATCCATATGGCAAAGCCGTTGAGTGAGTACAACCGCAAACGCGACTTCCAGATCACTGCCGAACCGTCGGGCACCGAGTCAGCCGCCAAGAAACGCAAGGCGTCAGCGCTGTCGTTTGTGATCCAGAAACATGACGCCCGCCACCTCCACTATGATTTTCGCCTGGAGCTGGACGGCGTTCTCAAGAGCTGGGCCGTCCCCAAGGGTCCCAGCCTGGATCCGAGCCAGAAGCGCCTGGCGGTGCACGTCGAAGATCATCCTCTGAGCTATGGCGACTTCGAAGGCAGCATCCCCGCCGGCCAGTACGGCGCCGGGGACGTCATCGTGTGGGACCGCGGTGTCTGGCAACCCCACGACGACCCGCAACAGGCGTACGCGGGCGGCAAGCTCAAATTCACCCTGGTCGGGGAAAAACTCAGCGGCGATTGGACGCTGGTGCGTACTCGTCTCAAGGGCAGCGGCGACAAGGAACAATGGTTGCTGATCAAGGAAAAAGACCCCCAGGCGCGCCCGGCCACGGAGTACGACATTGTGCAGGCCGAACCTGACAGCGTACTCAGCACCGCCTCGATCAAACCGCCGGCGAGCGCGAAACCCAAATCCAAATCGCCCGCCAAACCCAAGGCTGGGGCGAAAAAAACGACCGCCACCCATGCCATCCCCGATCAATTCACACCTCAGTTGGCCACCCTGGTTGAGCGCGCGCCCGAAGGCGATTGGCAGTACGAAATCAAGTTCGATGGCTATCGTATCCTGGCGCGTATCCGCGATGGCGAGGTACGCCTGTTTACACGCAACGGGCATGACTGGACCAAACGGTTACCACGCCAGGCCAAGGCGCTTCAGGCGCTCAAGCTCAAGGACAGCTGGCTCGACGGTGAAGTCGTCAGCCTCAACAGCGACGGGCTGCCGGATTTCCAGGCCCTGCAGAACGCCTTTGATATCGGCCGAAGCCTGGACATCATCTATTACCTGTTCGATGCGCCATTCCTGGACGGCCAGGATCAACGCGAGGCCCCGGTAGAACAAAGGCGCGCCGCGCTCAAGGCTGCGCTGGCCGGTAGCCGAAGCAAATTGCTGCGTTTTTCCGACGCCTTCGCCGCCAACCACCGGGATATTTTCGAAAGCGCCTGCGACCTGTCGCTGGAGGGGGTCATCGGCAAACGCCTGGGCAGCCCCTACGTGTCGCGACGCAGCAACGACTGGGTCAAGCTCAAATGCCGTTTGCGCCAGGAGTTTGTGATTGTCGGTTATACCCGGCCCCAAGGTTCGCGCAGCGGCTTCGGTGCGCTGTTGCTGGCGGTCAATGACGATACCGGGCTGGTGTATGCCGGGCGTGTCGGCACCGGCTTCGACCAGGCCGCATTGAAAAACATCTACGCGCAGTTAAAAACACTGGAGCGCGACAGTTCACCGCTGCGCAAGCCTTTGACCAGCGCCCAGGCCCGTGGGGTGCACTGGGTGGAACCGAGCCTCGTCGGTGAAGTGCAGTTTGCCGAATGGACCCGTGAGGGTGTGGTACGCCAGGCAGCGTTTGTTGGAATGCGCACCGACAAACCGGCCGCTCAGATCGTGCACGAAGTGCCGCGCAAGGCCCAGTCTTCGACTGCGCCGAGCGCCGACCACGGGGTGAAGATCAGTCACCCCGACCGCGTGATAGACCCGCAAAGCGGCACGCAGAAACAGCAACTGGCGCAGTTCTACAGCAGCATCAGCCAGTGGCTGATGCCGTTCCTGCATCAGCGCCCGGTGTCACTGCTGCGCGCCCCGGAAGGTATCGAAGGCGAGCAGTTCTTTCAAAAGCATTCCGAGCGCCTGGCGATTCCACATATCAAACAGCTGGACCCGGCGCTGGACCCCGGTCACGCGCGGCTGATGGAAATCGACACGGTTCAGGCCCTGATCGGTGCCGTACAGATGGGCACCATCGAACTGCATACGTGGGGCGCGACGTGGGACAAAATCGAAACCCCGGACCTGTTCGTGCTTGACCTCGACCCGGACCCGGCGTTGCCATGGAAAGCCATGCTGGAAGCGGCTCAACTGACGTTATCGGTGCTGGATGAGCTGGGGCTCGAGGCCTTCGTCAAGACCAGCGGCGGCAAGGGCCTGCACCTGGTGGTGCCGCTGGCGCGACGCGACGGTTGGGATACGGTCAAGGCGTTCGCCAAGGCCGTGGCGCAGTTCATGACCCAGCAATTGCCCGAGCGATTCACTGCCACTTCCGGGCCGAAGAACCGTGTGGGCAAGATATTTATCGATTATCTGCGCAACGCCCGCGGGGCCAGCACCGTGGCGGCCTACTCCGTGCGTGCGCGGCCAGGGCTGCCGGTGTCGGTGCCCGTCAGTCGCCAGGAGCTGAAAAATCTGCGCGGGGCACAGCAATGGACCGTCGCCAATCTGTTGCAACGCCTGCAGGGATTGAAGGCCGATCCATGGCAAGGCTATGCCAACCGACAAAAGATCACCCGCAAGATGTGGGACAAGCTAGGCGCCCGCCCACCGCAGTGAGGGGCGCCGCCGGGCGGGTCAGATCCATATGAAAATCAGCGCGAGCGCGGCGAAGATGGCCCATTTTTCCAGGTAATAACGCGTGCGGTTGCGCTTCTTCAGTTCTTTGCCGCGCAGTCGAATCTTGTACAGCCGCGCAAAGGCGCGGTTCAACCCGCCGGTCTTGTCGCCCGCGTCATTGGGCGAGCCGGCGGCGGACATGACGGTGCGGCTGAACCAGCGGTTGAACGCGGCCGCCCAGCGATACTTCATCGGCCGCTCGATATCGCAGAACAGGATGATGCGATTGTGCGCCGTGGTGTTTTCGGCGTAGTGGATGTAAGTCTCGTCGAACATGACCGGCTCGCCATCGCGCCAATAGTAGGTTTCGCCGTCCACATTGATGTAGCAACCTGGGTCGTTGGGGGTGTCCAGACCCAGGTGATAGCGGTAGGAACCGGCATACGGATCACGATGACGCACCAGCTTGGCGCCCGGCGGCAGCTCGGCGAACATCGCCGCCTTGATCGAGCCGATGCCTTGCACCAGCTCGGTGGTGCGCGGGCACAACTTCATGGCCGAAGGGTGGCTGTCGCCGTACCACTTGAGGTAGAAACGCTTCCAGCCGGACTTGAAGAACGAGTTGAAACCCACGTCATCGTGCTGCTCGGAGCGCTTGATCTCACCGGCGCGCAGCAGGTTCTGGGCCTCCTCGCGGATTTCCCGCCAGTGTTCCTGCAAGGGGCTCAGGTCGGGAAAATCGCCGGGCGCGAGATAAGGCCGACTGGGTAATTTGGAGAACAGATAAAGAAAACAGTTGATTGGCGCCAGGAAGGTCGAGTGATCGCTGAGCTGGCGACCCAGCTTGTGTCGCACACGGCCACGCAGGTGTACATACGCGATGGAGGCAACGTAAAGAGCAACAATGATGAGTTTCAAGGGATTTCGTCACACGTCAGAAGAGAACAGGCTGCTCCTGCGTGCCCACGACGGCCGAGGATTAAATAGCAGCACCTGAAATCACAATTCACATAGTCGGCACGAGCGGATGGCTGAGCAACCGGTTCGTGACCATTGGCCGTTATTTAGCCACATTTTGTAACCAAAGGTTAACTAAGAATTGTGAAAAGCTGTCAACTGGCGGTGTTGCAAGTGCGGGCTTGCCATAGGACAAGCCCTTGCGGGAGGGGCGTTACAGCGGCAGCTCGTCGTCCTTGCGCTCACGGCGGGCGAACCGGCCGTCATCAACTTGCGCATACGGCACGGCTGACCGATGAGACTGCATGAAGTGGCGAATCAGTGCGATCAGCAAGCCCAGTACCAAGCCGCCGACCAAACTCAACGCAATGACCAGGCCCTTCTTAGGCTTGATCGGAGACAGAGGCTCCTGGGCACGGCGGTCGACGGTCACCAGCTTGAGATTGCTCATGTCGATGTTCAGGTTGCGCAAGCGGGCAACCTCGGCGCGCAGCGGTTCGACGTCCTGCAGAAAGATGTCCTCATTCCCACGCTTGCGCAGCACCTCGACCTCACGGTTTGTCTCCAGCATCTGAAGTTCTTTGCCGATCTCGGCGATGCGGGGGTTGGTGAAGTCATCGCTGGTGCGTTGCTGCAAGGCCACACGCTCTGCCTCAAGGGCTTCGGTGCCAAGGAAATACAGCGGAATCTTCTGGTTGTTGACTTCGGTGCGCATGACCTGGCCGGAACCACTTCGACCGGCATCAGCCATGGAAGAAGGCGTGGTCGGCGTCCGGATACCCATGGACTTGGCGATCGCGATCGCTTCCGCCAGTTCGGCCAGGCGGTTGGTGCGCTCCATTTTCATCTGCAGACGCAAGGCGCTGAGTTCATCCTGCAACTGCGCGCGCTTGAGTCGATCGGCCTCCAGCAGCTTGGCGATCTTGGACTCTTTATCGGTATCGTAATTGGCGCGCGCGGCGTCGATCTTGCCCTTGAGCTCATTGAGACGGTTGTTGACGATCACCTTGAGGTCAGCGCCCACCTGCTCGCGCTCGGCGGCGATGGCATAGTCGACGAAACCATTGAGGATCGCCACGCCGTCGATATCCGCCGGGTACTGAAGCTCCAGACGGATATAGGTGCTCAGCGAATCGGACTTTTTCGGGTCCGGCAGGATCAGGTTGACTGAGTTACGGTTGAAGTCTTCGAAACTCTGCTCAAGGCTCTGGCCCGGTTTCTGGAACGCGGCAAACAATTGTTCATGGGATTTGAAAAACCCCAGCCGTGCGTCATAGGAATCCAGCTGAGCGCCAACCTTCGACAGCGCATCGGCTGGGGGCAGCTTGTAGACTTCGGAACGGTTCAGTGCGTCCAGTTCGTTGATCGCCGCCGGGCGCAACACACTGCTGACTTCATAGGTCTTCGGCGCCAGGAACGCATAGCCCGCTGCCAGTACGCCCGCAAGAATCGTACAACCTACTACCAGCTTTTTTTGCCGCCAAATCGAGTGAAACAGTTCAAACAGGTCAATTTCGTCTGACGAGGAAGACGTGTTAAGCGGGGAAGTTCGATTCAAAATGCAAGCCACCTTAAAATTGACACTAAAAAGCCATCTCGAAGACTCGGCCAACTCGCCGAAACACAGGGACAACGCCCTGAATCCCGCCGAACGGGCCCACCAATGGCGATCTGACCACTCAGTCCGAGGAAAAATCCCACGCAGTTTGATTTCATTTCTGTTTCAGTTAAGCGAGCCATCTTTCAGAATAAACAGACGACTGCCTTATTGTTGTCACAAGAATAGTCAAAAGATCGTTAAATAGCTGCTACTGCAAGGAAATTTCTTTCGGCGTGGCTTGCGTCGAGAATCATCCTACAGACTCTCACCACTACACTTGCCAGGCATTTATTAAAAAACCCCTGTTGATGACACTCACTGCACCAAAAAGGACTTGATATGCATCCTGATCCAGACCCGGACTTTCTTGCGCTGCAAGGCGCGTGGGAGCAAACCTCCCTTGAGGACAATGGCGTACTCAACCCTGCGGATGCCCACACTGCGCCCGGTGCGATCACGACCATCAGCGGGGATTGCTTCGAAGTGAAAACCCTCGCCGGCGATGTTTTGCTGGCCGGCCGGTTCAGCCTGAACAGCCTCACCCAGCCCAAGAGCATTACCTGGGTTGACGCCATCGGCGACGACGCCGGTAAGGCGTTACCGGCCAGCTACCGCTTGGAGGGCGATGAATTCGTATTTATAGCCGCCGACGAAAACATGCCCCGCCCGACCGTGTTCAAGACCGGCCCAGGCCAGACCATGCGCACCTTCGTACGGCGACACTGACGCGGCAGCCACGAAACTAAAGGCAGGGGCCGCGGGTCATTAACGCAATGCGCGCTCAACCGTTGAACGCCTCCTCCCGCAGACCTTGCCGTGGCCAACCCTTCCGACTTGCGCAATACCCTGAGCCTGGACAGCCTGAATTTCTTTCTGGCGGACGTACGCGACGGCCTGGGCCCGTACCTGGCGATCTACCTGCTGGCGGTGCACAAGTGGGACCCGGCCAGTATTGGCGTAGTCATGACCCTCGCCGGGATCGCCGCCCTGCTCACCCAGGGCCCGGCAGGCGCGCTGATCGATCGCACCCGCAGCAAGCGGGCGGTGATCGCGGTGGCAGCGCTGCTGGTGACCGGCAGTTGCCTGATGCTGCCCTTCGTCAGTTCGTTCAGCCTGGTGGCCCTGACCCAGGCCGCCAGCGCAGTCGCGGCCTCGGTGTTTGCGCCGGCGATCTCGGCGATTTCCCTGGGGATCACGGGGCCGCGCGCATTTACCCGGCGCACGGGGCGCAATGAAACCTTCAATCACGCCGGCAATGCCGTGGCCGCGCTGCTGGCCGGTGGCCTGGCCTACCTGTTCGGGCCCGTGGTGGTGTTCTACCTGATGGCGTTCATGGCGGTGGCCAGCATCGTCGCGGTCAGCTGCGTCTCGGCTACCGCCATCGATCACGAAGTCGCCCGTGGCTTTGATCCGGCCCATCACAGTGACCACGAACAGCCGTCCGGCATCAGCGTGTTGCTGGCGAACCGGCCGCTGCTGCTGTTCGCCGTGTGCTGCGCCCTCTTCCATCTGGCCAATGCGGCGATGCTGCCGCTGGTCAGCCAGAAGCTGTCGCAGATCAACCTGCACATGGCTACACCGTTGACGTCGGCATGCATCGTGGCCGCGCAGTTGGTCATGGTGCCGATGGCCTGGCTGGTGGGCAGCAAAGCCGATGTATGGGGGCGTAAACCGTTATTGCTGATGGGTTTCCTGATCCTGCCGCTGCGCGGTGTGTTGTACACGTTGTCCAACGACCCTTATTGGCTGGTGGCGGTGCAGATGCTCGACGGCGTCGGCGCGGGAATCTTCGGCGCGTTGTTCCCGGTGATCGTCAAGGACCTCACCCAGGGGACCGGGCGCTTTAACGTGAGCCTTGGCGCATTGTCCACGGTATTCGGCCTGGGCGCGGCATTGAGCAACAGCCTGGCGGGCTTCGTCGTACAGCAAGCCGGCTACAACGCCGCGTTCCTGACCCTGGCCGGGGTAGCGGCCGCGGCGTTGGCGCTGCTATGGCTGGCAATGCCCGAGACGCTGGAGAAACCATCTGTAGCGCGCCATACAACTGTCGCCTGACATATGCGACAATGCGCGCCAAATTCCAACACACATCCCCCATTTTCTGCTCAGCGACCGGGTTTCGCGCCTTGATGTCGCTGTTGACGCATGCCTGGCGGCACCCGCTGCCACGCGCGCAACCCATTGATAGGTAAAGTAATTGATCTCCACAGCTAACATCACCATGCAGTTCGGCGCCAAGCCGCTTTTCGAGAACGTCTCGGTCAAGTTCGGCGCCGGCAACCGTTATGGTCTGATCGGTGCCAACGGTTGCGGCAAGTCGACCTTCATGAAAATCCTCGGTGGCGATCTCGATCCGTCCGGTGGCCAGGTCATGCTCGAGCCGAACGTGCGCCTGGGTAAATTGCGCCAGGACCAGTTCGCCTACGAAGAATTCACCGTGCTGGACACCGTGATCATGGGCCACGAGGAGCTGTGGAAGGTCAAGGCCGAACGCGACCGCATCTACTCGCTGCCGGAAATGAGCGAAGAAAACGGCATGGCCGTGGCCGAGCTGGAAACCGAATTCGCCGAGATGGACGGCTACACCGCCGAATCCCGCGCCGGTGAACTGCTGCTGGGCCTGGGTATTCCCTTGGAGCAGCACTTCGGCCCGATGAGCGAAGTGTCCCCTGGCTGGAAGCTGCGCGTGCTGCTGGCCCAGGCATTGTTCTCCGATCCTGAAGTGCTGTTGCTCGACGAACCGACCAACCACCTGGACATCAACACCATCCGCTGGCTGGAAAACATCCTGACCCAGCGCTCCAGCCTGATGATCATCATCTCTCACGACCGTCACTTCCTGAACAGCGTATGCACCCACATGGCTGACCTGGACTACGGCGAGCTGCGCCTGTTCCCGGGCAACTACGACGAATACATGACCGTGGCGACCCAGTCCCGCGAGCAACTGCTGTCGGACAACGCCAAGAAGAAAGCGCAGATCTCCGAACTGCAATCGTTCGTCAGCCGCTTTTCGGCCAACGCCTCGAAAGCCAAGCAGGCCACCTCCCGTGCCAAGGCGATCGACAAGATCCAGCTGGCCGAGGTCAAGCCGTCGAGCCGTGTGAGCCCGTTCATTCGTTTCGAACAGAACAAGAAGCTGCATCGCCAGGCGGTCATCGTCGAGCGCATGGCCAAGGGCTTCGACGGCAAGCCGCTGTTCAAGGACTTCAGCTTCCAGATCGAAGCCGGCGAGCGTGTGGCGATCATCGGCCCGAACGGTATCGGCAAGACGACCCTGCTGCGCACCCTGGTCAATGAACTGACGCCGGACGCGGGCAGCATCAAGTGGACCGACGCCGCAGAGCTGGGCTACTACGCCCAGGACCACGCTCACGACTTCGAAGACGATGTCACGCTGTTCGATTGGATGGGCCAATGGACCCAAGGCGAGCAGATGATCCGTGGCACTCTGGGTCGCATGCTGTTCTCCAACGATGAAATCCAAAAGTCCGTGAAGGTGATCTCCGGTGGCGAGCAAGGCCGCATGCTGTTCGGCAAGCTGATCCTGCAAAAGCCGAACGTGCTGATCATGGACGAACCGACCAACCACTTGGACATGGAATCCATCGAAGCGCTGAACCTGGCGCTGGAGAACTACCCGGGCACGCTGATTTTCGTCAGCCACGACCGTGAGTTCGTATCGTCCCTGGCCACTCGCATCATCGAGTTGAGCGCCAACGGTGTGATCGACTTCAGCGGCACCTATGACGACTACCTGCGCAGCCAGGGTGTGGTGTTTTAAGGGCAGCGATCAGCGGTTAGCGACAAGCGGCAAGATAGAGCCCTGTCCACTGTGACGGGGCTTTTTGCATCTGATTGAGCACTATCATTAATCGTTAGGCTGCTTCCTTTTCCCCCAGGCCCTTGCCATGATGCCCTCACCGCCCGCCAGCGAACGAGTGCCCATGCCCAACGCCGCCCCCTCTTCCCTGTCGATCACCTTGCAGATCGTCTCCATCGTGTTCTACACCTTTATCGCCTTTATCTGCATCGGCCTGCCGATCGCAGTCATCCCGGGCTATGTGCACGAGCAACTGGGTTTCAGCGCAGTGGTCGCCGGGTTGACCATCGGCTCGCAGTACTTGGCGACCTTGCTCAGCCGTCCCATGGCCGGGCGCATGTCGGACAACGTCGGCACCAAGCGCGCGATTGTGATGGGGCTGTCCGGCATTCTGGTCAGTGGCGTGCTGACATTTTTCGCGACGCTGCTGGAAAGCCTGCCCAGCTGGAGCCTGGGCATTCTGATCATCGCACGGCTGTTGCTGGGCGTGGCCCAGGGGCTGATCGGCGTGGGCACCATCAGTTGGTGCATGGGCCAGGTTGGCGTCGAGCATACGGCGCGTTCGATCTCCTGGAACGGCATCGCCTCATATGGCGCCATCGCCATTGGCGCACCGCTGGGCGTGGTGATGGTCGCCGAGTACAGCTACAACAGCTTGGGGTTGGCACTCACGGTGCTGGCGGCGTTGGGCCTGGTGCTGATCCGCAACAAGCCATCGGTGCCGGTGGTACGCGGCGAACGTCTGCCGTTCTGGGCGGTGTTCGGGCGTATCGCCCCGTTCGGCACCAGCTTGTGCCTGGCCTCCATCGGCTACGGCACCCTCACCACCTTTATCACCTTGTACTACCTCAATCGCGGCTGGGTCGGCGCGGCGTATTGCCTGACGGTGTTCGGGGTGTGCTTTATTCTCGCGCGGCTGCTGTTTATCTCAGCCATCAGCCGTTTCGGCGGCTTTCGCGCGGCGATTGCGTGCATGAGCATCGAGACCCTCGGGCTGACCCTGCTGTGGTTGGCGCCCAGCACCGGCGTGGCGCTGATCGGCGCCGGGCTGACCGGGCTGGGCTTGTCGCTGGTGTACCCGGCGCTGGGTGTGGAGGCGATCAAACAAGTGCCCAACAGCAGTCGCGGCGCCGGCTTGAGTGCCTATGCGGTGTTCTTCGACCTGGCCCTGGCGATTGCCGGGCCACTGATGGGCTTTGTCGCGCTGAACCTGAGCTACGGCTGGATCTTCTTCTGCGCGGCGCTGCTGTCGGTGGCGGCGCTGGGCCTGAGCGTGCTGCTCAAGCGACGCGCTTACTGATCCGCGGTCTGCAAGCCCGCACGGCTGGGCTCGCTGAGGGTATGACTGAAAAACCGCCCGGCCTCGGAAATCAGGTCGCGATGAATGCCTTCACGGTCAACCCCGTCGGCATCGGTGCACACCGCCGGCATGGCCGCCAACTGATCGCTGTCGCACGGGGCCATGAAGACGAAGTGCCCGGCCCCGGCCAGCAATTTGAAATCCGGCGGTTCCGGCAGCTTGCGTGCCAGCGCCGCGGCATTCTTGTCCACCGCCACCAGTTTGTCGCCGTCGCCACTGTAGAGCAGCACCGGCACATGCACGTCCGCCAGGGTATGACGACCGAACATCAGGCTCAGGGGCGCCATCAGCATTAATGCGTGGATGCGAGGGTCGGCCTGGGGCTGCAGATCGTCGCGGTCCACCACCAGCTCGCCCTTGGTGGTGCAGGCGTCGCGGTCTTCGGGGCGCTCCTGGCAATAGCGGCGCAGGCGGTCGAAATCCGGCTTGGCCCCGGCCAGGATCAATGCGGTCTCGCCGCCGGCCGAGTAACCGATCACACCGACCTGGTCGACATCCACGAACGGTGACAGCATCGGGTCGCTCAATGTGGCGGTGATCGCTTCGGAAATCTGAATCGGACGCCCATACAGGTTGCTCACGGTGCCCAGGCGGCTGTGATCCTTATAGTTGTCGCCGGGGTGCAAAACCGCCACCACCACAAAGCCTTTGCGTGCCAGGGACGTGGCCAGGTCATGCAGGGCCAGCGGCGTACCGGTATTGCCGTGGGACAGCATCAGCATCGGGAAACGTCCGATGGCGATTTTGGAGTCTTCGGTAGCGGCGACATGGTACGCACCGACCTGGGTACTGTGCTCCAGACCGGTGGAGGGGTAGAACGCGATAGCCTTCATCGGCTGCAGGTCGAGCGGGTCGAGAAAACTCATGCGATGAAAACCCACGCTCCAATGGGGGTGCGGTGCGGGCGCGGCCTGCACTGAAACCAGGCCGCCGAGCAGGGAAAGAACCATAACAGCACAAAGACGCATCATGGGGATGTCCACCTTTGCTGCGTGAGAACCGACATGTCGAATAAAAGTCCAGGCATTGAACCCACGCTTGCACAAGCCGGGCCACATTTTAATGACAGCGGGCAAACGAAAAAACTCCGTACTCCGGTCGCGTTCAGGCGAGCAGAATACAGAGTTTAGGCGCCCGTTTTCGGATTGAAACCGAGGCGAGGCGAAATTTACACAAGCCTTACGCGGCGGCGAACAAATGTTCATTGATGAGTACGTTGGCGTCGCTCAGGGCTTTGCTGCGCACTTCGTCACCGTAGGCCAGGCCTTCGGCGCGTACGAACTCGATGTCGGTGATGCCAAGGAAGCCCAGTACCAGCCGCAGGTAGCCTTCATGGGCCGCGCCAGAGGTTTGTCCGGCGTGCAGGCCACCGGCCGTGGAGACGATGATGACTTTCTTGTCGCCGCACAGGCCTTCAGGGCCGGCTTCGGTGTAGCGGAAGGTCTGACCGGCCACCGCGATGCGGTCGATCCAGGCCTTGAGCTGGCTCGGGATGGTGAAGTTGTACATCGGCGCGCCGATCACCAGCGCGTCGGCGGCGAGGAATTCAGCCAGCGACGAAGCGCTCAGCTCGGCCTCGTGCTTTTGCGCGGCGTCGCGCAGTTCCTCGGCGGTGCCCAAGGCACCCAGGGTGGCGCCGGAGAAATGGTTGATGCCCTCGCTGGCCAGGTCGCGGTAAGTCACCTGCACGCCTGGCTCGGCGGCTTGCCACGCACGCACCACGGCGGCGCTGAGCGCACGGGAAGCCGAGTTGTCACCCAGAATGCTGGAATCGATATGCAACAGTTTCATGGCCATGCTCCAAATGAGATCAGGAATGTCGATCAGATGGTGCTAAGGCTACGCATCAAACCAATAGCCGATAAGACGCCTGAAATGCGATAGTTTGTCCCACTGACAGGACAATAGACCACGCATGCAAGACCTGAACGATCTTTACTACTTTGCCAAAGTCGTCGAAGCCGGCGGCTTTGCCGCAGCCGGGCGGTTGCTGGGCATTCCCAAGTCGCGCCTGTCGCGGCGCATCGCCGAGCTGGAAGAGCGCCTCGGCGCACGCCTGCTGCAACGCACCACGCGGCAACTGACCCTCACCGCCGTCGGCGAACGTTACCTGCGCCACTGCCAGGCGATGCTGCTGGAAGCGGAGGCGGCCGACGAGGCCGTGGCCAGCATGTCCAGCCAGCCTCGGGGGCGCCTGCGCGTCAGTTGCCCGGTGGGGTTGGCGCAGAACATCCTGCCGGACCTGGTGGCGGGCTTTCTCGCCGCTCACCCCCAGGTGCAACTGGAGATGACCCTGGTCAACCGTCGCGTCGACCTGGTCGCCGAAGGCATCGATGTGGCCCTGCGTGTGCGCGAACTGGGCGATGAAGACCCACTGCTGGTGACCAAGCGCCTGCGCGCCGCACAGACAGCGCTGGTGGCCAGCCCGAGCTTCCTGCACGGTCGGTCGATCACCACCCTTGACGACCTCAAGCAACTGCCGATCCTCGGCGCGCTGGAGGCCGACCGCATGGTGCATCAACGCCTGCTTGACCCCCAGGGCAACGCTCACGACCTGGTGATGGAGGCGCGCCTGGGCATTGATGATTTTGTCGTGCGCAAGGCCAGCGCGATTATGGGCGTGGGCTTTACTGTGTTGCCCATGATGTACTGCGAAGAGGAGCTTGCCAGTGGCCGGCTGGTGCAATTGCTGCCGGAGTGGTCACTGCCGGGGGGCTGGCTGCAGGCTGTGTACCCGCACCGACGTGGCGTGCTGCCGGCGATTCGCGCGTGGATCGACTACCTGGAAGAAGGTTTCAAAAGCTGTGGAGATCGCCTGTTATGAGCCTGACTGAAACACAAGTCGCACATTTCTGCCTGGGCCTGCCCGGCGCGCGGGAAGATTACAAATGGGGTGGCGTGCGGGTGTTTTCGATTGCCGGCAACAAGATGTTCGCCCTGCAGAACCTGCGCGGCGACTCGCTGGCATTCAAGGTGGACCAGGACCTGTTTCTCGGCCATGTCGACCGTCCGGGTATTCATCCCGCGCCGTACCTGGCGCGCGCCCACTGGATCATCATGAATACGCCCTACCCGCTGGGCGACGATGAACTGCGCGGCCTGTTGCAACGCTCTCACCAACTGGTGGTCAGCAGGTTGCCCAAGCGCACGCAGATCGGGTTGAAGCTAGAGGATTGAGCCCAGGGTACCGCCCAGGAACAGCTGATCGAGCCAGAACACCTGGTGCAGCAGCACAATCACCCAGAACAGCACCTGGTAAGACACCTTACGCGTCTTGTGCCGGAACACTTGCTGAGCGATTAACGCGCCAGGCCAGCCGCCCGCCAGCTCGACGGCGTGCAGGACGTTTTCGGGGGTGCGCCAGCTGTCGGTGCGGGCTTTGCGTTTATCGCTCCAGTACAAGAAAAACGCCACCACGCTGACCACGCCATACGCCACCAGCGGCAACACGGTCTCGCCGCGATACCACAGCAGGCCCGCGCCCAGCAGCGGCGCCGCGCACAGCAGTACAAAGACCAGCGCCTTGAGGCGGGGATGCTGGATCGTCATGCCTTGGCGGCCGCCCAGTCGATCCAGCCGAACTGCCAGGTCGCCAGGATCAGCAGGCCGAACGCGATCCGGTACCAGGCGAACACCGCGTAGCTATGGCTGGCAATGAACTTGAGCAGGCCCTTGACCGCGATCATCGCGAAAATGAATGAGGTGACGAAGCCGATGGCGAATACCGGCAGGTCAGCCGGCTGGAACAGGTCGCGGTACTTGTAGCCCGAGTACACCGCCGCGCCCACCATGGTCGGCATGGCCAGGAAGAACGAAAACTCGGTGGCGGTCTTGCGCGACAGGCCGAACAACAGGCCGCCGATAATGGTTGCGCCGGAGCGCGAGGTGCCGGGAATCATCGCCAGGCATTGGGCAAATCCCACCTTCAGTGCATCCTTCCAGGTGATGTCATCCACTGTTTCGGCGTGCACTTCATGCTGGCGGCGCTCGGCCCACAGCATGATCAAACCACCCACTACCAACGCGGCGGCGACAGTGATCGGGTTGAACAGGTAATGGTGAATGGCATCGGCGAAAATCACCCCCAGCACCACCGCCGGCAAAAACGCGATCAGCAGGTTGGCGGTGAAACGCCGGGCCTTGGGTTGGGTTGGAAGGCCGGTAACCACATCGAAAATCTTGCCGCGAAACTCCCACACCACCGCGAGAATGGCGCCCAGCTGGATGATGATATTGAAAGCGTTGAAACGGTCGCCGGTGAAATCCAGCAAATCGGCCACGATGATCTGGTGGCCGGTGCTGGAGATCGGCAGGAACTCGGTGAGCCCCTCGACGACGCCCAGAATAAGTGCCTGTATGGCGGTCCAAAAATCCATGCTTCCCCCAAAGGTCATGCTTGGCGCATGCCCGGTTAGTCTTTTAATGGTTCACTGACGACGAGCGCGCTGAAGGCCCGGCGTTGACCATGGTCAATGCCGGTCTGCAAAAATTCTGTGAAAAATCAGGCAGTACTCAGGTTTTTCGATTTCAGGCCGAAAGCCTATCAGACAAGGCGTAAAAGTCGATGAAACGCCACAATTATAAAAAAGCCGGAGTGACAGGACGATGAACAGTTTGCGCAATATGTCGATCAGCCGGCGGCTCTGGCTGATCCTGATAGTCGCCGTGCTGATGCTGTTGGCTTTGGGTTTGCTGATGCTCAAGCAGATTCATGACGACCTTTACCAGGCCAAGCGCCTGCAGACCCAGCACGTGGTACAGACCGCCAGTGGGATCCTGGCGTTTTATCACGGCCTGGAAACCACCGGCGCGATGACCCGCGAAGCCGCGCAGAAACAGGCCCTCAGCGCCGTACGGGGGCTGCGCTACGACCACGACGACTATTTCTGGATCAACGACCTCACGCCCGTGATGGTGATGCACCCGGCCAACCCCAAGCTCGACGGCCAGAACCTCTCGGCCATCCGCGACCCCGACGGTTTTGCCGTGTTCAACGAATTCGTGGCCCTGGCCAAGGCCAAGGGCGCCGGTATCGTCAACTATCGTTGGCCCAAGCCTGGGGCCGAAGCGCCGGTGGCCAAGACTTCGTATATCCAATTGTTCGAACCCTGGGGCTGGATTATCGGCTCCGGTGTGTATGTGGACGACGTGCAGGCCGAGTTCAACGGGCAGGTATGGAAAGCCTCGATGATCGGCCTGGTGATCGCGCTGGTCATGGCCCTGCTGGTGACACTGATCGCCCGCAGCATCGTGCAGCCGCTGCAGGCTGCGGTGAACGCCATGGGCAATATCGCCAGCGGCGAAAGCGACCTGACCCGCAGCCTCGACACCCACGGGCGCGACGAAGTCACTCAACTGTCCCAGCACTTCAACAGCTTTACCGCCAAGCTGCGCCAGGTGGTCAGCCAGTTGCAGGCGTGCGCCAATGCCTTGGGCCAGTCCTCCCAGGAGTTGGGCAATAACGCCAGCCAGGCCCATGACCGCAGCCAGCAGCAGTCCCAGCAGATGGAACTGGTGGCCACCGCCATCAATGAAGTCACCTATGGCGTGCAGGACGTGGCCAAGAATGCCGAACACGCCGCCAGCGAAATGCGCGACGCCCAGGCCCAGGCGCAGCAGGGCCAGGTCAATATCGATGGCAGCCTGCAACGCATCGATCAGCTCTCCACCACCATCAGCCAGGCCGTGGACGTGATCCGCACCTTGTCCAGTGAAAGCACGCAGATCGGCGGCGTATTGGAAGTGATCCGCTCCATTGCCGACCAGACCAACCTGCTGGCGCTCAACGCCGCGATTGAAGCCGCGCGCGCCGGCGAGCAAGGCCGTGGCTTCGCCGTGGTGGCCGATGAAGTGCGCCTGCTGGCCCAGCGCACACAAAAATCCACCGCCGAGATCCAGGTGATGATCGAACGCCTGCAAGGTCATTCCGAAGCGGCGGTGAAGGTCATCAGCGACAGCCACAGCGCCTCGCAACTGACCATCGAACAGGCCGGTCTGGCGGGTGAAAGCCTGAACGCGATCGGCCAGGCGCTGCGCAACCTCAACGGTCTTAATGCATCTATCGCCAGTGCGACCTTGCAACAATCCCATGTCGTGGAGGACATCAACCAGAACGTCACCCAGGCGGCCAGTCTGTCCCATAGCACCGCCCTGGCGGCGGAACAGTCGAGTGTGGCCAGTGCCCAATTGCGCGGTCTGAGTGAACAACTCGACGGGCTGCTGCGTCAGTTCAAGGTCTAGCGCTACCCGCTGCGGGAGGGACGCGCGCCCTCCCCGGCGGCCTCTGAGTGTTTTGTAGATTCCCTCCCTCTGGTTACAATCCCCGCCTCTTTTACTCTCCCAAGGAACCGCCATGTCCGGGCTTGAACTATTCGCCTTTGCGCTGGGGGTGATCGCCGTCTGGCTGACGGTCAAGCAGAACCCCTGGTGCTGGCCCATCGGGCTGGTGATGGTGCTGCTCTCCACCTGGCTGTTCTACGAGGTGAAGCTGTATTCCGACATGCTGCTGCAGGTGGTCTACGCCGCGCTGCAAGTGTATGGCTGGTGGCAATGGACCCGCGCCGGCGAAGTCAAGCAAGGCCGGCAGGTGACTCGCCTGGGCGTGCCGGCCGTCCTGGCCAGCCTGGCGCTGGGCGCGGTTGGCAGCCTGTTGCTCGGCGCGGCAATGGCGCACTGGACCGACGCCGCGCAACCCTGGCTCGACGCCGCGCTCACCGGTTTTAGCCTGGTGGCGCAGGTATGGATGGCGCAGAAACGCGTGCAATGCTGGCCGTTGTGGATTTGCGTGGATGTGATCTTTGTCGGGCTGTTCCTCTACAAAGGCATGCACCTCATTGCCGCGCTGTATGCGCTGTTCACCGTGATCGCCGTGCAAGGCTGGCGCGAGTGGCGCGCCGATCCGGCGTTGCGCACATGAAGGTGGTGGTATTGGCCGGCCCGGAATCCAGCGGCAAAAGCTGGCTGGCGGCGCAATTGCAGGCGCAGTTCGGCGGGTTGATGGTCGGCGAGTACGTGCGGTATTTCATCGACCATCACCAACGCGATACCTGCCTGGCAGACATCCCGGCCATTGCCCGCGGCCAATTGGCCTGGGAAGACGCCGCCCGCGCCGAGCGCCCGGACCTGCTGATCCTCGACACCCACCTGCTGACCAACCGGCTATGGAGCCAGACCTTGTTCGGCGACTGTCCCGCCTGGCTTGAAGATGAGCTGCTGGCCCGTCACTACGACCTGCATCTGTTGCTGTCGCCCGACGATGTGGAATGGACCGCCGACGGCCAGCGCTGCCAGCCTTGCCTGGCGGACCGCCAGGCGTTTTTCCAGGCGGGCCTGGACTGGCTGCACCGGCATCAACAGCCCACCGTGGTGATCGGAGGCGATTGGGAGGAACGCCGGCAAGCGGCGTTCGCGGCGGTGGGAAAACTGCTCAACCAGCCTCTATAACAGCGAACACGCCGACAGAGGCTGGGCGTGGATCAGTAGCCCAAGGACAAACCGGTATTACGACGCGGGTCATTGGCCCCATAAAACCGGTTGTTGCCCACCGGCTTGCCGCCCAGCGAAGGCGCGCCCACCAGGATCGCCGCCAAGTGGTTGGCGTCCTGCGGACCTGCGAACTTATGGCCCCAGCTCTCGAGGATTTTCTGGGTATCCGGGCTCACCGCAAACGTCTCCAGGTTGGTCGTCTCGGGCATCCACTGTTGGTGGAAGCGCGGCGCGTCCACCGCTTCCTGGATATTCATTTTGTAGTCGATCACGTTGAGGATCGTCAGCAACGTCGCGGTGATGATGCGGCTGCCGCCCGGCGTGCCCACCACCATCACGGCCTTGCCATCCTTGGTCACGATGGTCGGGCTCATGGATGACAGCGGCGCCTTGCCCGGTGCGATCGCATTGGCTTCGCCCTGCACCAGGCCGTACATGTTCGGCACGCCGACCTTGACGGTGAAATCGTCCATTTCGTCATTGAGAATGACACCGGTCTTGCTTGCCATCACGCCGGCACCGAACCAGTCGTTAAGGGTGTAAGTGACCGAAACCGCATTGCCCCACTTGTCGACGATGGAATAGTGGGTGGTGTTATTGCCTTCATGGGGCGCCACACCGGGCTTGATCGCCTGGGAGTCGCCAGCCTTTTGCGGCTCGATGGCGGCGCGCAGCTTGGCGGCGTAGTCCTTGTCCAGCAGATGGTAGATGGGGTTTTGTACGAAATCCGGATCGCCCAGGTAGCTGTTGCGGTCCACGTAGGCGTGACGCATCGCTTCGATCTGGTAGTGCAGGCCCTGGGCCGAGTGGTAGCCCAGGTCGGCCATCGGGTAGCCTTCGAGGATGTTCATGATCTGGCAGATCACCACCCCACCGGAGCTGGGTGGCGGCGCCGAGACCACGTGGTAGCCGCGATAGTCGCATTCGATGGGCGCCAGTTCGCGGGTCTTGTACTTGTCCAGGTCGGCCTGGGTGATGATGCCCTTGCCGGCCTGGCTGGAATCCACCAATGCCTTGGCGACCCAGCCTTTATAGAAACCGTCGTTGCCTTTGGCGGAGATTTCCTTGAGGGTCCTGGCCAGGTCTTTCTGCACCAGTTTCTGACCGACCTGCAGCGGCTGGCCGTTATGCAGGAAGATCCCGCGCAGGTCTTTGTCTTTTGCGAACTCGCCGGTGGCGGTGTGCAGCAGGTCAATATCGCCTTGCTCCAGGGCGAAGCCGTTTTCCGCCAGTTTGATCGCCGGGGCAATGACCTGGGCACGCTTGAGGGTGCCGTATTTGCTCAAGGCCAACTCCATGCCGGAGACCGTACCAGGCACGCCGACCGCCAGATGGCCTTTGGCGCTCAGGCCCTCCACGACATTGCCGTCCTTGTCCAGGTACATGTCGGCGGTGGCCGCCAAGGGCGCTTTTTCGCGGAAATCGAGGAAGGTCTTGCGGCCGTCGGCCAGTTGCACGGTCATGAAACCGCCGCCGCCCAGGTTGCCGGCGGCCGGGTACACCACCGCCAGCGCATAGCCCACGGCCACCGCCGCATCCACTGCGTTACCGCCAGCTTTAAGCACATCCACGCCCACGTGGGTGGCCAGATGCTGGGCCGTGACCACCATGCCGTTTTCACCGGCCACCGGGGCCTGGGACGCGGCGTGCACGCCGCTGACCGTCAACACCAGGGCAGTGGCAATCAATGTGCGGCTGAAGGGTTGGTATTTCATCCATGGCTACTCGGGTGATTGAGATGCACCAAAATAGCCCGACTCAGATCCCAGCCCCAGCGCAATGGCGTTTTTATTACAGAACTTGTCGGTCACGGGACGAAGCCATCAATATGCCTGCATCTTGCAAAGCGCTGCCCCGCTGCTGGCATCTGGCGGTTATCCCGTTAGAATCAGCTCCCCTGCCCTTTGAGACGAGCCGCCCATGAGCTTTGATTTCGACACGATCCACTCCCGCCTCGGCACCGGCAGCACCAAGTGGAGCCGTTACCCGGAAGACGTGTTGCCGATGTGGATCGCCGACATGGACATCGCCGCGCCGCCGGCGGTGCTGCAAGCCCTGCGCGAACGTCTCGACCAGCAGATCCTCGGCTACAGCGTGGCCGGCCCGCAGGTGCGCCAGGCCATCGTCGACGACTTGTGGGCCAAGTACGCCTGGCGCGTGCTGCCCGAAGAACTGCTGTTCCTGCCCGGCGTCGAACCTGGCTTCAATATGGCGCTGCACGCCTTTGTGCAGCCCGGCCAACCGGTGGTGTTGCAAACCCCCAACTACCGGCCGATTCGTCTGGCGCCGGGCCACTGGAACCTGCCACGCGTCGAAGTGCCGTTTGCATTCGAAAACGGTGAATACCTGACCCCGTTGCCCGCGATGCGTCAGGCACTGAATGGCGCAGGAGCGCTGCTGCTGAGCAACCCGCACAACCCCATCGGCAAAGTATTCCCACGCGAAGAACTGCTGGCCGTGGCGAACGCCTGCCTGGACAACGGTGCATTGATCATCAGCGACGAAATCCACGCCGAACTGTGCTTCGATGGCCGCCGCCACATCCCTACCGCCAGCTTGAGCCCGGCCATCGCACAGCGCACGATTACGCTGATGTCGGCGAGCAAGGCCTATAACGTCGCGGGCCTGAAAACCTGCTTTGCGGTGATCCAGAACGCCGAGATCCGCGAGCGTTTCAACAACGCGCGCTGCGGCATGGTCGACAGCGTCAGCCCCTTGGGCCTGGAAGCGACCCGCGCCGCTTACAGCCAATGCGGCGAGTGGCTCGACGCGCTGCTCGCGTACCTGCAGGCCAACCGCGACTATCTGATGACGGCGGTGCGCAGCCGCTTACCCGGCGTGGTGATGCATGCGCCGCAAGGTACCTTCCTGGCCTGGCTGGATTGCAGCGCTCTGGGCCTGGAAGATCCGCAGCAATTCTTCCTGGAACAGGCTAAGGTCGGTTTGAGCGCAGGCATTGAGTTTGGTGATGACAGCCAACAATTCGTGCGCCTGAATTTCGGCTGCCCACGGGCGATACTGGAAGAAGGCCTGCAACGCATGGAGCGGGCGCTGCGCGAACGCTGAGAAACGAACCGTGGGAGCGCCGCTCCCACAGTCGGGCCGACTAGAGTTTGGCGATGGACACTTCGGTGGACTTCACAAAGGCAATCACTTCACTGCCCACTTTCAATTCTAGGTCGCGCACCGAGCGGGTGGTGATGACCGAGGTGACAATACCGGACGCGGTCTGCACGTCGATTTCCGATACGACCTCCCCTAGCAGGATTTCCTTGATCACACCCTTGAACTGGTTGCGCACGTTGATCGCTTTGATGGTCATGTCGGCTTTCCTGATGGCTGTTGGGTAATCCGCACGAATGCGCAGGGTCCCAACATGCGCCACGCCTTGATATATGAAAAGGAATAAATAACTATTTATTTATTCCTTTAGGAAATATACGCCTTCCAGGCATCAAGGCTTACGCGTTTGCCCCGGCAGCTGTCAGCGTTACCCAATAGCGCGTGCGCGCGTGCACCTCAAAACCCAAGGTCGAGGCCAGCAAACCCAGGACGCTGTCAGTGTCGTCCAACCGAAAACTCCCGGTAACGCGCAGCGTTTCAAGGCTGGGGTCCCAGCGCAGCACGCCGGGACGGTAGCGTTCAAGCTCGCGCAAAAAATCTCCCAGGGCTTGGTTCTGCGCAGTCAGCACGCCGTCGCGCCAGCCCAGTTGCAATACGTCGAACGGCAGCGATGCGCCCAGACCGGTGGCATTCAATGGCCCTTGCTGGCCACCCCGCAGCGTGGATACCTGCCCGTTCGCATCACGCACCTGCACCGCGCCTTTGAGCACCGAGACGCGGCAGCCGGCGGCCAGTTGCCGCACGCAGACGTCGGCCTGGCTGACCCGCAGTTGCCCGTAACGGGTGTAAACCGTCATTGCAGCCGCACCAGGCACGTTCAGCGCCAGCTCGCCGTCAACCAGGGTGACGTGTCGCTGTGCCAGGTCCACATCCACTGCCGTGGCGGTATTGAGTTGCAGGCTGGCGCCATCAGCCAATGGCAGGCGTTGGCGTTCGCCGGTGGCGGTGCGCACATCGGCGCGCCAGGCGTCGAGAGGCAACTGACGGCTGATCAGCCACGCCGTGGGCACCAGGGCGGCCACTCCCAACGCACGCTTGAGCACCGCGCGCCGCCCTGGCTGCGGGCGGTCAAGGCTGGCCATCGCCAGGGCCGGGGGCAAGTTACTGAAGCGCTGGCGCAAGGTCTGGGCTTTTTGCCAGGTCTGCTCGTGCTGGGGATGGCTGTCGCGCCAATGTTGCAGCGCGGCATGATCGCGCTCGGTGGCCGCGCCGGACTCCAGCAGCGCCAGCCACTGCGCCGCCGCGCGCGCTACGTCTCGGCTCACAGCGCCACCAGCAGACAATGTTCGTAGGCCTGGGCCATGTAGCGTTTGACGGTGCGCTCGGACACATCAAGGCGTTCGGCGATCTCGCGATAACCCAGGCCTTCCAATTGACTCCACAGAAAGGCACGGCGCACGAGCACCGGCAAACCGTCGAGCAGTTCATCCAGCGCCTGCAGGGTTTCCAGCAGCAGCCAGCGCTGTTCGGGCGACGGCACGTTGGCTTCGGGCAAGGTGGACAGGGCATTCAGGTAGGCCTGTTCGAGGCTGCGCCGCTGATGGAAATTGACCAGCAAACGCTTGCCTACCGTCACCAGGTACGCGCGTGGTTCGTGCACCTGCGCAATCGGCTGGGCACTGGCCAACACCCGCAGAAATGTATCCTGGCTCAGGTCCGCCGCATCCCAGGCGTTGCCCAGCCGCCGGCGCAGCCAGTTTTCCAGCCAACTGCGGTGGTCACGGTACAAGCTCGACAGCGTCGGTTCGGGGGCGTGCGTAGGGACAACGGCATCATTCATGGCAAGCAACCTGCGCGGCGCGAGTGAGTCTCAAATGAGATTCATTCTATTTAATATCGCGCCGCTATACCACGAACTTTTCCTACATGCTTCTGTAAAAGCTTGCCACGGGTTTTACGTGCGAGATAACCGGTCCGGTTTTGCGCATTCAGGCAGCTCGCTGCGGTTTCATTAGAAGCCGCGCTTGCGCAACCACTGCAAAAAGCCTTTTTTTACCGGCACCACCGGCGCTTCCTGGGTCAGGGCCTGGGCGGCGTGTACGCGGAAATCCAGCAGGGTTTTCATCGCGTCGCCGATATCGTGTCGGGCATCCAGACATGGCGTCAGGTATTCCTTCTCGATGCGGTACAGGGTGCAGAAGGTTTTGGCGGTGAAATCCGCCAGGGTTGCCTCGTCGGACAGGATGCCCGCCTCGCCGATCACCTCGCCCGGGCCCATGCGCCCGGCCTCGAACTTGTGCCCGCCCTTGGTGAGCATCACCGACACCACGCCGGACTCGACGATAAACAAATGGTCGCTGACCTCGCCCGCCGGCAGGATCATCTCGCCGGCGCGGTAGGTGCTCAGGGTCATGTTCTGGCTGAAGGTTTCCTTTTCTTCCTGGCGCAGGGTGGAAAAAATCGTCGAGCTGTCCAACAGCGCCCGTGCGCGGGAAGTCACCACCGGGGCCGCGCTTTCGGAGGCCGACAACAGACTCACGCCCGCCGCCTGCAGGTGGCGGAAAGCCAGGTCATACAGCTGATTGCGCACCTCACGTTTGAGCGGCATCGCCGGCACGAACCCGCTGATCTCGTATTCCACCCCGCCACTGGCGGACGTTTTGAACGCCACGCTGGGCGCCGGCTTGGCCAGCAGCGGACGACAGCCCTGCATGGCGCGCTCCAACGCTTCGATCACCGTTTGCGGGCGCGCATGGGGGCTGACCTGCAGGCTGACCGCCAGCCCGAACATATCCGCCGGGCGCGAGAAATTGATGATCTTGGCCTTGGCCGCCAGGGAATTGGGGATCACCGCCATGCTGCCCTGGGAAGTTTGCAGCCGAGTGGCGCGCCAGTCGATATCGGTGACGCGGCCTTCGGTGCCGTCGATGGAGATCCAGTCATCCAGTTGGTAGGGCTTGGTGGTATTGAGCACGATCCCGGAAAACACGTCGCTCAAAGTGCTTTGCAGCGCCAGGCCGACAATGATCGCCACCGCGCCGGACGTGGCGAGCACGCCTTTGACCGGCAGATCGAGCACATAGGCCATGGCGGCGATAATTGCGATGAGGAAAATCACCGCGCCCATCAAATCCTGCAACAACCGCCCGGTATGACCGACCCGCTGCATCATCAACGCGCCCAGCAGCACGGTGAGCGTGCGCGCCGCGAACAGCCACCAGCCGATCTGCAACGCCGTGGCAGCCAGATGCAGCGCCGTGTCATCGGCATAGGGGGCCAACTGCATAGGGTTCATGCCGTCGTTGAACAGCACGGCGCTGAACACCGCAAAAATGACCAAGCGCGCCGCCAACTTCCAGTTGGCCAGGTTGGGAGAAATAAGGCGCCACACGGCGATGTCAATCAGGATCAGCGCCAAAGCGCACAGCATCGGGTGGTCAGCGATAAACGAGGGCATCCAGGCGACTCCAGGGCGAATGACGGGAAGATCGCATGAAATGAGCCTATCGGAAACAAATTGTGTCGTGGCGCCCCCTCGGTGTTCTGCGCAAAAAAACCGCATCGGTGGTGAACGAGCTTGCCTCGCCCAAGGCCGGTTCATTCACCACAAAAAAGGGGCCGCTCACATCCGCCCGAACTTGCCGGATTGAAAATCCGCAAAGGCCTGATGAATCTCCTGCTCGGTGTTCATCACAAACGGTCCATGCCCCACGATGGGCTCATCGATCGGCTCGCCGCTGAGCAGCAATACCTTGGCGTCGTCATTGGACTCCAAGGTTAATTGGTGCCCATCACGCTCGAACAACGCCAATTGCCCTTGGCGCGCGACTTCCTCGCCATTGATCAACAGCGTTCCGCGCAGGATCACCAGGGCAGTGTTACGCCCGGCATGCAGGTCCAGGGTCACCGGTTTGCCGGGATTGAGCCGCAGATCCCACACATCAATGGCTGTAAACGTGCGTGCAGGCCCCTTGGCACCGGCGAACTCACCGGCGATCAAACGCAGTTGCCCGGCGTCGTTGGCCAGAGGCAGCACCGGGATATCGGCGTCGACGATGGTTTGGTAACCCGCCTCGGCCATCTTGTCCTTGGCCGGCAGGTTGACCCACAGCTGCACCATCTCCAGCGCACCGCCGCGGCGAGCAAACGCTGGGGAATGAAACTCCTCATGCAGGATGCCCTTGGCCGCCGTCATCCATTGCACATCACCTGGGCCGATAGTGCCGCCGGCTCCGGTGGAATCGCGGTGCTCGACTTCACCGTCGTAAACAATGGTCACGGTTTCAAACCCGCGATGGGGGTGCTGGCCCACACCACGACGCTGTTCGGTCGGGGTGAATTGCGCCGGGCCGGCGTGGTCCAGCAGCAGGAATGGGCTGATGTGCTTGCCCATCGAGTCGTAGGAAAACAGCGTACGCACCGGAAAGCCATCGCCCACCCAGTGGCCGCGAGGGCTGGTGTAGATGCCGATTAATTTTTTCATGATGTACCTCCAAAGTGGGTACACCATACGGCCGACGGCACATTAGCACTAGACGGCAAACCTGGCCTGGATTGTCCTATGTATAGGACAGTTCCGCCGGCAGACGCGCGCGCAGCAGGTAAAACCCCAACCCCGCCAGGATCGCAGAACCGGCCTGGATCATGATCATCGGCGTCGCGCTGCCGTCGTGCAGGTGGCTCAACAACAGGCCGCTGCAGGTCGCTCCGAACATCTGCGCAAACCCCATCAGCCCTGCTGCCAGGCCGGCGCGGTGAGCATTGGGCATCACCGCGCCGGTGACCGCGCCCGGCAGCACCAGACCGCCGCCGAGGGTGGCGAGGGCTATCGGAATATCCAGCCCCAGCACCGACAAGCCGAACACTTGATAGATCACCAGCGCCGACACCCCACCCAGCGCCACCAGCGTCACGCCCCTGGTCACAATGCGCTGGGGCCCCAGGCGCATGATATTGCGTCGGGTATAGGTGGAGCCGACGATCAACATCGACACGATCAGGCCGAAATTGATGCCGTACGCCAGACTGCTGAAACCCAGCAGATTGATAAACACCGCCGACGAACCGGCGATTACCGCAAACATCGCGCCGTAGGTGCACGCCAGTGCCACCGCGTAGGCCCGGTAGGGTCGGTCTTTGAGCAGATTCAGGTACTGCCCGCCAAGGGTGCGCCAGTGGCCGGCCCTGGGGTCCAGGGCGTGATTGCTCTCGCGGAAAAACAGCAGCGCCAGCAGCCACACGACGCTGCCCATCACCGCCGCGAACAGGATCGGTGCGCGCCAGCCCACATAGTTGATCAGCAGCCCACCGACCATCGGCGCCACCACGATCGCGTAGAGCATGCCGATCATGGTCAGCGCCAGTGCCGGCCCCGCCTCGGCCCTCCACACGTCCCGCACCACCGTGCGTGCCAGCACCAACGCCGCGCAGGCACCCAGGCCTTGCATGACGCGGGCGGCAATGAACTGCTGGATGTCGTTGACCAGCAACATCGACAGGGTCGCCAACCCATACAGCGCCAGGCCGCCAAGCAAAACCGGACGCCGGCCGACACGGTCCGACAACGGCCCGAATATCAACTGCCCCAGGCCAAACGCCGCGACAAACGCCGACAGTGCCATCAACGCCGAGCCCGTCGGCGCCACCAGCGCATGCTCGATCGCGCCCAATCCGGGAATGATCAATTGGGTCGAGACTTCCCCCAACGCCGTGAGGGCCACCAGTAAAAACAGCAGGCTGCGCGATGGGACCGGGGCGTTTGTCATAGGGGGTATCCGGGGCTGGATTAATTTATATTTCGACCATAATATGGGCAAAAAATTATGTCCATAATTTTTTGCCCATTGGTTACTCCGGAGCCCGCCATGCCCCTTCTCCCCATGCGTCTGCTGACACCCCTGGCGCTGCTGACCGTTCTCAGCGGCTGCAACAGCCAGGCCGACACCCCCACCGCCGCGCCTGTGCGCCCGGTGCTCGCCGCCAAGGTCGAAGCCGCCGGCACCCAGCAAAGCGCCTACACCGGCGTGGTCGCCGCTCGCACCGAGAGCGACCTGGGCTTTCGCGTTGGCGGCAAGGTGATCGAGCGCAAGGTCGATCCAGGCCAGCACGTGTCCCGTGGCGATACCTTGCTGGTACTGGATGTGGGCGACTTCGAACTGGCCCTGCGTTCGGCAAAAAACCGTGTCAACGCCGCCCAGGCCCAATTGCGCCAGCGCCGTGACGATGCCAACCGCTACCAGCGCCTGGCCAGCACCGGGGCCGTGTCGCGGCAGATCTTCGATCAGTCGGCGACCAACCTGCGCGTTGCCGAAGCCGAACTGGCAGCGGCGCAATCCGACGCCAGCCAGATCGAAAACCGTCGCGCCTACTCGGTGCTCAAGGCCGACGGCGACGGCATCATCACCGACGTGCGTGCAGACCGCGGCCAGGTCGTCGCCGAAGGCCAGATCGTGGTGCGGCTGGCCCATGACGGCGCGCGTGAAGCCGTTGTCAACCTGCCGGAAAACAACCGCGAGCTGGCCGCGCAGAAAGCCCTGGCCTTCCCGTTCGGCGCACCGGACCAGACCGTGACCGCTACCCTGCGTGAGCTGTCCGCCAGTGCCGATCCCACCACCCGCACCTACCGCGCCCGCTATGTGCTGCAGGGCGCCGTCGAGCGCTTCGCCCTCGGCTCGACCATCACCGTGCGCCTGCAAGGTAACGGTCAGACCCAGCAGACCCGCGTCCCCATCGGCGCGCTGTACGACGCCGGGCATGGCACCGGCGTGTGGGTAATCGGTGCCGACAACCGCCTCAGCTTCGCCCCGGTCACCGTGGCCAGCCTCGGCCAGGAAGACGCTTTGCTCGCCGGCGGCGTCAGCCCGGGCCAGGTGGTCGTTGCGTTAGGCGCGCACTTATTGCACAGCGGCGACACCGTGCGCCTGCTGCCCGCCCAGGCGCTGGCTCTCAACCGTAAACAGGACAACTGAACATGCGCGGCATCAACCTCTCCGAACTGGCGGTCAAGCACCGCGCCGTCACGCTGTTTCTTATCCTGGCGATCCTCGCGGCAGGCGTCTTCTCCTTCGGCAAACTGGGGCGCGCCGAAGACCCGTCATTCACCGTGAAGGTGATGACCATCACCGCCGCCTGGCCCGGCGCCACCGCCCGGGAAATGCAGGAACAAGTCGCTGATCGTCTGGAAAAACGCCTGCAGGAACTGGACTACTACGACCGCGTCGAGACCATCGCTCAGCCGGGTTTCGTGTCGATGCGCATGACATTCCTGGAATCCACACGGCCCGGTGAAATCCAGGATTTGTTTTACCAGACGCGCAAAAAGCTCAGCGACGAAGCCACTCGCCTGCCCAATGGCGTGATCGGGCCGTTCTTCAATGACGAATATTCAGACGTGTACTTTGCGCTGTATGCCCTGGAAGCCGAGCACCTGCCCCACCGCCAGCAGGTACAGATGGCCGAGGATCTGCGCCAGAACCTGCTTACCGTGCCGGGGGTGAAGAAGGTCAATATCCTCGGTGAACAGGCGCAGCGGATCTTTGTGGAGTTTTCCTACGAGCGCTTGGCAACCCTGGGTATCACGCCGGCGCAGATCTTTGCCGCCCTCGCCGCGCAGAACGCGGTGGCGCCGTCGGGTTTTGTCGAGACCGCCGGCGCCCGTGCGTATATCCGCATCGACGGCGCCTTCGACAGCCTTTCGCTGATCGAAAACGTGCCGCTGGTCGCCAATGGTCGCGTGCTGCGCATCGCCGACGTGGCCAGCGTCAGCCGTGGCTACGAAGACCCACCCAGCTACCGCATCCGTCATCAGGGCGACCCGGCGCTGATGCTGGGCGTCATCATGCAGAAAAAATGGAACGGCCTGGAGTTGGATAAAAGCCTGCAGGCCGAGGAAGCGCGGATCCAGGCCGACCTGCCCCAGGGCGTGAATTTTGCCAAGGTGTCCGACCAGGCAAAAAACATCAGCCTGGCGGTGAACGAGTTCATGCTCAAATTCTTCGTCGCGCTGGCGGTGGTGATGGTCATCAGCCTGCTGGCCCTGGGTTTTCGCGTCGGGCTGGTGGTGGCGGCGGCGGTACCGCTGACACTGTCGATTGTTTTCGTGATCATGCTGGTCACCGGGCGCGAATTCGACCGCATTACCCTCGGCGCACTGATTATCTCCCTGGGTTTGCTGGTGGACGACGCAATCATTGCCATCGAGATGATGGTGGTCAAACTTGAAGAAGGCTTTGACCGCATCCACGCCGCCACCTTCGCCTGGAGCTCCACGGCGGCGCCGATGCTGACCGGCACGCTGGTGACCATCATCGGTTTCCTGCCGGTGGGGTTTGCGCGTTCCGGCGCCGGGGAATATGCCGGCAATATCTTCTGGATCGTCGGCTTCGCCCTGATCGCTTCATGGCTGGTGGCAGTGGTGTTCACGCCCTATCTGGGGGTGAAACTGCTGCCGGCGATCAAACCGGTGCCCGGCGGCCATGACGCCATCTACGCCGGCCGCTATTACCAGAGGCTGCGCAATCTGGTCGAGACCTGCGTGCGCCGGCGCTGGCTGGTCACCGGGCTGGTGGTCGCGGCCTTTGTACTGTGCGTGCTGGGCATGGCCGTGGTGAAAAAACAATTTTTCCCCAACTCCGACCGTTCCGAGTTGATCCTGGAGGTGTACATGCCGCCGGGCAGCGCCTTTAAAAGCACCGAGGCGGTCGCCGCGCAATTGGAAAAAGCGTTGTTGCAGGAGCCGCAGACCCGCATGGTCGACACTTATGTGGGCGGCGGCGCGCCTCGGTTCTTTCTGTCATTGAACCCGGAAATGCCCGACCCGGCGTTCGCCAAACTGATCGTGCAAACCCCCGACTCCCACGCACGCGACGCGTTGAAACTGCGCATGCGCGAGCGTATTGCGGCCGGCGAATTCCCGGCGGCGCGGGTGCGCGTCACCCAATTGCTGTTCGGCCCTCCCGTACCGTTCCCGGTGGTGTTTCGCGTGTCCGGCCCGGATGCGGATGTGCTGCGCGGCGTAGCCGAAGATGTGCGCAACGTTGTCGCCGCCAACCGGCTGACCCACGACGCGTTCCTTGATTGGGGCGAGCGCACCAGCGGTTATCGCCTGGTCCTGGACCAGGATCGCCTGCGCCTGCTGGGCTTTACGCCTGACGAGGTCAAGTCCCAGCTCAACGCGCTGCTCAGCGGTAACCCGATCACCGAAGTGCGCGAGGGCAACCGCACCGTGTCGGTGGTGGCCCGTGCCCAGGGCAGCCAGCGAGAAAACCTCGGCAACCTCAACAATATGACCCTGACCAACAGCGCCGGCACGGCGGTGCCGCTGGCCCAGGTGGGGCACTTGCAGGCAGTGATGGAGGACCCGATCCTCAAGCGCCGCAACCGCGCCAATACCGTGGAAGTGCGCGCCGACATCGTCGACGGCGTCCAACCGCCGGACGTGGAAATGGCCGTGTACAAAGACCTGCAACCGCTGATCGCGCAGTTGCCCACGGGCTATCGCATCGAAATCGGCGGCCCGGTGGAAGAAAGTGCCAAGGCCAACGTGGCCCTGGCCGCGCTCTTCCCGATCATGATCCTGCTGACGCTCACGGTGATCATGTTTCAGGTCCGCTCGTTCGGCGTGATGCTCATGGTTTTCGCCACCGCGCCGCTGGGCTTGATTGGCGCGGTGCCGACTTTGCTGCTGTTCAACCAGCCGTTTGGGTTCAACGCCATCCTCGGGCTGATCGGCATCGGCGGGATACTGATGCGCAACACCCTGATCTTCACCGACCAGATCCGCCAGAACCAGGACCACGGCATGGCCATCCGCGAGGCGATCATCGAAGCCACCGTACGCCGCACCCGGCCGGTGGTGCTGACCGCGCTTGCAGCGGCGCTGGCGTTTATCCCGCTGACGCTCTCGGTGTTCTGGTCTTCCCTGGCCTACGTGCTGATCGGCGGGGTGCTGGTGGGCACCGTGTTGACGCTGCTGTTTCTGCCGGCGCTGTGCAGCCTGGTGCTGGGGCGGGAGAAGACCAAGGTTGTCGAAACGTCCCACATAACCGCCGGATAAGCTCTACTCCTCTGCACTAAGAACCGCTGCAAAGTCCCTCGCCTGATCACACAGTGCGAGGGATTGCAGATGGTTTGTTTCGTGATGGCCCTGGTTGTTGGGGCCGTGTCTTGATTCCGGTCATTGCCAGCGTTGTCCTGGCACCCATGGATGCCAAAGCACCGGACATCGAACGCGTTTTGCGTGATTTTCGCGATTGCCTGAACACCTTTGATAAATGGGCCGACAGCTTCTGGAGCGTTTCGGCGCTTGAGGTCGAGCAGATCTTTAAAGTGGGGGAAGACGTTGCGCTGATCGCACCGGCTTCGTCCAGAAAACCCAACGCGGTTGTTGCCCGGTGTGATGCCCAGGGCTCGTTGACCCTGGTGCACCTGTTTGAAAGCACCCGCTTCGTGCCAATCGGCAACACCCCGGTGATGCTGCAAGCCTTGGCCGCGGATGGCAGCGCGATGGGCACGCCCATTCATCACACCATCGGCCCCAGCGGCATTCTGGAACTCAAGGACTGCACCCGCGACCAGACTTACCAGATCACTTTTTATCCCAACGTTTCCACAGATCATCTCAAGGCGCTGTACGCGTCTTATCAATCGGTGATCTCAGGGCTGGAAACGGACCTGCGCGATGAGTGGGCGAAGACCTTCAAACCCCAATGGGACGATTTTGCCAACGCCACTTCGCTCGAACGCAGCGCCATGCAAGGCGGGGCGTTTTCAAGTGGCTTGGCCAAGGCGCTATACAACCTGTGGGACAACGTTACGCAGCTGTATGACCTGCTATCGGATCTCAAGGCCAACAGCGAAAAGCTGTTGGCGTACATCTCCCAAGCCGAACTCGATGAGCTGCTGGCGCTGGGCAGCGACGCGATTGCCAACGGGTTGCTGCTGCTCAGTGATGAACCGCTGCTGTTTATCTACTTGTCGGCGATGGTCAGTTGGATGCGCCTGCTGCCGCCGCCCGAGATGTACGAACTGGCAGGCGAGATTACCGGTGAGGTGCTGATCAATCTGCTGTTGATCTGGGCGACGGCAGGCACAGGCGTGGTACTGCGCCTGGGGGCTCAGACGCTGAGCACCATCAAGTCCGCACGGGCAAGGGGCTTGTTGGAATTGCTTGCCAGTCACCTTAAGGGGCCGGGGCTAGAACCCCATGTCACAGCGGCCCGGCCATTGCTGCTGGGCAGCGCGGCGACGCCGATCAAGGCGGTGCCGGTTGCGCCGTTGAAGGCTGGGGAACAGGTGGTTACGAACGCGGTGCCGGCCGTTCGCAGCAAGACTCAGCAGACGGTGTTGGTGCGGCAGGAGCCTGTGGACGATGTGCCTGTTTCGGGGAAAAACCCGAACGGGGATGCGGCGGTTTCTTCGGATAAGACCGTTACTAACGGCTGCCCGGTGTCGATGGTTACCGGGGAGGAACTGCTGACCCTGACCGATGGCACGTTGGACGGGATTTTGCCGT
>NZ_JARVSS010000042.1:0-1032 GCF_030209095.1 Pseudomonas sp. lyk4-R2A-8
AAATGCCCATGACTTCCATCAGGTCGCTGGACACCACAATCACCGCAATGCCCTGGGCCGCGAGGTTATGGATGATCTGGTAGATCTCGGCCTTGGCGCCGATATCGATGCCCCGCGTCGGCTCGTCGAGCAGCAGCACTTTCATCGGCATCGACAGCCAGCGGCCCAAAATGGCCTTCTGCTGGTTGCCGCCGGAGAGGTACAGGATCTTTTGCGCGGCGTTCGGGGTTTTGACTTTCATCGCCTGGATCTGGTGTGCGGCGTTGCCCTTCTCCCAGCCCTCGCGCAGCAGCCAGCCGAAGCGCGAGTGGGCGCCACGGGCACTGATGTTGATGTTCTCGGCCACGCTGGACAGCGGGATGATGCCTTCCTTCTTGCGGTCTTCGGGGCACAGCAGCACCCCGGCGGCGATGGCGTCGCGCGGCGAACGCAGTTGCAATGGCTCACCACAGAGCTCAAGGCTGCCGGCGCGGGCACGCTCCAGGCCGCTGAGCAGACGGAACAGCTCGGTACGCCCTGCCCCGACCAGGCCGAACAAGCCGAGTATTTCGCCTTTGCGCACCTGGAAACTCACCGGCTCGCGCAAGCCTGGCCCAAGCAGACCGTCGACCTTGAGCGCCACCTCGCCCTGCTCGCGCGGGCGGTAGTCGTAGATGTCCTGAATGTCGCGACCGACCATGCAGGTCACCAACTGGTCGTGGGTCAGCGCGCTCATGTCCTCGAACGTGCGCACGTAGCGGCCGTCCTTGAACACCGTGACCGCGTCGCAGATGCGGAACACTTCTTCCATGCGATGCGACACGTAGAGCACCACTTTGCCCTCGTCGCGCAGGCGCGTGATGATCGCCATCAAGCGGTCGATCTCCCGCGCCGACAGGCTGCTGGTCGGCTCGTCGAAGGCGATCACATGGGCGCCACGGGACAGTGCCTTGGCGATTTCCACCAATTGGCGCTGGCCCAGGGACAAGCGCCCCAGTTTCTGGTCCGGGTCGATCTCATCGGCCAGGCCCTTGAGGCACGCCAGGGCCTGCT